>NZ_CP018616.1:2713854-3027709 GCF_002849855.1 Vibrio azureus
CGATAAAAACTATGAGCTTGAGCATCAAATCAGTGGTACCAATAAAGAAGAATTGTTGGGCGATATCCGAGAAATCATTGACTCAGCCAACTTTACCTACATTCGTCAACGCGAAATGAAAGGCTTAGGCCATGCCATTCTAACAGGACGTGAGCTGATCGGTGACGAACCTTTTGCAGTAGTACTGGCTGATGACCTTTGCGTCAACGAAGAAGAGGGCGTACTAGCTCAAATGGTGGCGCTGTTTAAGCAATTCCGTTGTTCAATCGTTGCTGTTCAGGAAGTGCCGGAAGAAGAAACACACAAGTATGGTGTAATATCTGGTGAGATGATCAAAGATGATATCTTCCGTGTCGATGACATGGTTGAGAAACCGGAGCAAGGCACAGCACCAAGTAACCTAGCGATCATCGGTCGTTACATCCTGACTCCAGATATTTTTGAACTGATCGAAAATACAGAACCTGGCAAAGGTGGCGAGATCCAAATTACTGACGCACTACTTAAGCAAGCCAAAGCAGGCTGCGTTCTAGCCTATAAATTCAAAGGACAACGCTTTGACTGTGGTAGCGTAGAAGGTTACATCGAAGCAACTAACTACTGCTTTGAAAACCTATATTTAAAAGACGAAAAGAAATCTGAGCTCGGGAAGCACGCAACGCATAAAGAAGCCTAAGCGCCCAAATTTTTTGATAGAAAACTTGTCTCTAGTAAAGCTCGGCTCAGGTCGAGCTTTACTGTTTTTTTGTCCAGTATTTTCTTTGAACATTTCTCACACTATGTAATACTTGCGTTACTTGGTTTTACATAGAGCAAAAACGATGGACAAAATAGAAGTTCGCGGTGCCCGCACCCATAACCTCAAAGATATCAACCTCACTATCCCTCGCGATAAACTGATTGTCATTACCGGTTTGAGTGGTTCTGGTAAATCTTCTCTCGCCTTCGATACTTTGTATGCTGAAGGTCAAAGGCGTTACGTAGAGTCACTATCCGCTTACGCTCGCCAATTTTTGTCTCTAATGGAAAAACCAGATGTGGACCACATCGAAGGTTTGTCTCCTGCAATCTCAATTGAGCAGAAATCAACATCGCATAACCCTAGATCCACCGTCGGCACGATTACTGAAGTCTACGACTACCTACGTTTGCTTTACGCTCGTGTTGGTGAACCTCGTTGTCCAACACACCATACACCGCTTGCAGCACAAACCGTCAGCCAGATGGTCGATAAAGTCTTAGAGTTGCCAGAAGGCAGCAAGATGATGCTGCTTGCTCCTATCGTGAAAGAACGTAAAGGTGAGCATGTTAAGACACTGGAGAACCTAGCAGCTCAAGGGTTTATTCGTGCACGCATCGATGGTGAAACATGCGACCTTTCCGATCCACCAACGCTAGAGCTGCACAAAAAGCACACCATTGAAGTGGTAGTCGACCGCTTTAAAGTCCGCCCAGACTTGCAGCAACGTTTGGCTGAATCCTTCGAAACCACACTCGAGCTTTCTGGTGGCATTGCGGTTGTGGCCCCAATGGATGGCGACGGCGAAGAAGTGATCTTCTCAGCCAACTTTGCTTGCCCTCTTTGTGGCTACAGCATGCAAGAATTAGAACCTCGCCTGTTTTCATTCAATAACCCTGCCGGAGCATGCCAAACCTGTGATGGACTTGGCGTACAGCAATACTTTGACCCAAGTCGAGTAATTCAAGATGGTAGCCTCAGCCTAGCACAGGGAGCAATTCGGGGTTGGGATCAAAAGAACTATTATTACTTCCAAATGCTCTCTTCGTTAGCCGAGCATTATGGCTTCGATTTGCATGTTCCCTTTGATTCATTACCTAAGAAAACCCAAGAGATCATTTTAAAAGGCTCAGGTCGCTCAGAAGTTGAATTCAAATACATCAATGACCGAGGGGACATCCGCGTCAAGCGCCACCCATTTGAAGGGATTCTCAATACACTTGAACGTCGTTATCGTGATACCGAGTCTAACTCAGTTAGAGAAGATTTAGCGAAATACATTTCAACCAAATCCTGTTCAAGTTGTAATGGTACACGTCTACGCCTTGAAGCACGTAACGTCTTTATTGCCGATACCACACTACCGGAAATTGTAAAGCTAAGTATTGCCGAGGCATTGGATTTCTTTCATTCCTTACACTTAGAAGGGCAACGTGCCCAAATCGCAGAAAAGGTGATGAAAGAAATTAACGACCGCCTGCAATTTTTGGTCAACGTGGGACTCAATTATCTCAACTTATCACGCAGTGCTGAAACACTCTCAGGAGGAGAGGCACAACGTATTCGTCTAGCAAGCCAAATTGGAGCTGGATTAGTTGGGGTAATGTATGTTCTTGATGAGCCTTCAATTGGTCTCCACCAGCGCGATAATGAGAGACTGTTAAAAACACTGACTCACCTACGTGATTTAGGCAACACCGTCTTAGTGGTTGAACATGATGAAGATGCGATTCGCTGTGCTGACCATGTCATCGATATTGGCCCCGGAGCAGGGGTTCATGGCGGTAATGTCGTCGCAGAAGGGACGATGGCCGATATTATTGCTAACCCTAATTCATTGACAGGCCAATACCTCAGCGGCGCAAAAGAAATCAGTGTACCTAAGCAACGTACGCCAAGAGATCCAAAGAAAACGGTTGAACTCAAAGGGGCAACAGGCAATAACCTGAAAAATGTCAATCTCTCCATTCCCGTTGGTTTATTCAGTTGTATCACTGGGGTATCTGGTTCAGGCAAATCTACCCTAATCAACGATACATTCTTTAAGATTGCTCATACTCAACTCAACGGCGCCACGACTGCACAACCTTCTCCGTATAAGTCGATCAAAGGCCTTGAGCACTTCGATAAGGTTATCGATATAGACCAAAGCCCAATTGGCCGAACACCTCGCTCCAACCCAGCAACTTATACAGGTATCTTTACACCCATTAGGGAACTGTTTGCTGGCACTCAAGAGTCACGTTCCCGTGGTTATAAACCGGGGCGTTTTAGCTTTAACGTTCGAGGTGGACGCTGTGAGGCCTGTCAGGGGGATGGCGTCATCAAGGTCGAAATGCACTTCTTACCCGATGTGTACGTTCCCTGTGATGTGTGTAAAGGCAAACGCTACAATCGTGAAACACTTGAGGTCCACTACAAAGGCAAAACGATTGATGAAGTTTTAGCCATGACTGTTGAAGATGCACGAGCTTTCTTTGACCCAGTCCCAGTTATTGCCAGAAAATTACAAACCCTGATTGATGTTGGCCTATCCTATATTCGACTAGGGCAGGCAGCGACAACTTTATCTGGCGGTGAAGCTCAGCGGGTTAAACTCGCTCGTGAATTATCCAAACGAGACACAGGCAAGACCTTGTATATTTTGGATGAGCCAACCACAGGGCTTCACTTTCATGATATCCAACAGTTACTTACGGTCTTACATCGACTCCGTGATCATGGTAATACGGTCGTGGTTATAGAACATAACCTTGATGTCATTAAAACTGCCGATTGGATCGTAGATTTAGGCCCGGAAGGAGGACAAGGAGGCGGAGACATCATTGCTCAGGGAACCCCTGAAGATGTGTCTAAGGTCAAAGGTTCACACACCGCTCGTTTCCTTAAGCCTATGTTGAAATAAAAAAAGCAGGTAAAGTAAAAGGCCAACTGATGGTTGGCCTTTTTTCATTTAACAGTGCGAAATTTATGGCTATTTTACATGTAAACGGAACCAAGCTTTCTCAACATAAGGTACAAGTTCCTCTTAATCGAAAATTCCTTTTAGCGCTAGCAATGCTGTTCTTAGTGGCAATGCACTTTTTTATGCTCAACCCTGGCGGAGCTGGCCTCGCCCTACCATTTAATGCCACAACATGGATTGCGTTCAGTGGGGTACTGGGTATCGGCATCTATCAGCTCGCTGCCAATCACTCTGTGCGTTATTCTAAGCTGACACTGGGCTTATTCATAAGCTGCGTCATCATGACACTGCCTATCTTGTTTCCAAACGCAAACGCAGCTATTGCCGCAAATAGATTAATAACGTTATGGGCTGGCCTACTGTTCTTTATTGTTTTACAACAATTTAAATTTAATAATAAATACCGTCAGCGCTTACTTTGGTTTATTGTGCTAGCCGTTATCATTGAGGCAGTTTGGGGGCTGGTCCAGTACCTTTATCTACAACCTGATAACCTATTTGGCTATGACACGGTTGTAAATCGACCTTATGGTATTTTCCAGCAACCTAATGTCATGGCAAGTTTTCTCGCCACAGGATTGATCATTGCCAGCTACCTATTAGCCCGCCAACCCCAGCGACATAAGTATTCACGTAAGCTTACTGCAACTGCCATTTTGTATGCCGTCCCTGTTTTAACCTTACCTTTGATTGTCGCGCTTGCATCTCGAACTGGTTGGCTCGCTTCAACGATCGCCGTCATTATGATCATCCCTTACATGCAGCGCTTTTCGAACCGCTCTCGCTTTATTCGCTGGATAGTTTCTATTGCCATGGGGTTAGCCCTTTCTTTAGTGGTAATGAAGCTAGCTTTCCCAGATGGTGGAAGTTTAGCGTCTGAAAAAGTGCATATGGAATCACCTCGAGCCTATACCTTTCCACAAACGCTCGATATGGTGATCGAAAAGCCATTTACTGGTTATGGTTACGGTCAGTTTGAATCAGAGTACATGTTATATACTGCTCGTCAGCATGCTCTCAATGAGACCTATCCCGCAGGCTTGCCATCTATGGATCACCCGCATAATGAGCTGCTTTATTGGGCTGCGGAAGGCGGAATTTTACCTATCTTGGGGATCTTATTGGCTGCATCTTGTGTCATTTATCGCATCTATCAAGCGAAGCGAGGAACACGTTTGGCACTGCTCGCTCTATTTATCCCGATAATAATCCATTCTCAACTCGAGTACCCGTTCTACCATTCACTCGTACATTGGTTGATTTTTATTATTCTGCTTTACTGGGTTGATCAACGTTCTTCTCAGTATCGTCAAGCACCTTTTAGCCGTATTACCAAGAGCTTACTTCGAGTATGTAGCCTCGTTCTACCACTCACTTTAACGTTCTATATGCTCAGTGCTTTGCATACGAATTATGTGTTGACCAAGTTTGAAACCACTCAACCTACCGATCCGGATATCTTAAATCAGGTGACAAATCCCGTGGTATGGAAGGATCGTTTTGACTGGGACGTTTACAGCAGTTTGCTCAATGTGGGATTACAAGAACAAGAGCCTCGCTTTATTCAACCTTACATTGATTGGTCACTCAACATGATCAAAGATAAACCTCGTCCAATGCTATATAACAACCTCATTTTGGCTTATCAAGGTTTGGGAGAATCGAGTAAAGCTGAGCAAATTCGGACGGAAGCAAGCTTCTTATTTCCTCAAATGAATTTCAGTGATATCCAATACCAACCACCATCTCAGCGAGCCTCCGATTTCTTTCAAGAAGTGATTAAGGCAGAATAGATGGCATGTAAAGCGAAGGCCTCAACCTTCGCTTTCTTACTTAATCTTGAGGTCACTTGGGTATAATGATTCCTCTAAAGCTTTTAGACACAGTGCTATGTTTTCAGCACGAGCACCATAGCCCATTAACCCGATACGCCAAGCCTTACCCGCCAATATTCCAAGACCAGCGCCTATCTCTAAGTTGTAAACATTAAGAAGGTGCTCACGTACTTTAGCTTCATCAATACCTTCAGGCACATAAACCGCGTTGAGCTGAGGCAAGCGATAGGCTTCATCGACCACAAAATCAAAGCCCAATTTCAATAAGCCTGCTTTTAGCTTTTCATGCATCTGCCGATGACGTTGCCAAGAAGATTCCAACCCCTCTTGCTTTAGAAGTAATAATGCTTCATGTAGCGCATAAAGACTGTTCACTGGTGCTGTATGATGATAGCTACGCTTTCCTTCCCCAGCCCAATAACCGAGCACCAAACTTTGGTCTAAGAACCAACTCTGCACAGGGGTTTTTCGAGCCTTTATCTTATCAATCGCAGCTGGTGAAAATGTCAAAGGAGATAGCCCTGGTACGCAAGATAAGCACTTTTGGCTACCGGAGTAAACCGCATCTAGCTGCCATTCATCTACTTTTAAAGGCACCCCTGCTAAAGACGTTACTGCATCAACAATCGACAATACATTGTATTTTTTTGCAAGTTGGCCAAGTGCCTGAGCATCACTCAGCGCACCGGTTGAAGTTTCTGCGTGAACAAACGCGAGCAATTTGGCATCCGGATTTTTCTGCAGTGCTTGCTCCACTTTTTCTAGACAAACAGGTGCTCCCCAAGGGTCATCAACTAAGATGGCCTCCCCACCCGCTCGCATTACATTTTCTCGCATGCGGTCGCCGAACACGCCATTTCGACACACAATTACCTTGTCGCCAGGTTCGATAAGATTAACAAAGCACGCTTCCATACCCGCACTGCCAGGTGCAGAAACCGCAATGGTAAATTCGTTTTCTGTTTGGAAAGCATATTTAAGTAACTGTTTGACTTCATTCATCATAGAAATAAATAAAGGGTCGAGATGTCCGATCGTCTGACGACCTAATGCTTGTAGAACCGGAGGGGAAATATCTGATGGCCCAGGTCCCATCAATGTCCGGTGAGGGGGGATAAAACTGTAAATTGTCATACTAGCTCCTTACTTGCTGTCGATCATAAATCGGACAGACTTTTTATTGGATAAGTCATGCCATCCATGACCATTCGAGAGTAAGTATATACTCAATTAAACTCAAGATGCTCTGCACTGCAGGATGACCCAGAAGTACATTGGTATTGATAAAAATCCGTATCTCACCGTCCGTAGCATCTCATACTCAATCATTTTCTCTAGAATATAGGTTGACATTATCCCGATAAAGCCGTTCAATAAAAAAGCTTCATGCAGAAGAGGAGCACTACCCAGGCAGGTGATTGGTGGAACCGCAATTCCTATACCAAGCACTCATGGGGAGTAGTGCCGAGGTGAGTCAAATTTGCAGGATTTGACTTGTCGGTTGACTTGGGTTGAATCCCATCAATTGTCATCAGCGCAGCCTGATGAAGAGCTTCTGAGAGTAAATATCAAAAAGTTATCTTAATTACTTCTCTCTTGGCTCTGTTCCTTTCCTCACCAAACATTGGATGTATTGGGCAACTCATTAATTGTTGTTATTATTCAGGAAGTCGTGGGAGAACGCAGTGAGCGCATTTAACGTAGCAAAATTCGGTGGAACCAGTGTAGCCAACTTTGAGGCAATGAGCCGTTGCTCCACTATCATAGAAAACAACCCAAATACTCGCCTTGTCATCAGCAGCGCTTGCTCCGGTGTCACGAACCTATTAGTTGAACTAGCAAATGGTGTTCAAGACCAAGAGCATCGAGCGGGAGTTCTACAGAAACTCGCAGGTATTCACGAATCGATTCTGTCACAACTTGAAGACTCGACCGAAGCCGCAGCAGAAGTGTATTCAATTCTTGATACTGTCACGAGTTTAGCAGAAGCGGCTTCAATCCAAGCAAGCACCAAACTGACCGATCATTTGGTCGCTTGTGGAGAATTAATGTCGACTCACATTCTTGCGCAGTTAATGCGCGAACGTGGCGTAAATACGATTCGTTTTGATATTCGCGACGTACTTAAAACCGATGGCAACTTTGGGCGTGCTGAACCTAGTGTCGAGATCATTTCACAACTAGCACAAGAAAAATTGGTGCCCCTTTGTCAAGAATACGTCGTTATCACCCAAGGCTTTATTGGTTCAGATGAAGAAGGCAACACGACGACTCTTGGTCGTGGCGGCAGTGACTATAGTGCAGCACTCATTGCAGAAGGTGTAAAAGCAGCAGGTCTAGAGATTTGGACCGACGTTCCGGGCATTTACACCACAGATCCACGTATCGCCTCAAAAGCAGCGCCAATCCCAGAGATCAGCTTTAGCGAAGCCTCAGAGATGGCAAACTTCGGTGCAAAAATCCTGCACCCTTCAACACTGGTTCCTGCTCTTCGTCACGACATCCCAGTATTTGTCGGTTCGTCTAAAGAGCCGGAAAAAGGCGGCACATGGATCCGCCACCAAGTAGAAAGCTCACCTTTATTCCGAGCACTTGCTCTGCGTTGCAACCAAACCATGGTGACATTACGCAGTGCTAACATGTTCCACGCGTACGGCTTCTTAGCCAAAGTATTTGAGATCCTAGCGAAGCACAAAATCTCTGTTGATCTGATCACCACATCTGAAATCAGTGTATCACTCACGCTTGATCAAACAGACACGTCTGGTGGTGCACCTCAATTACCACAAGCGGCGCGTAAAGAGCTTGAAGCGTTGTGTAAAGTAGAAGTGGAACACGATCTATGCCTCGTTGCTCTGATTGGCAACAACATGAGTGAAAGCAAAGGCTATGCAAAGCAAGTATTTGGTACATTAGAAGACTTTAATCTACGTATGATCTGTTACGGAGCAAGTCCACATAACCTGTGCTTTCTGGTTCACGAGTCCGTATCTCGCCAAGCTATCCAAAAACTGCACACTGAATTATTTGAGTAATAAAAATACTTTCATTCACTAATAAACAAGGGCTGCATATAGCAGCCCTTGTTATTTCAATATGATCCGGTTAACCGTTAATATTTGGCCCCAACCACTTCTCTGCTTCGATCCTATTCCAACCTTTACGATCAGCATAACTTTGTAGCTGATCCTCTTGGATCTGCGCGATCGCAAAGTAACGAGATTCTGGATGCGAGAAGTACCAACCCGATACCGATGCACCTGGGTACATCGCATAGCTCGATGTCAGTGACATACCAATGTTTTCTTCAACATTCATTAACTCCCAAAGCGGCCCCTTTTCAGTATGCTCAGGACATGCTGGATAGCCCGGAGCTGGTCGAATGCCTTGATATTTCTCACGAATCAGGTCTTCATTCGATAGGTCTTCATCCGTAGCGTAGCCCCAAATTTCTTTACGCACACGCTCATGCAGATACTCAGCAAATGCTTCTGCCAGACGGTCCGCTACTGCTTGGATCATGATGGCATTATAATCATCACCTTGAGCCTTGTACTCATCAGCAAGTTCTCGTTCACCAATGCCACCAGTCACAGCAAAAGCACCAATCCAATCGTGCTTGCCTGACTCTTTTGGAGCAACATAATCAGACAAACAGTAATTAAAGCCTTTCGGTTTCTCAGTTTGTTGACGTAAATTAAGCAATACTTTTGCAACTTCTGTGCGTGATTCGTCGGTATAAACTTCGATATCATCGCCCACGCTTGCTGCAGGGAACAGACCACACATACCACGTGCTTTGAGCAACCCTTCACGTTCAACACGATCCAGCAGATCGTTGGCATCTTTGTACAGACGCTGAGCTTCTTCCCCCACTTCTTCATGCTCAAAGATTGTTGGGTACTTACCCACTAGTGACCAGGTCATAAAGAAAGGTGTCCAGTCGATGTATTTACGCAAAGTAGACACTTCAAAGTCATCAAAGATATGGATACCGGGCTTCACAGGAGCAGGAGGCGTATACGCATCCCAATCAATCGCAACTTTGTTGGCTCGTGCGGCTTCTAAGGTGACAGGCTTGGTGCGAGGCTTCTTACGCTTATGCTGATCACGCACGCGTTCATAATCCGCATCCAATTTTTCGACAAAGCTAGGACGAAGCTCGTCTGATAACAGTGATGTACATACACCAACTGCACGAGAAGCGTTATTGACGTATACCACTGGGTTTTTGTAGTTCTGCTCAATCTTAACCGCCGTATGCGCTTTTGATGTAGTCGCACCACCAATCAGAAGCGGAAGATCGAAATCAAGACGCTCCATTTCTTTGGCTACATGCACCATTTCATCGAGAGATGGAGTGATCAAACCAGAAAGACCAATGATGTCGACGTTTTCTTCTTTGGCTACCTTGAGGATCTTCTCACATGGCACCATTACGCCAAGATCGATGATCTCGTAGTTGTTACATTGCAGAACCACGCCAACAATGTTCTTACCGATATCGTGCACGTCACCTTTTACCGTAACCAGTAAGATCTTGCCGTTGGAAGAACCCGCTTGCTTCTCTTTATTAATAAATGGCTCTAAGTGCGCTACCGCTTGCTTCATAACACGCGCAGATTTCACTACCTGAGGAAGGAACATCTTACCTTCACCAAATAAGTCACCCACTACGTTCATGCCATCCATCAATGGACCTTCAATGACTTCAAGTGGCTTAGAGGCATTAAGGCGAGCTTCTTCGGTATCTTCGACAATGAACTCCGTAATGCCTTTAACCAGCGCATGCTCTAGACGTTTTTCTACCGCCCAAGTTCGCCACTCTAGTGCAGAAGCATCTTCTTCTTTACCAACGCCTTTACCTGCGTATTCTGCTGCAATATCAAGTAGCCGCTCAGTCGAATCATCACGACGGTTAAGAACCACATCTTCTACCGCCTCACGCAGTTTATCAGGAACGTTATCATAAATTTCCAACTGACCCGCGTTCACGATACCCATATCCATACCATTTTTAAAACAGTGGTATAAGAACACAGCGTGAATCGCTTCACGAACGTAGTTATTACCGCGGAATGAGAAGGAAACGTTAGACACACCACCAGAGATCATCGCGTGAGGTAAGTCGCGCTTAATGTCGGCAACCGCTTCGATGAAATCTACGGCATAGTTATTATGCTCTTCGATACCCGTCGCAACAGCAAAGATGTTCGGGTCAAAGATGATATCTTCTGGTGGGAAACCGACTTCATCAACCAAAATACGATAAGCGTTAGTACAGATTTCTAACTTACGCTTACGTGTTTCTGCCTGACCAACTTCATCAAATGCCATGACAATCACAGCTGCGCCATAACGACGAATAAGTCTGGCTTGTTCTACAAACTTCTCTTTACCCTCTTTCAAAGAGATGGAATTCACAATGCCCTTACCCTGAATACACTTCAGGCCCGCCTCGATGACCTCCCACTTAGAAGAGTCGACCATGATAGGCACTTTGGAGATCTCAGGCTCAGAGGCGCATAGATTTAGAAAGCGAACCATACACGCTTCTGCATCCAACATGCCTTCATCCATGTTGATATCGATGATCTGAGCACCGTTCTCAACTTGCTGGCGAGCAACTTCTAAAGCTTCGTCATAGAGCTCTTCTTTGATCAGGCGTTTAAATCGAGCAGAGCCGGTAACGTTAGTACGTTCACCCACATTGATGAACAGCGTCTCTTTTTCAATCGTAAGAGGCTCAAGACCGGATAAACGACACGCAACCGTAAGCTCAGGCAAATCTCGAGGTTTCACGCCTTCAACTGCCATTGCCATATGGCGAATATGCTCTGGCGTGGTACCACAACAACCACCAATTAGGTTGAGGAAACCGCTCTCCGCCCACTCTTTAACGTGTTCCGCCATATCTTGTGGCGAAAGGTCATACTCACCAAACGCATTCGGTAAACCCGCATTTGGATGGGTAGAAACAAACGATTCAGAAATACGAGAAAGCTCTTCAACGTACGGGCGTAGTTCATCAGGACCAAGCGCACAGTTCAAACCAAATGAAATTGGATTAACATGACGAAGAGAGTTATAGAAGGCTTCCGTTGTTTGACCTGATAGGGTACGCCCAGAAGCATCGGTAATGGTACCGGAGATCATTACGGGCAACTCTATGCCTAATTCTTCGAAGACGCTATCAACCGCAAAGGCACAAGCTTTCGCGTTAAGCGTATCGAAGATGGTCTCGATCAGAATAAGATCAGAGCCACCTTTAATAAGCGCTCGAGTGGACTCAGAATACGCTTCAACAAGTTCATCGAAAGACACATTACGATAACCCGGATCGTTTACATCTGGGGAAATAGAACAAGTACGGTTTGTTGGACCAAGCACACCCGCAACATAACGTGGACGCCCTGGCGTTTTTGCCGTCCACTCATCAGCGGCTTCACGAGCAAGCTTTGCAGCGGCAAAGTTGATTTCCTCACTCAGGCTTTCCATCTCATAGTCAGCCATCGCAATCGTCGTCGCGTTAAAGGTGTTGGTTTCAAGAATATCAGCGCCTGCTTCTAAGTAAGCGCTGTGAATTTCCTTAATCAATTGAGGCTGAGTGAGCACCAGCAAATCGTTGTTGCCTTTTAGATCACAATGCCAATTCGCAAAGCGCTCTCCTCGATAGTCTTGCTCTTCCAGTTTGTAGTCCTGAATCATGGTACCCATGCCACCATCGATCAGCAAAATACGCTGTTTTAATTGAGCTTCAATTTGTTGTCTTATCTTCATTCCCACAGTACAGCCTCATTCCTTTGGTTATCTTTCCATCCTATCATACAAATTAAAGGAGTCTAGACGTCTAAATAGAAAAGCAATACCCATTACTCGTATTTTCGTGCAATAAAATAACTCAAAAAAAGTGTTTGCTATTTAGTCAGCATCATCCGAGAATCTGAATCATAAAATGTTACAATTAGAGAGCACTATGTCGGTCTACCACACTTTATGTTTTCTCTCTGCTGCTGCAATGCTAATTGCATTTGTAAACAGTAAGATAGGAAAAATGCAAACCACTATCGCCATCACTGCTGGCTCAATGATCCTTTCACTTTTAATTCTTATCGCTGGTCAAAATGACTGGTTCCACCTTACTGAAATTGCCACTGAAACCGTAACCAGTATTAACTTTGAGCATTTTCTTCTCAAAGGCATACTAGGATTCCTATTGTTTGCAGGTGGATTAGGCATAAAGCTGCCTAACCTCAAAGACCAAAAATGGGAAATCACCATACTTGCACTGTGTGCGACTCTTTTCTCAACATTTTTTATCGGCTTTGTGCTGTATGGGTTCTGTCAATTAATCGGCCTTAACTTTGGTCTCGTCTATTGTTTGTTATTTGGTGCTTTAATCTCTCCAACCGACCCCATTGCAGTCTTAGCCATTGTCAAAAAACTTCATGCTCCACGACGTATTTCAACACAAATTGAAGGTGAGTCACTATTTAACGATGGCTTTGGTTTGGTTATCTTTGTCACCCTGTTCACCATTGCTTTTGGTACGGAAGCTCCTACTGTCGGTTCTGTGACAAAACTGTTTGTCCAAGAAGCTCTTGGCGGTATTATGTATGGTTTTGCATTAGGTGTGATTTTTCATTATCTTATCAGTGCAACTGATGACCATTCGATGGAGCTTCTGTTAACAATAGGTGTTCCAACTGCAGGTTATGCTTTTGCAGAGTACATACATGTATCAGGTCCTCTCGCAATGGTGGTTTCTGGTATCATGCTTGGAAACTGGACGCGCTTTATTGGCTTTTCCAAAGAAAGTGAAGATCACCTGGACCACTTCTGGGAGTTGGTTGATGAGTTTTTAAATGGTGTCCTCTTTCTTCTTATCGGTATGTCGATGTTGCTCTTTGAATTCCACAAAGAAGACTGGATCATGATGGCACTATCGGTTCCGCTGGTATTATCCGCTCGCTACCTCAGTGTATTCTTAGCTTATCTTGGCTTTAAACGTTACCGTACTTACAACCCTTGGTCAGTCAAAATACTTACTTGGGGAGGTCTACGAGGAGGGCTAGCAATTGCAATGGCGCTCTCTATTCCGTCTGGCATATGGGTCATCCCTGATAAGCTCATTGACGTTAAGGAGATCATTATGGTTATGACATATTCTGTTGTCGTTTTCTCTATTCTGGTTCAAGGCTCGACCATTACTCCAATGATAGAAAAAGCAAAACAGGCGGAAAAAGACATGGCATCTAGCGAAAAAGCTGAATAAGCCCACTCATTTCTAATAGATAAAAAGCGACCTAACATACAAGCTGCTACGCTTTTGTGTTGATGAATTTAGGGGATGGTAAAACATCCCCTTTTTATTCTCACACTAACTGAATCGCCATTGCAAGGAGTGCAAATATCCAAAATCATACTGGGGGCAAGTTACAGCTAATGTTGAGTGACACTGCGAGATTTTTGATTATACCAATCAAATTAATTAAGTGGTTAATCTTGTCCAGTCCCTAAAGCAGAGTGAAATAATACCAATCCGGAAAATTAACTGTTCAGGTTTATCCAATCTCTTTTGCTTATTTTTGTGACACGATCTTTGCTCTCAAGACACCTATTCCAAGCGCGACAAACTTTGGAAACAATGTCGTTATAATCAATGAAACTTTGATTCGCTAGATAATGTTGTCGCAACCAACTCCAAACTTGCTCTATAGGGTTAAGCTCTGGCGAGTAGGGAGGAAGCTTAATAGTACTGACATTATTAAACTCTCTCGTAATATCATCGCTATGCCAGCCTGCACCATCTATTATAACGACAGCATGACGTCCTTTTTCAGTCGCCTTAGATATCTGCTCTCTAAGTGATTTATCATTATGTCCTTGTTAATCCAAGGAATCACTATGGCTTCACCCATTCCTCTTTCAGGGCATACCGAACCAAATAAATAAGCGTATTCAAATTGCTGTTGTTTTACCACGCGAGGCCTTGTTCCACGAGTCGTCCAAAGACGTGTCGTTGTGTTCTGTTGGCCGAACCTAGCTTCGTCTTGAAACCAGGCATCAACACTCTCTAGCCCAATATGGCCGGGGATCTTAAGGATCGTTTCAATTTTGAATTTTTTTAAAATCGTCTTGGATTTGCTGGGATTGACGAGGGTGCTTGGAGCGTGATGTTATCCAAGAGAAGCCCATGTGATTAAGCAAATAGTAGATAGAGTCTGGGTGGTAGTGTTTATCAAACTCTTTCACGATATAAGCATGAATATCAGTACCTGTTAACCTCCCCCCAGATGAATCTTCGGCACGTGTCTTTATAAACAGGCTTAGCTGTTCACGTTGTTGGGTATTGAGGAATGCTGGTCGACCCGTTCTTGGTTTCTCTTGCAGTCCTTCAAGCCCTTCTTCAAAGAATGTTTGTACCCATTTGTTCACACTGGTTCTACTGACTTTAAGGAACTTGGCGATTTGGGTGCGAGAGTGGCCATCTTTAAAGTGTGCCAATGCGAGTAATCGCATCTTCATCTGGATAGATTTTTGTTGGCTAGCAAGCTTTTTAAAATCAGTGTTATCGAGGTTGTCCATCGCATCCCTTTGACGATAAAGTAACAACCTCAATTAGATCATATTTTTACTTAGATTGGTATCAGAGTTTTACCGACTACCAAGATATTGTGTCGAAAGTGTGCACTGATTCTTGGAGCGTGCTGATAGGGTTACCCAAATGTGTACAAAGGATTGGATTGACCTGATCAGCTAATTTTCCAGATTGGTATAAGTGGCGGAGCGGCGGGGGTTGCAAGCAACCGGGACTCGTTGGTCGTAGACCAAAATAATATCGCAAATACGAAAAGACCCTAGCATTTCTGCTAGGGTCTGGAATAAATGGCGGAGCGGCCGGGGTTGCGGGCAACCGGGACTCGTTGGTCGTAGACCAAAATATCGCAAATACGAAAAGACCCTAGCATTTCTGCTAGGGTCTGGAATAAATGGCGGAGCGGCCGGGGTTGCGGGCAACCGGGACTCGTTGGTCGTAGACCAAAATAATATCGCAAATACGAAAAGACCCTAGCATTTCTGCTAGGGTCTGGAATAAATGGCGGAGCGGACGGGACTCGAACCCGCGACCCCCGGCGTGACAGGCCGGTATTCTAACCAACTGAACTACCGCTCCGCACTGGTTAGACTTAAAGTCTAAATTTTTGTCTTCACTTTTCAAAAAAGTGAAAATAAATTAAAGCCTGGCGATGTCCTACTCTCACATGGGGAAGCCCCACACTACCATCGGCGCTAATTCGTTTCACTTCTGAGTTCGGGATGGAAATCAGGTGGGTCCAAATCGCTATGGTCGCCAAGCAAATTCTGTTTTAAATCCTGTTATCAGGATTTAAATAATCTGGAAAGCTGTTTCAGTTCTTACACATTCAATGTTCTATTTGAGTCCATCAAAACCCTTTGGGTGTTGTATGGTTAAGCCTCACGGGCAATTAGTATCAGTTAGCTCAACGCCTCACAACGCTTACACACCTGACCTATCAACGTCGTAGTCTCCGACAACCCTTTAGGATACTTAATGTATCAGGGAGAACTCATCTCAAGGCTCGCTTCCCGCTTAGATGCTTTCAGCGGTTATCGATCCCGAACTTAGCTACCGGGCAATGCGTCTGGCGACACAACCCGAACACCAGAGGTTCGTCCACTCCGGTCCTCTCGTACTAGGAGCAGCCCCTTTCAATTCTCCAACGCCCACGGCAGATAGGGACCGAACTGTCTCACGACGTTCTAAACCCAGCTCGCGTACCACTTTAAATGGCGAACAGCCATACCCTTGGGACCGACTTCAGCCCCAGGATGTGATGAGCCGACATCGAGGTGCCAAACACCGCCGTCGATATGAACTCTTGGGCGGTATCAGCCTGTTATCCCCGGAGTACCTTTTATCCGTTGAGCGATGGCCCTTCCATACAGAACCACCGGATCACTATGACCTGCTTTCGCACCTGCTCGAATTGTCATTCTCGCAGTCAAGCGGGCTTATGCCATTGCACTAACCTCACGATGTCCAACCGTGATTAGCCCACCTTCGTGCTCCTCCGTTACGCTTTGGGAGGAGACCGCCCCAGTCAAACTACCCACCAGGCACTGTCCGCAACCCCGATAAGGGGTCGACGTTAGAACATCAACACTACAAGGGTGGTATTTCAAGGACGGCTCCACCAACACTGGCGTGCTGGTTTCAAAGCCTCCCACCTATCCTACACATGTAGGGTCAATGTTCAGTGCCAAGCTGTAGTAAAGGTTCACGGGGTCTTTCCGTCTAGCCGCGGGTACACTGCATCTTCACAGCGATTTCAATTTCACTGAGTCTCGGGTGGAGACAGCGTGGCCATCATTACGCCATTCGTGCAGGTCGGAACTTACCCGACAAGGAATTTCGCTACCTTAGGACCGTTATAGTTACGGCCGCCGTTTACCGGGGCTTCGATCAAGAGCTTCGACCGAAGTCTAACCCCATCAATTAACCTTCCGGCACCGGGCAGGCGTCACACCGTATACGTCATCTTACGATTTTGCACAGTGCTGTGTTTTTAATAAACAGTTGCAGCCACCTGGTATCTGCGACTCTCAATAGCTCCATCCGCGAGGGACTTCACCGTCGAGAGCGTACCTTCTCCCGAAGTTACGGTACCATTTTGCCTAGTTCCTTCACCCGAGTTCTCTCAAGCGCCTTGGTATTCTCTACCCGACCACCTGTGTCGGTTTGGGGTACGATTCCTTACAATCTGAAGCTTAGAGGCTTTTCCTGGAAGCATGGCATCAATGACTTCACTACCGTAGTAGCTCGACGTCGTGTCTCAGCCTTAAGAAGAGCCGGATTTACCTAACTCTTCAGCCTACGCACTTGAACCTGGACAACCGTCGCCAGGCCCACCTAGCCTTCTCCGTCCCCCCATCGCAATTGTAAGAAGTACGGGAATATTAACCCGTTTCCCATCGACTACGCCTTTCGGCCTCGCCTTAGGGGTCGACTTACCCTGCCCCGATTAACGTTGGACAGGAACCCTTGGTCTTCCGGCGAGGGGGTTTTTCACCCCCTTTATCGTTACTCATGTCAGCATTCGCACTTCTGATACCTCCAGCATGCTTTACAACACACCTTCAACGGCTTACAGAACGCTCCCCTACCCAATGCACAAAAGTGCATTGCCGCAGCTTCGGTTTACTACTTAGCCCCGTTACATCTTCCGCGCAGGCCGACTCGACCAGTGAGCTATTACGCTTTCTTTAAATGATGGCTGCTTCTAAGCCAACATCCTGGCTGTCTGAGCCTTCCCACATCGTTTCCCACTTAGTAGTAATTTGGGACCTTAGCTGGCGGTCTGGGTTGTTTCCCTCTCCACGACGGACGTTAGCACCCGCCGTGTGTCTCCCGGATAGTACTTACTGGTATTCGGAGTTTGCAAAGGGTTGGTAAGTCGGGATGACCCCCTAGCCTTAACAGTGCTCTACCCCCAGTAGTATTCGTCCGAGGCGCTACCTAAATAGCTTTCGGGGAGAACCAGCTATCTCCAGGTTTGATTGGCCTTTCACCCCTAGCCACAAGTCATCCGCTAATTTTTCAACATTAGTCGGTTCGGTCCTCCAGTTGATGTTACTCAACCTTCAACCTGCCCATGGCTAGATCACCTGGTTTCGGGTCTATATCCAGAGACTGAGCGCCCAGTTAAGACTCGGTTTCCCTACGGCTCCCCTAGATGGTTAACCTTGCCACTGAATATAAGTCGCTGACCCATTATACAAAAGGTACGCAGTCACCCAACAAGTGGGCTCCTACTGCTTGTACGTACACGGTTTCAGGTTCTATTTCACTCCCCTCACAGGGGTTCTTTTCGCCTTTCCCTCACGGTACTGGTTCACTATCGGTCAGTCAGTAGTATTTAGCCTTGGAGGATGGTCCCCCCATATTCAGACAGGATATCACGTGTCCCGCCCTACTCGATTTCACTGAATGTGCGTTGTCAACTACGGGGCTATCACCCTGTATCGCCGGACTTTCCAGACCGTTCGTCTAACGCATAAAAAGCTTAAGGGCTAGTCCAATTTCGCTCGCCGCTACTTTCGGAATCTCGGTTGATTTCTTTTCCTCGGGGTACTTAGATGTTTCAGTTCCCCCGGTTCGCCTCGTTATGCTATGTATTCACATAACGATACGTGCTTATGCACGTGGGTTTCCCCATTCAGAAATCCCAGACTCAAATGGTTGTTACTACCTAATCTGGGCTTATCGCAAGTTACTACGTCTTTCATCGCCTCTGACTGCCAAGGCATCCACCGTGTACGCTTAGTCACTTAACCATACAACCCCAAAGAGTTTCAGAAGAAATCTTGAGTTTGTTGTTTAAACAACCAAAGTTTGCTATCTCATTATTTGAATGAGCGAGATAGCGTTCGATTTTGCCGGACTCAAATATGTTTTGCTCCATTCGTTAAGAACGAAGTAAAACCCAAGAACACTTGAATGTGTATTGGTACCTACATCTTTAAAAGACATAGGATTTGAGAACTTTTATTAGATAACAATCAATCAAATTGTTATCTGTCAGCTTTCCAAATTGTTAAAGAGCGAATTACTTAAGATAAAGTAACCATTTTTAAAAGCACTCGTCTTTTTCAAGAAAGTACGCTTAAAGATGGTGGGCGATACCGGGCTCGAACCAGTGACCCCCTGCTTGTAAGGCAGGTGCTCTCCCAACTGAGCTAATCGCCCTCAATGCTTGTTCATGCCAAATAAGGCAATAAACAAAACTGAGTGTTCTTTTATATCTTAAGATTCAAGATGGTGGAGCTATGCGGGATCGAACCGCAGACCTCCTGCGTGCAAGGCAGGCGCTCTCCCAGCTGAGCTATAGCCCCATCTTGAGAATCATTTCTAAAGGAAGAAATGGTGGGTCGTGCAGGATTCGAACCTGCGACCAATTGATTAAAAGTCAACTGCTCTACCAACTGAGCTAACGACCCATTTTACTTCAAAAAGAAGTGGTATCCCGTAGGGGAGTCGAACCCCTGTTACCGCCGTGAAAGGGCGGTGTCCTAGGCCTCTAGACGAACGGGACACTGAGTTGAACATCTTGGGGGATGTTCTTTCTCTTTTACTTTATAAACCGTATCAATCTGTGTGGACACTCATCGTAATAATCATCGTATAAGGAGGTGATCCAGCGCCAGGTTCCCCTAGCGCTACCTTGTTACGACTTCACCCCAGTCATGAACCACAAAGTGGTAAGCGTCCTCCCGAAGGTTAAACTACCTACTTCTTTTGCAGCCCACTCCCATGGTGTGACGGGCGGTGTGTACAAGGCCCGGGAACGTATTCACCGTGGCATTCTGATCCACGATTACTAGCGATTCCGACTTCATGGAGTCGAGTTGCAGACTCCAATCCGGACTACGACGCACTTTTTGGGATTCGCTCACTTTCGCAAGTTGGCTGCCCTCTGTATGCGCCATTGTAGCACGTGTGTAGCCCTACTCGTAAGGGCCATGATGACTTGACGTCGTCCCCACCTTCCTCCGGTTTATCACCGGCAGTCTCCCTGGAGTTCCCGACATTACTCGCTGGCAAACAAGGATAAGGGTTGCGCTCGTTGCGGGACTTAACCCAACATTTCACAACACGAGCTGACGACAGCCATGCAGCACCTGTCTCAGAGTTCCCGAAGGCACCAATTCATCTCTGAAAAGTTCTCTGGATGTCAAGAGTAGGTAAGGTTCTTCGCGTTGCATCGAATTAAACCACATGCTCCACCGCTTGTGCGGGCCCCCGTCAATTCATTTGAGTTTTAATCTTGCGACCGTACTCCCCAGGCGGTCTACTTAACGCGTTAGCTCCGAAAGCCACGGCTCAAGGCCACAACCTCCAAGTAGACATCGTTTACGGCGTGGACTACCAGGGTATCTAATCCTGTTTGCTCCCCACGCTTTCGCATCTGAGTGTCAGTATCTGTCCAGGGGGCCGCCTTCGCCACCGGTATTCCTTCAGATCTCTACGCATTTCACCGCTACACCTGAAATTCTACCCCCCTCTACAGTACTCTAGTCTGCCAGTTTCAAATGCTATTCCGAGGTTGAGCCCCGGGCTTTCACATCTGACTTAACAAACCACCTGCATGCGCTTTACGCCCAGTAATTCCGATTAACGCTCGCACCCTCCGTATTACCGCGGCTGCTGGCACGGAGTTAGCCGGTGCTTCTTCTGTCGCTAACGTCAAATAATGCAGCTATTAACTACACTACCTTCCTCACGACTGAAAGTGCTTTACAACCCGAAGGCCTTCTTCACACACGCGGCATGGCTGCATCAGGCTTGCGCCCATTGTGCAATATTCCCCACTGCTGCCTCCCGTAGGAGTCTGGACCGTGTCTCAGTTCCAGTGTGGCTGATCATCCTCTCAGACCAGCTAGGGATCGTCGCCTTGGTGAGCCCTTACCTCACCAACTAGCTAATCCCACCTAGGCATATCCTGACGCGAGAGGCCCGAAGGTCCCCCTCTTTGGCCCGTAGGCGTTATGCGGTATTAGCCATCGTTTCCAATGGTTATCCCCCACATCAGGGCAATTTCCTAGGCATTACTCACCCGTCCGCCGCTCGACGCCGTTATCGTTCCCCGAAGGTTCAGACAACTCGTTTCCGCTCGACTTGCATGTGTTAGGCCTGCCGCCAGCGTTCAATCTGAGCCATGATCAAACTCTTCAATTTAAGATTTTGTTTGACTCAATGAATACTGAATAAATTGACTGTGCCAAGTCTTTCGACTTGATTGGTCACTCAGTTCATTGAAATCGAATTTGAAGCCTCTCATTAAGAGAAGTTTCTAATTGGATTATCATCAACGAGTGCCCACACAGATTGATAGGTTCTTATTTTTAAAGAGCATCTCTTCCTTACTTAAGAAGAGGCGGCCATTCTAACGATATAATTTGTTGTGTCAAACACTTTTTTGCTTTTTATTTTATTCTTTTAAAATACGAAGCAGTTAATTATTTCGTTTTTTACGACCTTATCGACTTTGCTTTGAGCCCTTGTGAGCTCTGCCCTGTCGACGGAGATGCATTATAGAGATCGCATTCAC
This sequence comes from Vibrio azureus, assembly GCF_002849855.1. NCBI lineage: Bacteria > Pseudomonadati > Pseudomonadota > Gammaproteobacteria > Vibrionales > Vibrionaceae > Vibrio > Vibrio azureus. The sequence goes on from NZ_CP018616.1 coordinate 2,735,527, forward strand.
ATTAGCAAGCGTTATTTTGAAAAAAATGCAAAAATAATACTTAAATGCTGATATATCCCTCAACGCCTTATTTATTCAACTTTACCCCTAAGCTGCAAACAAGTTATCCACAGAGTTATTCTTTGGGGAGTCATTTTGTACACTCATTGGCGACTTTCTTTTAAAGACATTTGAAAAAAAGCCCCCACTTAAAAAGTAGGGGCTGTTTTTTACTTCAGGAAACATACTCTCTTTTATTGAGCTAGGTTTATTGCTGTTGACTATTAGATTCCTGAGCCATCTTGTTCAGTACTGTCATCTTCATGTAATCCACATTCACGCTTAAGCCCAAAGAAGCGGGTTTCTTCTTCTGACATCCCGGGTTCCCATATTTTTGACGTATGGGTATCTCCTATTGAAAGGTACCCTTTGTCCCATAAAGGATGATAACTCAAGTCATTCACTTCCAAGTAGTAGTGAACATCCTTATTACTCCAATCAATAACAGGAAGGAATTTGAATACTCCATTTTGAATTGACAAGATAGGTAAACCTGAGCGCGATTGACTTTGCTCTCGACGTAACCCAGAAAACCATGTCCCAACATTTTGCTCACGTAGAGCACGTCGCATTGGTTCTACCTTATTTATCTTGTTGTACTTTTCAATTCCCTCTATACCTTGTTCCCACAACTTTCCATAGCGTGCTTCTTGCCACTGAGGACTTTCCTTTGCTCGGTACACTTTAAGATTGAGGTTAAGTTGTGCTTGTAGCTGATCGATAAATTGGTAGGTTTCTGCAAACAAGTACCCTGTATCGGTAAGAATAATCGGAATATCTGGCTTTTGCTGCGTCACAAGATGAAGCATCACGGCAGCTTGGATGCCGAAGCTAGAAGAGACAGCAAACTCACCTTCCAAGTTTTCCAAAGCCCACTTAACGCGTTCCGAGGCTGAAAGCTTTTCGAGTTCGACATTTATTTGAGCAAGACGAAGAATCTGCTCCGTTTTAGTTAATGTCAGTAACTCTGATAATTCCAGTCTGGACGTTACAGAATCAAGCATAGAAATCCCTCTTAGATACCAACACCTCTTGAATAATGCCAGCCCGAATGGTGAAATCACCAAATGCTTCGCCTTCTTCACGTTCAACAGCCCAACGTGACACCAGTTGATCTATTTCTTCCAAGATTTGTTTATCTGTAATGTTCTCTTTGTACATTTTGGGAACTCGTGTACCACCACGGTTCCCTCCTAGATGTAAGTTGTATCGACCCGGGGCTTTACCCACTAAGCCAATTTCTGCCAACATGGCTCGGCCACAACCATTTGGGCAGCCTGTGACACGAAGAATAATATTATCTTCTTCAGGCAAGCCATGCTTTTCTAAAATTTGTTCAACATCAGTGACAAATTGAGGAAGAAAACGTTCTGCTTCTGCCATTGCTAATGGGCAAGTAGGAAATGCCACGCAAGCCATAGAATTTTTTCGCTGCTCACTGACACCCTCATCCATTAAACCATGCTCACGGGCAATCTTCTCGATCACTGCTTTTTGACTCTCTGCTACACCAGCTACAATCAGATTTTGGTTTGCTGTCATGCGGAAGTCACCTTTGTGGATTTTGGCAATTTCAGCCACACCCGTTTTAAGTGGTTTCCCTGGGAAATCTAACAGACGACCATTTTCGATAAAGAGCGCCAGATGATGTTTGCCATCGATCCCTGCAACCCAACCGATACGGTCACCACGTTCTGTGAATTCGTAAGGGCGGCTTTGCCCAAATTCAACACCCGCACGTTTTTCCACTTCTGCTTTAAATACATCACTACCGACACGATCTAATGTGTACTTAGTCTTTGCGTTTTTGCGGTTTGAACGGTTACCCCAATCACGCTGTGTTGTTACTACAGCGGCAGCAATATCAAGTGTTTTATCTAATGGAATAAAGCCAAAATCATCTGCACGGCGTGGATAGGTTGATGTATCACCGTGGGTCATCGCAAGGCCACCACCGACAAGAACGTTAAAACCAACCAACTTGCCGTTCTCTGCAATCGCAACGAAGTTAAGATCGTTAGCGTGTACATCTACGTCGTTTTGCGGAGGGATAACCACCGTAGTTTTGAACTTACGTGGTAAGTAGTTCTTACCTAAAATAGGTTCGTCTTCCTCTGTACTTTCTACTTTTTCACCGTCTAACCAAATCTCTGCATAAGCTCGTGTCTTGGGTAGTAGGTGTTCACTGATCTTCTTCGCCCATTCGTAAGCTTCTTGATGCAGTTCCGATTCCACAGGGTTTGTCGTACATAATACATTTCGATTTACATCACCTGCCGTCGCAATAGAGTCAATACCAATACTATTTAGCGTTTGATGCATCAATTTGATATTAGGCTTCAAAACACCATGGAACTGGAATGTTTGGCGGGTAGTTAGACGAATACTTCCATACAAAGAATGCTCCGTCGCAAATTTATCAATCGCCAACCATTGCGTTGGGGTAATGATGCCACCCGGCATACGTGCACGAAGCATTACATTGTGTAACGGCTCTAGCTTTTGCTTGGCACGCTCGTTACGGATATCACGATCATCTTGCTGGTACATGCCGTGAAAACGAATCAATTGGAAGTTATCTGCGGTAAAGCCACCAGTAATACGGTCTTGCAGATCTTGTTCAATCGTTCCTCGCAGTAAATTGCTTTCTCTTTTAAGGCGTTCGTTATCCGAGAGTGGACCAAGCACCTCACCTAATACTTCTTGGCTGTTTGTTTGTTGATTCGCGCTCATTAGTACACATCCCTTTGGTAACGTTTCGCTTTACGTAAATCATTGATAAATGCTTCTGCTTCTTCACGAGAAAGTTTGCCCTGTTGCTCGGCGACAAATACCAGTGCATCGTGAACATCTTTTGCCATACGTGTGGCATCACCACATACATAGATATAGGCACCATCTTTGATCCATTGCCAAACTTGTTCCGCGTTTTCTAGGATGCGATGTTGAACATAAACCTTCTCGGTTTGGTCACGGCTAAACGCAACATCAAGGCGAGTTAGCAAACCTGACTTGAGGTACTTTTGCCACTCCACTTGGTAAAGGAAATCTTGAGTAAAGGTACGGTCACCAAAGAACAACCAGTTCTTGCCTTCCGCATCACGATTATCACGCTCTTGGATAAAGCTGCGGAAAGGAGCAATACCGGTACCAGGACCAACCATGATGATTGGTGTGTTGTCGTCTTGTGGCAGTTTGAAATTCTTATTGTGCTCAACAAACACTTTCACTTCACCGCCTTCTTCTAGACGTTGAGTGAGGAAACTCGATGCTCCGCCGTAGCGCTTCTCATCACCTTTGTCGTATTCAACCAAGCCTACGGTTAAGTGAACTTCTTCATCCACTTCCGTTTGACTCGAAGCGATAGAATATAGGCGAGGAGTCAATCGACGAAGTAAACCAATCAACTCTTCTGTACTGAGCTTGGTCTTCTTCTCTGCAAGCACATCAACAATTTGTGTATTTGCTGCGTAATGACGAAGTTTGTCTTTATCTTCCACCAGCTTTTGTAACTTCTTACTCCCAGACAGCTCAGCAAACTTAGTCACAAATTGAGGGTTTGATGCGGTGATCTCGTATTTACTGATCAATGCGCTATGGATAGAAAGGCTTTCGCCATCAACTTCAACACTTTCGACGCCAGAAAGACCGACTTTCGCTAAGATGTCATTAGCGAGCTCAGAGCTATTGTCAAACCAGACACCTAGTGCATCACCTGGCTGATAGGTCAGACCCGATTCTTCTAGGTCAATCTCTACGTGGCGAACATCTTTACCCGAGTCACGCCCTGTGAGCTTCTGACTTGCCAAAAGCGTCGTTGTGTAAGGGTTTTGCTTATTGTAGGAAGAATGATCTGGAGCAACTTGACCAACTGGCAGTTGAACCACTTCTGCTTCATTAGCAGAAGAAAGGGCTTCTTTTACCTTTCTAAGCGCTTGCTTACGCCATTCTGCTGCTGGCGTTTCATAATCCACATCACAATCAATACGCTCAAAGAAGGCCGTTGCGCCTAACTTAGATAGATAAGTATCGAAGTCTTTACCTGTTTGACAGAAGAACTCATAGCTCGAATCACCCAATGCAATGACAGCGTATTGTAGGTTTGGTAACTTAGGGGCTTTCTTGGATTGAAGAAACTCATGCAATTCAATGGCATTATCCGGTGCTTCACCTTCACCGTTAGTCGACGCCACGATGATCACATGCGTCTCTTTCGCAAGGTGCTTTCCTTTGTAATCGCTGGCATCAAACAGCTCAACAGCAATGCCTTCAGCTTTAGCCTCTTGCTCTAGAGCCTCAGCGACCCCTTTTGCATTGCCCGTTTGAGACGCAAAAATAATACTGAGTTTGCCTGCAGGTTTTGCTCCCACTGATGCGACTGCTTGCGCGATAGGCGTCACTGTGGCATTGGGTTGCTGCTGGGCTAATCCCCAAAAATAGCCACTCACCCAAGCCAATTGATGGGAAGAAAGCTCGGAAATAGTTTGCTGAAGAGAACTCAGTTGTTGGTCATTTAGAGGGCCAGTAATAGGTGGCTTCTCACCTTGCCCATGATTATCATCCGTCATATTCTGATGAGAATATTCATTATTTTGAAAAGACATTGTCACGACATCCCTATTCAGTGCGTGACGATAGATTAACCACTATTTTTAATAACAAGAAAGAATAGAAGTGAATGTTTTATAACTTTTCGGAGTAAGAAGCGCATCCAATCAGCGGTCTTCAATGCGAACTTGCTGAAAGCCAACAGCCAGAGCCGATTTAGACGCCGTGTCAAGATCGTCATAGAGGCATTCCTCTCCATGATTATCTGTCAGGCAAACGAATCCACCACGAGCATGACGAAACTCAACAACCCACCCACCTTCTTGAATCGATGGCTCGATAATGGCTTCTACCAACTGATTGTCACGAAATAGATGGCGTAATTCATTTATAGTCATAAAACCTACCCCGACCTTTCATACATCACTCCTAAATAAGCATGGTCGATGTGTGGAAAAAGAGGAGATAAATTCTATTTTATATAACTAAGTAATATAAAAAAACGCCGCTTAAGATTGCGACGTTTTTAAAAATTCGTTTTTGACCTTAAAACGTGTATTCCGCTGAGGCAAAGAAACCATTAGCAAAAATATATTCCTCGCCAACGCTAGACACAAAGTCCTTCGATTCTAAATCAATGACACGATAGCCAGCACGTAAGGCCAATTCCGATTCCTTGATAGGCACGCGATACTGCAATCCAGCCATTAGGTCAGTACTTTTAATTCCTTTATTATCGCCAAAATTCATTTCACCAATTACATCAACGTTCGTGTTCGGTACGTTGATTTCTGCGTAGCCATACCATGCCCAAATTAAACCATCAAAGTTTTCGGTGCGAGCATTAGTACCAGCATCCACATATTTGGTATTACTCAAGTCACTAAACGTGATCCCGGCATCGAAATGCAATAGATCATGCTCAAGAATTGGGTAGTAAAGTGATAAATCGAGTTTATCAAAACCCATATAGTTCGCATCAATACTCGAATAACGCAAACGAGCATTAGGTAAGTATTTAATATTATTTTCAACGGCAATAAAGAAAACACCCGTACTACGACTATCTCTTTTTTCTTCGTTCACTTTTGTATCAAACGCCCAAGCCTCTGCACCCACGGTTGTGGTGAAAGAAACATCTTGTGCAAAACTTGGTAAAGCCGCGATCAACGAAAATGTCGCTAAAGCGATGTTCGCTTTATATGTCATGTGATTTTTACTCCGAGATAGTTGATTTCGAGGTGAGGCATACGATAAATATTACCATACTCTCACCGCACGCCATCAACTAAATCGACTTAATTTACGGTTTATAGCGAGGCTGGGCGACAACATATTTGAAAAACCATATACCAAGAGCAATAACAATTAACCATGGTAATAATTTAAGCACAACGCCGAGCATCCCTAATAGTAGCATCACAACAACAGCAATACCTGCAGCGATAAATACCGTCGTCATTGTTAGGCCAGTTACCAGTAAGGTGGCAGTAAAAACAAAAATAAAGATCAGTTCCAACATGACAAGTTCCCCTTTAGTTTTAGTATGCACCAAGCAGGTTTCATACCAACCCAAAAGAAAAGCACAACGCATTGATTATTAAACAAAAAGCCAGAGAACACCTGATTCTCTGGCTTTTTAAAATCGTGATCTGGTAATTTTTACCATCTAGTGGCGATTTTTACACATCCAACTCTTTAGGAATTTTAGCCAGAGCGGCTTGTAAAACCTCCAGGCCAGAACCTGGCTTGTGAGCATTTTCACTGATATACCTACGCCATTGACGAGCACCGGGCATACTTTGGAATAACCCAAGCATATGGCGCGTCATATGTCCAAGGTAGGCACCTTTAGCCAACTGAGCTTCAATATACGGGTACATTTCTTCAACGATTTCACTGCGTTTTTTAACTGGTGCTTTTGATCCAAACAGTTCTTGGTCTACTGACGCTAAGAGATATGGGCTTTGATACGCTTCACGGCCAATCATCACACCATCAAGATGCTGTAAGTGCTCTTTGGCTTCTTCAAGTGACTTAATCCCGCCATTGATAGCAATCGTTAGATCAGAGAAATCTTTTTTCAATTGGTAAGCTCGTGGGTAGTCCAGAGGTGGTATTTCACGATTTTCTTTCGGACTTAATCCGCTCAACCAAGCTTTACGAGCATGGATAGTAAATTGCTCACAACCGCCTTTTTCCGACACAGTCGAGACAAAATCCGTTAAGAATTCATAAGAGTCTAAATCATCAATACCAATACGAGTTTTTACTGTAACAGGAATATCCACAACATCTTTCATCGCCGCGACACAATCTGCGACTAATTGTGGTTCTGCCATTAAACAAGCACCAAAGCGACCATTTTGGACACGGTCTGAAGGGCAACCGACGTTTAAGTTCACCTCATCATAACCACGCTCTTGAGCTAATTTCGCACAGGTGGCCAAATCTTGAGGGTTTGAGCCACCCAATTGCAGTGCTAATGGATGCTCTTCTTGGTTATACGCCAGAAAATCCCCTTTTCCATGGATGATAGCGCCTGTTGTTACCATTTCCGTGTACAACAAGGTCTCTTTGGTCATTAAACGATGGAAATAACGACAATGACGATCGGTCCAATCGAGCATAGGTGCAACGGACAAGCGGCAAGGCGCGTATTTGTTGGAGTTTTCAGGGTTCATCATGGTTAACTCAAAAATATAACTACTCTGTGAACATACTCAAGTTCATCCATTTCTACCAGCCATTATGGCAATGGATGCTCGTGGCACAATTCAATATTGAAAAACGCGAACTGAATAAAGGAACTCTATTTCTCGCGTTACTGTAAAAATAATTCACCGATTATACATATTGAAACCCAAAGATTCATAAAAAAGAGCAACGGCTCATCGTTACGCCTCGAACACCTGTCGCTCAAAAAAGAATTATCCCGCTTGGGCAAAGTGCAGGCATGTCACTAATTCGATTTTCTCATCAAGGTCAAAAAGTGAAAGTACACCTATGTTCCAATTAATAAATAAAAACAAAAAATTGAACACATATTGTTGATTTTAAATGGGTAAATACTTTTTACCTCACTGTATTATAAAAGCCTCCCTAGTAAAAAGACACCCATGATCTAATTAGTTATAAAGCCAATGAACCGACATAAGTTAATTCGCTTTTATTTGAGTGAATTTACTGGTGTCTTTTTGTGAGTGTGGCAATGATGAGAGTCATACTGCTTGGCAATACCCCCTTTCTGGATGATGGTCATACTCTATATTTTATAAATTAAGTCATTAGTGTGAGTTCACTATTATTGTTTCGCTACTTTAGGCCATGATTTTCGATTCAATAATAGGTACACTGTAGCCTTCTCGACCAACTTAACGAAAAGTCGGTTACTGTATAAGACACCTTCGATTGTTATGGTGAAAGATTTGAACCCCTCTTTACTTGAGCAAATAGAACTTACCTGCGCAGAACGTGGGGTAAGATTCACCCCTCAACGCAGACGCGTTTTTGAACTCATCTGCTCTAATCGCCGTGCTTCCAGCGCATATGAGCTGTTAGAACAGTTGAAAGAAAGTGAACCTCAAGCGAAACCACCAACCGTCTATCGAGCACTAGACTTTCTTCTGGAACAAGGGTTTATTCATCGAGTAGAGTCTAACAATAGCTTTATTACTTGCTGCTCTTTCAACGCTAAACAGCACTTTTTTCAACTATTAATTTGTGATAAATGTGGCGACGTCGTTGAACTTGAAGATGAGTCACTGATATCCTTATTGGCAAGTAATGCTGAAAAACACGGGTTTAAACTGACCAACCAAGTCATCGAAACCCATGGTGAGTGCCAAGCTTGCTCTGAAAAGACAAGATAAAGAAAAATAGAAGAACATTATGCGTGCTGAATTTGTAAATCCGTTTTTAGCTTCTCTCATGAATGTACTAAAAACCATGGCTTCATTAGAACTCAAGCCTCAAAAACCAAGAATTAAGAAAGATGAAATTGCACGAGGTGATGTTTCTGGGCTTATTGGTATGGTTGGCCCACAAACTCGTGGCTCAATGTCGATCACTTTTGATGAGTCATTAGCCTTAGAAATCATGCAAAAAATGCTTGGGGAACGTCCAAGTGGACTTAATGAAGAAGTGACGGATATGGTGGGTGAAATCACCAATATGGTTACCGGTGGAGCCAAGCGCATTCTCGCTGAAAGTGGTTTTGATTTTGATATGGCAACCCCTATTGTTGTCTCTGGCAAAGGGCATACTATCCGTCATAAATGTGAAGGCTCGATCATCATCATGCCTTTTGCTTCCCAGTGGGGTAATGCCTTTATCGAGATTTGTTTCGAATAAAAACAAGAAAGGTTAACTAAAACCAATCCATTTTTTATGTGTCTCAGACAAAAAAAGGTCAGCATTTGCTGACCTTTTCTATAATGACTTGTGCAGATTAAGCTTTGAACGCTTTAAATGCGTTAATCAGACCATTTGTTGAACTATCATGTGAATGAATCACTTCATTACCTGCTAGTTCAGGCAGAATTTGGTTAGCTAATTGTTTACCTAGTTCTACTCCCCACTGATCAAAGCTGAAGATATTCCAAATCACACCTTGAACAAAGATCTTATGCTCGTACATAGCGATCAAGTTACCTAGTGTACGCGGTGTGATCTGCTTAACTAAGATAGAGTTCGTTGGGCGATTACCTTCAAATACTTTAAATGGTACCAGTGACGCCATTTCTTCTTCGCTCTTACCTGCTTTAGCAAATTCTGCTTTAACGGTGTCTGCAGACTTACCAAATGCCAATGCCTCTGTTTGAGCAAAGAAATTAGACATTAATTTTTGGTGGTGATCGCTCGCTGGATTATGGCTGATTGCTGGCGCAATAAAGTCACATGGGATCAGCTTAGTGCCTTGGTGAATTAATTGGTAGAACGCGTGCTGGCCGTTAGTTCCTGGCTCACCCCAAATAATTGGACCCGTTTGGTAATTTACCGCATTACCTTCACGGTCAACATATTTACCATTCGACTCCATATTTCCTTGCTGGAAGTACGCAGCAAAACGGTGCATGTACTGATCGTAAGGTAAAATGGCTTCTGACTCAGCACCATGGAAGTTGTTGTACCAAATACCAATCAGAGCAAGTATTACTGGGATATTGCTTTCTAGATCTGTCGACACAAAGTGGTTATCCATCTCATGAGCACCATCAAGAAGCTCAATAAAGTTGTCGTAGCCTACAGCGAGTGCGATTGAAAGACCAATGGCTGACCATAAAGAGTAACGGCCACCGACCCAGTCCCAAAACTCAAACATGTTGTCTGTATCGATACCAAATTCAGAGACAGCAGGAGCGTTAGTAGAAAGCGCAGCGAAGTGCTTAGCCACGTGTGCTTGATCGCCTGCAGTCGCTAAGAACCAATCACGTGCAGAGTGTGCATTCGTCATTGTTTCTTGTGTCGTAAACGTTTTAGACGCAATCAAGAATAATGTAGTTTCAGGGTCGACTTTCTTCAGTGTTTCAACGATGTGAGTACCATCAACGTTAGAAACAAAGTGAAGGTTTAGATGATTTTTGTATGGTGCAAGTGCTTCCGTCACCATGTAAGGACCAAGGTCAGAACCACCAATACCAATGTTCACGATATCTGTGATGGCTTTGCCTGTGTAGCCTTTCCACTCACCACCAATCACACGCTCTGTGAATGATTTGATTTTCTCTAGAACCGCATTAACCGCAGGCATTACGTCTTCGCCATCGACCATGACAGGTTCATTAGAACGGTTACGTAGTGCCGTATGAAGAACCGCACGATCTTCTGTTTTGTTGATCGCTTCACCACTGAACATCGCGGTAATTGCAGACTTAAGCTCCGTCTCATTAGCCAAGGCAAAAAGGTGCTTCAGAGTGTCTTCATTGATTAGGTTTTTCGAGTAATCAACTAGGATATCTGAGCCAAAACGTGCAGAGTATTTGTCGAAGCGCGCTGCGTCTTGAGCAAATAGCTCTTTTAAATCCATATCTTGTGCAGATTCGAAATGCGCAGTCAGCGCTTTCCAAGCTTGAGTTTGCGTTGGATTGATATTTTTCAACATGGTTCTTATCCCGATGTTACAGTAGGTTTTATTCTCACCAGTCTAGTTTAAACTGTGGAATTCCCGATTGAGCAAAAAGTACTATATATGTCATGTTTGGGCGAAACATCACAAAACAAGGGTATTGTAATTTATTTTCATGCCTTGATTATGACCGAGTCCTTATCAAGCCACTTTGAGTTAGGTCACGTTACTGCTCCCAAACCAACATAACTCGGTCAGAGCGGAGATTCATCCAACATGGCTTATCTTAAAAGAAGGTTCAATCAAGCTCTAAAATGTGACTTAATCCTGAAGAACATACATCAAATTAATGATGATGGTAACATTTACTTTTACTAGGCTCTAATCAGATTAACATCGTTTCTAACATGACAAGGCTCAACTAATGTGGACACAAAAAAGTATAACGCTGAAGGCTAGAAAGCGTGGCTTCCACCTTATTACTGATGAAATTGAACAACACTTACCACAAATTCAATCTGTTTCAGTAGGTTTATTACACCTGTTTATTCAGCATACTTCCGCTAGCTTAACGCTCAATGAGAATGCCGACCCCACGGTTCGAGCAGATCTCGAAGCACACTTTGATCGCTTTGTACCTGAGCGAGCTCCCTATTATCAGCATACCTATGAAGGGGACGATGACATGCCAGCGCATATAAAAGCATCAATACTTGGTAACAACCTCACGCTCCCAATTCAGAATGGCAGATTAGCTTTGGGTACGTGGCAGGGTATTTACTTGGGAGAACATCGTATTCATGGTGGGAACCGACGAATCATCGCAACGATTCATGGTGAATAGGTTCATGGTGAATAATAGATAAATACTGAGCCAGTCATTGGGTACGTTTCAACAGGTATACAAGTACTGTCGCTTATGCAAACACCTGATAACCAACCTCAAGATGCTTTGAATCAAGTAGCTTGAGGTTAGTTGAATCTAGCTTTTATTAAGCGGCAAAGAGTCTTAACTCTGCCGTTATGGGAGATACTCCATCTCAACTCGGGAAGTAAGCTTAGTCACTAACTCATAACCGATGGTGCCAACATGATGAGCAACCTCTTCGACGGGTAAATCTTTGCCCCACAAAATTGCTTCATCACCGACTTTATCAGTTGCGTCAGGCCCTAGGTCCACCGTGAGCATATCCATAGAGACTCGCCCTGCCATTGGGACTCTGCGTCCATTCACTAGTACAGGTGTCCCATTAGGAGCGGTCCTTGGATAACCATCACCATAACCTAATGCAATCACGCCGACTTTGGTATCGCGTTGACTGGTCCATATACCGCCATAACCGACACTCTCACCCTGTTTCACATCACGTACCGCAATTAAGTGAGACTTCAAAGTCATAACAGGCTGATACCCCAAGTCTTGAGCCGTTTTATCCGCGAAAGGCGAAACACCATACATGATGATTCCAGGGCGAACCCAATCAAGATGACTTTGTGGCCAAGCCAGAAAACCAGCAGAAGCCGCTAAAGAGCGCTCCCCTTGGCAACCAGTTGTGAGAGACATAAATAGCTCGATTTGCTGTGTCGTGACATCGCTGTCTAATTCATCAGCGCAGCCAAAGTGGCTCATGTAACGAATAGGCTTGGCCACATTGGTACATGCTTCCAAGCGAGCCACAAACTCATCATAGTGTTCTGGGTGAACCCCCAAGCGATGCATGCCACTGTCGACTTTCAGCCATACCACAACAGGTGTATCTAACTCAGCTTGTTCAAGCGCGACCAGTTGTTCCTCGCAGTGAACAACCGTTTGAATATTATTGGTCACCAGAACGGGTAGATCACCTGACGAGTAAAAGCCTTCCAAAAGTAGAATCGGCTTTACAAGACCACACGCTCGAAGTTGCAACGCTTCTTCTATGCGTGCCACGCCAAAAGCATCACTGTCAATGGCGTGTTGAGCAACGTGACGTAAGCCATGGCCATAACCATTTGCTTTGACCACCGCCATGACTTTACTGTTAGGAGCCTGTTGTTTTACACGCAGCAGGTTATGCTGCAATGCCGATAAATCTACGCATGCAATTGCTGCTTTTTTATAGCTCATGGTATTACTCATCATCAATATCAAATGCTGGGCCTGCGTAGTTATCGAAACGCGAGTGCTGGCCTTGGAATGTCAAACGAACTGAACCAATCGGACCGTTACGCTGTTTACCAAGAATGATTTCTGCTGTTCCCTTGTAAGGACTATCAGGGTGGTAAACCTCATCCCGATAAATAAACATGATCAAGTCAGCATCCTGCTCGATAGAACCTGATTCACGTAAGTCTGAGTTAACTGGACGTTTGTCTGCACGTTGCTCTAGGGAACGGTTAAGCTGGGATAGTGCGACCACAGGTACGTTCAATTCTTTAGCTAATGCTTTCAAAGAACGAGATATTTCAGCAATCTCTAACGTTCGGTTATCCGACATCGCTGGAACGCGCATCAACTGAAGGTAATCGACCATGATCATCGACAAGCCACCGTGCTCACGGGCTACTCGTCGAGCGCGAGAACGCACTTCAGTCGGTGTCAAACCAGAGCTATCATCGATGTACATATTCTTCTTTTGCATCAAGATACCCATGGTCGAAGAAATTCGAGCCCAATCTTCGTCATCCAACTGCCCTGTTCGGATCTTTGTTTGATCAACACGAGAAAGAGACGCGAGCATACGCATCATCAATTGTTCTGCAGGCATCTCAAGTGAAAAAATCAATACAGGCTTGTCTTGCTGCATGGCTGCGTTTTCGCACAAGTTCATCGCAAACGTCGTTTTACCCATAGAAGGTCGAGCTGCGACAATAACTAAGTCGGAGCCTTGCAAACCGGCGGTTTTCTTGTTCAGGTCTGTAAAACCAGTATCTACGCCAGTAACACCATCTTGTGGTGTTTTATACAGCATTTCGATACGTTCTAGCGTTTTTTCAAGGATATTATCGACATTTTGCGGACCTTCGTTTTCACTGGTTCGTGATTCCGCAATCGCAAATACTTTACTTTCAGCCAAATCAATCAAGTCTTCGGAACTACGCCCTTGAGGGTCATACCCTGCATCCGCGATCTCATTAGCAACCCCGATCAAGCCACGAACAATAGCACGTTCTGCAACAATATCAGCGTAAGCATTAATGTTCGCTGCACTTGGGGTATTTTTAGCTAAGTCGGCAAGGTAGGCAAAACCACCAACATCATCAAGCTGCTCATGGCGCTCTAAATGTTCAGATAGGGTGATTAAATCAAGTGGTTTATTCTCTTCAAGAATGGCTTTTACGCCTTCAAAAATCAGGCGGTGAGGACGGCTGTAGAAATCACTGCTTACCACACGTTCGGCTACGGTGTCCCAACGTTCATTATCCAATAAAAGGCCACCAATCACCGACTGCTCAGCTTCTAGCGAGTGTGGGGGGACTTTAATTGCGTCGACCTGAATATCTGAAGGTTTGCGATTTCTATTTTCCGCCATGACTTTGCTCAATAACTACGAATGACCCAAGATTATAACCTTAAACCTCACTATACCCAAGTAACCTCAAGATACTCGCCCAGTTAGAGAGCAGCCCTTGAGAATAATCTGCTGCTTTAGTGTCATATTCTCTTTTCATCCATCAACGAATTGGATTGATCAACACAGAGATGACTCAAAACAGAAAAACCAAGAAAAATTGACCTTCTGTTGACCTAACTGACGTTCTATATCAATATCAGGCTCCTTTTTAATGCCTCTGAGGTTACTGTGTCAAAATACTGGTTACTTAGCTTAAGCTTACTATATATTTCGGTATCGTATGCTGAAGAATCAGTTGAAGTAAAGCAAGAGATTAAAGTGCCTGAGCCATGGCAAACTGAGGTTGAATTTGGTTATCAGTCCCACTCTGGCAATACGGATTCCCGCGCTTTAAATGCTCGACTGAGTATGGAGTATACAGCTGGACGCCACCGTTCAAATGGTGAATGGAAATTCTATAACCTGTACAAAAATGGTGAGGAAGATAAACGTTCTTCAATCTATAACGTGCAGACCGACTATAAATTGGGGCCTAAAACCTACCTTTATGGCAGTTTTAACGGTACAGACTCTCGCTACAGTGCCTACTTTGAAGACTACACTTTATCAGGGGGACTGGGTTATCAAATCGCTTACACACAAGACTTCATTTTAGAAGTCGAAATTGGGCCTGGTTTTCGCTATCAGGAGCCAAACCTGGATGAGCTTGATGATGATGACATCATTTTTCCACACACCGTTCAAGAAGCGATCGTACGTAGTAATGTAAATACAACCTGGCAAATACTAGATAACCTTGGCTTTACGGCCAACGTCACACTAGTGAGCGGTAAAAGTAACTCTCGGCTTGATAGTGACTTGAGCATCACGAATAACATTACTGAAGATATCGCCTTAAAATTCACTCATTCACGCCAATACCACAGCAAGGTACCAGAAGGGCTAAGCAAAGCAGACAGCGTATTTGCAATGAGCTTACTGTTTATCTTCTAAAAGAGAGTTCCGATACAGCAATCTTCTTTTTGTTACCTTAAAAGTGTCGCCAAATGAGGACAAGGTACTTGATTCAGAGCGATATAAGAAACACGCTACAAAAAGAACAAACATAAAAAAAGCACCTCCGAAGAGGTGCTTTTTATTTCGTCTTGATACTGAAATTACTCAGCAGCAACAACTTGTACGTTCACAGTAGCGAAAACTTCAGAGTGAAGTTGAACGCTGATCTCGAACTCACCAGTGTTACGTAGAGCACCTTCAGGAAGGCGAACTTCGCTCTTAGCAACTTCAACGCCTGCAGCTGTGATAGCGTCAGCGATGTCACGAGTACCGATAGAACCGAATAGTTTGCCTTCGTCACCAGCTTTTGATGCGATAACAACAGCTTCTAGGGCGTTAACTTTCTCAGCACGCGCTTGAGAAGCAGATAGTTGCTCAGCAACTTTAGCTTCTAGTTCAGCACGACGAGCTTCGAACATTTCAACGTTAGCTTTAGTCGCCATAACTGCTTTACCTTGAGGGATAAGGAAGTTACGAGCGTAGCCAGATTTAACGTTTACTGTATCGCCAAGACCACCTAGGTTACCGATTTTATCAAGTAGAATAACTTGCATTGTTTAATCCTCTTTCTTAATAAAACGAACCGATTACTGATGCTTATCAGTGTACGGTAGTAGAGCTAGGTAGCGAGAACGCTTGATAGCGCGAGCTAGTTGACGTTGGTATTTAGCACTTGTACCAGTGATACGGCTAGGAACGATTTTACCAGCTTCAGTGATGTAGTTTTTAAGAGTTGCTACGTCTTTGTAATCAATCTCTTGTACGCCTTCTGCAGTGAAACGGCAGAATTTACGACGACGGAAGAAACGAGCCATGGGCTATCTCCTGATCTTAAATTTGAGTAATGTTGTCGGCGTGTAACACTAATTTCCCAACGCCATTTCGGCCGGTTTGATAAGCGACAAAACCACTTACCTTAATGTTACTGCCTTGTACTAAATTCTGAGTTAATGCTTGTGACCCAAGCCCACTAACAACTACCGGCATTCGACAATAGACTTGTCGTGGTAGGTCAGCTTCGATAACCGTAGAGCGGTGCTCTAACCAAAATCGACAGTGTTCAATGCCACCAGGGCTTTTACTACGAATGGGCGGCTTGGCAATGGTGCCACTCAGCTCCATTCGATTGGTCATAAGAACGATTACTCAGCAGCTGCTTCTGGCTTAGCTTCAGCACGCTCTTCACGACGAGGAGCACGCTCTGCACGCTCTTCTTTTTGCTTAAGCATGATAGATTGCTCAGTGATAGCCGCTTTAGTACGCATGATCATGTTACGTAGAACTGCATCGTTGAAACGGAAAGCAGTTTCTAGCTCATCGATAACAGCTTGGTCAGCTTCAACGTTCATTAGAACGTAGTGAGCTTTGTGAAGCTTGTTGATTGGGTAAGCCAGTTGACGACGGCCCCAGTCTTCTAGACGGTGGATTTTACCGCCAGCTTCAGTGATTGAACCAGTGTAACGCTCGATCATGCCAGCAACTTGCTCGCTTTGATCTGGGTGCACCATGAATACGATTTCGTAATGACGCATTGGTTGCTCCTTACGGATTATTCAGCTTCCACAAATGGCTCAGTCGTCCAGAGGAAGCAAGGAACTAAAGATAATTGACTGAGTTTAAGGAGCACGAATAGTACAGAAAGGACGCAAAATAGGCAAGTGATTATTTGCACACCACGATGGATATTTTTTCTAGACTCGCGCTAGAAACAACAAAGGCTACCAATAAAATAGCAGCCAATTAAATCAATAGGTTAGCAACAACCTCTCAGAGCGCGTTGTTCGTGCTTACTTTGCTTCTGCAAGTTCAGCACGCATTTTGTCGATCACTTGCTTGTAATCTGGCTCACTGAAAATCGCAGAACCTGCAACAAACATATCCGCACCCGCTTCTGCGATTTCACGGATGTTATCAACCTTTACGCCACCATCGATTTCTAGACGGATATCGCGACCAGATTCATCGATCATCTTACGCACCGCACGTAGCTTATCAAGTGTGTGAGGAATGAATGATTGACCACCGAAACCTGGGTTGACTGACATCAACAAAATCAAGTCAACTTTGTCCATGATGAATTCCAGGTGTGCAAGTGGTGTTGCAGGGTTAAGAACCACACCGGCTTGACAGCCGTGTTCTTTAATTAACTGCAGAGTACGATCAACGTGCTCAGACGCTTCAATATGAAACGTAATCATCGATGCGCCAGCTTTGGCGAAATCAGGAATAATACGGTCAACAGGCTTAACCATTAAATGAACATCGATAGGGGCAGTGATACCATAATCTCGTAGCGCTTTACATACTGGTGCGCCAAAGGTTAGGTTTGGCACATAATGATTGTCCATCACATCAAAGTGAACGACATCAGCACCGGCTGCCAGTACCTTCTCGACATCTTCGCCTAAACGAGCAAAATCTGCAGATAAAATGGATGGAGCAATGAGAAAATCTTTCATACCGGACCTCAAGTTTGGCGAGTAAACAGCAAATTATATCGCCAATGATTCTACCTAAGCCTGAGATGAGATCCACTATTTAGGAATAATAGTTTAAGAATTATGAAGCCGAAACGTCTGAATCCTCAGCATGGAAAAGTGCCAACAACTCATCAACTTTGTTTCGCCCACCGCCATTGCGGCTGATCGTGCGCTTTACTTTGACCACATTTAAGTCTGCACCGTGGTACAGGCGACGCGTTAAGGTAGTATCGTGATTGGAGATAAGCACGGGTATTCCGCGCTTTATTGCCGTTGTTTCAGCAATATCCGCCAAAGCCGCTTGGTCATCTAACGTAAAACCACTGACAGCATATGAGGTAAAGTTTGCTGTATTGGACAAAGGCGCATATGGAGGATCACAGTAAATCACACTGCCTTTACGAGCGCGGCGAAATGTATCGGTGTAGCTTTCGCAAACAAACGTGGCTTTTTTGGCTTTCTCTGCAAAAAACTCTAATTCGGCTTCAGGGAAATAGGGTTTTTTATACGAACCAAATGGAACATTAAACCCGCCTTTTTTGTTATAGCGACACAAACCATTAAAACCAAAACGGTTCATGTAAAGGAAAGCTAATGAGCGATACATCACATCATCCGTGTTGTTAAATTGAGCACGGATATCGAGATAAACTTCTTTGCGATTATTGTCAGCGACAAACCAACGTTTCGCTTCTGAGATGTACTCTTGAGGCTTGTCTTTAAGCAGATTATAAAGATTGATCAGATCAGGGTTAATGTCCGCTAATAAATAGTGTTCATAGTCCGTATTGAGAAAAACCGAACCAGCACCAACAAAAGGCTCAACGAGTTTGCGTGCGGGTGGCAAATGACGCTGAATATCTTCGACAAGACCGTACTTTCCCCCAGCCCACTTCAGAAAGGCTCTCTGCTTTTTCATCTATTGCTCTTATTGCTAAAAGTGACAAACCTAATTTGAGGGTGCGGAATGTAACATATTTTTCTAGGAAGCTCAGGATTATTTCGCCTGAGCAATTTCTCGATGTACTTGGGAAAGAGACTTCGCCCAAGGGTTAACCGATTTTAACGCTTCAGGCAATGCATCGGCAGCATCTCGTGCCGCTTGAATCGTTGGGTAATCTTGGTAAGTAATAATGAACCACTCTTTGCCACTGCGTAGTGTAGGATAAATACGGACTTCATCATTAAGGTTATGCTTATCCAAGAATGCTTGAACATCCCGTTTGTCGGTCATCGCACCTAATTGCAAAGTATAAGAACGCGCGGGAAGCGCTTTTAACGCATCGAGTGCATAAGAGAAGGTTTCCGTTGCCGTGACTGAAGCATCTTTATTCTTCGCCACTTCCGCTTTTGGGACAACGTTAATCAAAGAGGAATTACTATGATGCGGCGCTTTTTTAGGTTCACTTTGCTCCGTGCTATCTAGGTTATCGGTTTTATCGGGCTCATTACCCGGGGAGGAATCCGATTTATCTTCTAACAAAGCATCAACTACTTCTGAATCAATCACCACTCGCTGCTGATTATCTTCATTACCCACACTGGTCACATTATCAGTCACCGCCGGTGGTAAAGCGTTAGAATCATCCTCACCTACTTGAGCCGCTGCCTTTGGAGTATTCACTGTGTTTTCAGCCGGTTTCATATCGACTGATTGCATTGATTCCGCTGAGTCAGATGACGCAGCAGGGTCGGTAATAGTGGGAATGGCAGTTTGTTCAAAGTGACGCGTAATTTGTTGCGCTTTATCATCTGGGCTCGGTTGCATCAGCCAGTAGCTCCCCGCAGCTAACAATAATAAAAGTAACACAACCAAAGCTATATTAAGAGGTGAACCGATAATCGAACGTACAATGATCCTTTTTTCCACTTTCATCTCCCCCAACGCCATAATGTCGCCCGGTGTTGGGCTGACCTTTTTAAACGCATTTCTCACTCGTTTCTCTGCATTGTCATCCACATAGCGTATGACTAGAGACTCAAAAAAGCGACGCGCCTCGATCTCAGATAGCAAATCGATATCGAGCTCCACTGGCTTGAGATCTTGGCCATAACTAATGCGGGCTAAGATAGATTCAAAGTGGCCAGTTTGAGTAAATAACAACACGTTAATCCGCCACTTGGGGTGCATTTGTGCCGCAAGCACCAGTGTCCAAAGCTCAAGCACTAAGCCCTCGCTCAGTAAATGCGCATCGTCAATGACAATGGCAATATCACACGCTTCATTGCCGACAATGTGCTCAAGGCTCTCGATTAACGTATCGTGCTGATTAAATAATGTATCGGACACTATCTGACTTAACATTAGCATACGTCGCTGGGCATCATCCTGATTAGTATGACACAGCAGCAAACATTGATTCTTATTACTTGCCCCAACTTCCAAATAACGTTGCGCGAGCCAAGACTTTCCGTACCCAGCCTGGCCATTAATCGCAATTAAGTTGGAACCAAAATTAGTCAGCAAGCCTAATCTTTCAAGTAATTCTGTTTGCGAATCCAGTTCCAGGACGTGAGCAAAACTCATGCTATAACCTTAATAGTAATAAGAATGGCGCTCAATGGCGCCATTACAAGGTTAAAGTGTACGACCGAAATCGATCGCTTGTTGGATGACGTCTTGAGGTGTGCCAGTTATCACCTGTGCAGCCCCAATATCAGTTGGCAAAACCAAACGCAGTTGACCAGATAACACTTTCTTATCGCGCATCATGTGCGTCATGAAGTCATCGAAAGTCATACTCTCTGGCGTGTGCACTGGCAACTTGGCACGGCGCAAAATGGTGATAATGCGATCCAATTGCTGTTGCGAGATTAACCCACATAAGTGAGAGGTTTTAGCCGCCATCACTGTGCCTGAAGAAACCGCTTCTCCGTGCAACCAGTTCCCGTAACCTAATTCAGCTTCAATTGCATGACCAAAGGTATGACCTAAGTTCAATAACGCTCGAATACCTGACTCTTTCTCGTCTTGCGCCACCACTTCCGCTTTGATTTCACAACAACGTGCAATCGCGTAAGTCAATGCCTCTTCATCCAGTGCGTACAGACGGTCAAGGTTCTCTTCTAACCAATCGAAGAAAGCAGCATCATAAATAATGCCGTACTTGATTACCTCTGCGATTCCTGCCGCAAATTCACGTTCTGGAAGGGTCGATAAACAGTTAGTATCAATGATAACCGCTTTAGGTTGGTAGAAAGCCCCAATCATATTTTTACCAAGCGGATGGTTCACTGCTGTTTTACCGCCAACCGATGAATCCACTTGTGACAACAATGTGGTTGGGATTTGAATAAAATCGACACCTCGCTGATAGCAAGACGCTGAAAAGCCCACAAGGTCACCAACCACCCCTCCCCCTAAAGCAATAATCATTACATCACGTGCAATGCTACCTTCAAGAAGGTAACTGATTATTTGATTAAATGTTTCGAGGCTCTTGTATTGCTCACCATCGGGCAATTCAAGTAATGAGGCATCACAGCCCAACTGTTTCAACTGACTCAGGATCTTATCCGCATACAAAGGAGCAACCGTGACATTACTGATCACGACGACCTTCTGGTTTGCACTTTTGTTTGCAAGAACTTGAGAAAGGTACGCCGGGTCCTCAAACAACCCGGCGCCAATAGAGATAGGGTAGCTACGCTCAGCTAGATTGACCGTAATCCGTTCCATCGGTGTGCTCCAATTAAAAAAAGATAATACTTATCTCTCTTCTAGCATTTTTACGATCTGGTTGGCTACCACTTTTGCACTCTGATCGTCAGTACGGACGGTATAATCCGCCACTTCTTCGTATAGAGGGTTACGTTCGTCAGCCAAACTCTCCAATACTTCACGAGGACTATCCGTTTGAAGTAGAGGACGCTTCTTGTCGCGATTTGTGCGCGCAAGCTGCTTTTCAATAGTGGTTTCTAGATAAACAACAACACCACGAGCAGAAAGGCGATTACGGTTCTCTTTACTTTTTACAGAACCACCACCAGTTGCAAGCACAATGCCTTGTTCTTGAGTTAAGTCTTCCAGTACAGATTCTTCACGCTTGCGGAAGCCTTCTTCACCTTCAACATCAAACACCCAAGAGATATCTGCACCGGTACGTTCTTCGATCACTGTATCAGAGTCGATGAATTCCATATGCAGTTGCTGTGCTAGGTGTCTACCAATTGTACTTTTGCCGGCGCCCATTGGGCCAACAAGAAAAATATTACGTTTCTCAGCCATATTTAGCAGTAATTTACAACGTTAATTCAATAAGATCGCCACAAGAAAACGCAATCAAGTTGCTGCTCTACTAAGCTCGTGGCACCAATTCCTCACAGATAATTCGTGATAAGACCCGAAATTATCCAAGCATGGTGCCACTAATGCAACTTTATTTTTTATCTATTCTGCCTTTTCGTTAAAGAAAGTTACTGAATCAATACCTTAGGCGTCACAAAAATCAACAATTCACTCTTACCTGCTCTTTCATAACTTCTGCGAAAAAGTGCACCAAGTAGAGGTAAATCGCCCAATAAAGGCACTTTATCCACAGAATTTGTAACGCTGTGCTGAAAAATTCCTCCTAAAACAATTGTTTCACCATCATCGACTAAAACTTGTGTACCGATTCTCTGGGTTTCAATCGCAACGGCTTCCCCTGTGCCTGTTTTTACAATTTGTCCGGGCCGGTCTTGAGTCACATTAAGATCGAGGACTAAACGGTTGTCCGGTGTAATCTGCGGTGTCACTTCTAAACTTAACACTGCTTTTTTGAAAGCCACTGATGAAGCACCGCTTGAAGACGATTCTAAGTAAGGGATCTCGCTCCCTTGCTCAATGTAAGCTGGCTTTTTATTGGTTGTCAGTAAACGAGGGCTTGAGATAATTTCAGCTTTTGACTCCTGTTGCAAAGCTGATAGTTCAAGATCCAACAAAGTATCAGTCCCCAGCTTAGCCACCTGAAAAGCAATGCTGGTCGCACTTGGGCTTGTCGCCGCCAAATTAACGTTAAGAAAATCATCCAGACTTGCATTACTCTGATCTTCACCACGACCATACAAGCCAATATTGGCAATATTGCTCTCTATTGAGCCACCTATTCTGCTATTACCATGCGAAGAAGAAAAACCCCAACGAATACCCAATTCATCCATATTGCCTTCTTGGACAATCACAATACGGGCTTCTATCTGCACCTGCTTGACTGGAATATCTAACGAAGCAATCAGCTCACGAAGTCTATTTATATTGCTCGGTAACTCACGGATCAGCAAAGCGTTGGTCCTTTCGTCCGTCGCCACGCGACCACGTGCTGAAAGCATGCTCATCTTACCCTCAGCATTAATTATCGCGGCAATATCGGAAGCTTTGGC
Organism: Vibrio azureus; assembly: GCF_002849855.1. Taxonomy (NCBI): domain Bacteria; kingdom Pseudomonadati; phylum Pseudomonadota; class Gammaproteobacteria; order Vibrionales; family Vibrionaceae; genus Vibrio; species Vibrio azureus. Next base: position 2,758,632 of record NZ_CP018616.1, read on the forward strand.
AAAATTAACCTTGATAATCTCAGTCGCGAGATCGCCCATTTCTTGGTCAAGTTGCCGCTTTTCCAGTTGTTGCTTCTCTCGTAAGTCTAATTCTTCTTTTGGTGCAATCAGAATCACATTACCTTCAACCCTTTTATCTAGCCCTTTTACCTTAAGAATAATATCCAGCACTTGTTGCCAAGGAACCCCATCTAGACGTAACGTTAAATGACCTTCCACAGAATCTGATACCACCACGTTAAACTCTTGGTGCTCGGCAATTAACTGCAACACATTCCGCACTGGGATATCTTGAAAATTGATTGATATTGGCTTGTTCTTCTTATCAATAAAGGCTTGGCTCGATGGAGTATCATCGGATTGACGGGGGCTCACCGTTACCTCTAGTGTCTGCCCTATAACGCGATAATCATGCCGATACCCCCCTCCAATAAACACTTCAATGCGCGTGTTCACTCCCTCTCGGAACACTTCTAAACTATCAACGACCGTGGCAAAGTCTTTTACATCAATAAGATAGATCTGCTCGTCTTTTACCACCGTTTTGAGCAAGTTGATACTCAACCCACGTTTACCCTGCTGGATGTCAACAATGCCTATTGGAGATGCAAACTCAACGATGATAATCGCCTGTTTATTATGATTAGAGCGAAAGTCAATGTTCGTTAAGGTATTGGCTTTGACATTCCATACCATGAGTGCGCTGAAAAAGACCCCAAACTGCCAGTAAAGGCGTCCTTTCAATATCCTTGATACCGACATAAATCCTTGTTTCATCATTTTTACTTCGTTGCTTAAACACTGCCGCTATTTAACCGAACGTCAGCTTTACGTTACGCCGTTGCCAGCACCCTAACCCATCTTGCAAGGATTCCTTAATCAGTAAGTATTGATTTGAAACGAAGCTCACTTGCCCCTGATTACGACCAATATATTGCCCAGCCTCAATGGTATAAACCGTGCCATCAGGCGCTTGAATCAGGCCAGAAAGGCGTGTTTTCGTACCTATTACCCCCTTTAATTCGAGTTGTTCGAGAGAAAAATGCTCCAATGCTTCCAACGCTTTTCTTGGCTCCGGCTGCCAGCAATCCGCTCTGAGGGTCAAATGAGTTGCCATTTTTGCCTCTTGCGGAAGTTCAAAAGGTACTCTCAAGTGTTTAGGCTCATAGGTAACAGCAACGAACTTTTTGCTCGGTTGAAGCGCCACCCGCTCTTGAAATGCTTGATGCTCAATTTGATCGATCACGTGATCTAATGGCTGGTCATTAGCTTGGCAGCCTGATAAAGCCATTACAAAAACCACACCTAATCGATTCTTACTGCGCACCTGTTCGTTCCTCTGGTTTAGATTGATAAGTATTAGCTGTAACACGAAAATGAAGCGTTTCACTCTCTTGGCTAACACGTTGCCAAGTGACATTCTGAAAAGTGACAATGCGGCCTAATGCCGCAATAGCCTGAGAAAAACGCCCAATATCATGAAAGTTACCAGTAAGCTCTATATTGAGAGGTAAACGATAGAGAAAATGTTCAGGCTGCTTCTGACCCCAGTCGATACGAGTGAACGTCAAATGGTTACTGACGCCAATTTCGTTTACCGAGGCCAATAAATTGGCTAACTCTTTTTGTTCAGGAAGCTGTAGCAATAATAACTGGTAGCGCTGGTCTAAATCGTCGAGTTGAGATTGTAGCTGTGGCAGTGCCGCGACTTGATTTGCTTTGACTTGAAGGCGAGCGTGAATCACCTGTTCTTGCTGATTTAAGTCCTGTAAATGCTGCTTTTCCGGCAGCAAATATAACCAGTAACCCACTGCTTGAATAAACACGAAGATAAGTAATAACGCCATCAATTGTGGTAAACGTGGCCAATCCAATATTTCATTGAATTCAAGCTCCTGCCAGTCAGTCACGTTTCGTCATCTCCCGAGGTTGAAGCGCGTTGAATAAAAAAGAGAGGCTAAACACCTGAAACTTTTTACCAAAACGAAGCTTGTCATGAACGATGGAATGCATTCTTACATCATGTAATTGTTCTGATTGCTCTAGATTATTCAACATCATAGTCAGGTGAGGAGTACTTTCAGCGATGCCTGTCATTTCAACTTGGCCAGCATTCATTTTGATCTTATCGACATAGACACCTTGAGGAACCACAGACGGCAGCATGTTCATCAGTTGAGTGGTCTTGTTACGATTATTTTGCAAAGTTTCCACAAACTTGAGGCGTTCTATTATTTTGTTATACGCGAGCTGAGCCGTTTTCATTGTTTCAAGACGTTGATCAAGCTGGGTAATATAGTCGTTTAAATACGTAAGACGTTGTTGCTGTATTCGTTGTTGATATTGAAGATATTGACTTGCGAGCCACTGAGTGAACACGACGATTACAATCGCGGACAACAACATTCCGATAAATCGACGTTGATGCAATCTGCGCTGTTTTTCTCGCCAGGGAAGAAGATTAACGCGATAGAGCATGCTCACTTCCCAACCACTGAATGCCTCGTATTGCCAACCCTGCCGCTGCCGTAAACTGCTGCTGAGCCTCGAAATCATGCTCGTGGACGGATTTGACATCAAACAAGCCCAGAGGGTTAAGCAAGCAACATTCCAAAGCAAGCTGCTCCGATAAAATATCGGTAAGTTGTGCAAGGTAAAGGCTTTGACCCGAAAGCCAAATACCGTCAATGTGCCGACTGCCATTAAGTGAACGATACAAATGCATGTAGCGTTTCACTCGCTCCACGATTTGTTGAGCGAACGGCTGTAACATGGATGGCATCTGACACGATTCATGAACAAACTCCTTATAAAACAGTTCGTCATGCTGAGTGAACATAGTAAAGGAGCTGTGACTCGATCCAATATCCAACAATGCATATTGGCTTTTATCTGGAAAAGAGGTTGCCGCTAACTGCCAAACTTGCCCTAAACTATGGGAATGAACATCGGCTAAAACGGTTTGAAAGCCAGCGTCATGCATCATTTTTATACGTGCCTCAAGTACTTCTTTTCGTGTTGCAAAGACTTGATACTGATCGCTATCAAGTCTTTCCTGTTTCGGCTCAAGTAAGACAAAATCCAAACTCAACTCTTCAACCGGAAAAGGAGACTGATGTGAAAAGGCTTGAATAATTGCAAATTCCCTTTCGCTCTCGGTTAAATTCTGTTCTACTTGCAGCGTTTTACTGATAACAGCACTATCTGGCACCGATATAGCGACCTTTCTCGCCCGTAAAGGCAGGGTCTTTTTCAGTTCTTTAAGTACATTGACCATTTCATGATGATTCAATGTGTTATTTTCAGCGATAATACTTTCCTTAATTAGGAGTTCTTTATAGTCGCATAATACGTAACGATGCCCCTTTGGTTTTAACACCATGGCTTTTAAACTGTTATGGCTAATATCAATGCCAGTAATGAAGAACTTGTCCATATTGACTCTCGTTGCCAAAACTTCCGCTGCCGTCTTGGCGTGCACCCAGCGAGAATTTTCTTCGTGCAAAGGTTGTTATTAATATCTAAATAAGAGTTAATATCTCTCATATGCTAAATTTTTAACCCAAGAGTACTAGGGTTTGCCGTTATACAGCCTCAACTAATCAGGGATTATCCGGTGAAGTTCATAAAGCGTTTATTACTTTTAACATTGATTTGCATAATTCTTGGAGTCACTACAATTTTTGGCTTCTACCAATATGTAAAGCCAGAATTGCCAGATGTGGCAACAATTAAAAATGTTGAATTACAAACACCTATGCAGGTTTTCAGTCAAGATGAAAAGCTGATCGCACAATTTGGCGAGAAACGCCGAATTCCAGTTACCTACGAGGACATTCCACAAGACCTCATCAATGCTCTGATCGCGACGGAAGATAGCCGCTTTTATGATCATCCGGGTATCGATCCTATTGGTATCACTCGTGCCGCTCTTGTTGTTCTAGTCTCTGGTTCAGCAAAACAAGGGGCAAGTACCATTACTCAACAGCTAGCTCGTAACTTCTTCCTTTCAAATGAGAAGAAGCTGATGCGAAAAATTAAAGAAATATTTATCGCCATCCATATTGAACAGTTATTGACTAAGCAAGAAATCATGGAGCTCTATGTTAATAAGATCTTTTTAGGTTATCGCTCCTATGGTTTTGGTGCAGCTGCCGAGGTTTACTTTGGTAAAAAACTGGATGAGCTGTCTCTGAGTGAGATTGCCGTGCTTGCAGGAATGCCAAAAGCGCCTTCTACGATGAACCCTATTTACTCTCTTGAGCGCGCGACCCATCGTCGTAATGTCGTCCTAAAGCGTATGTTAGATGAGAAATACATCACTCAAGCACAATATCAACAAGCACGTTCAGAGCAAATCGAATCACACTACCATGGTGCGGACATTGAAGTCTCTGCCCCTTATGTGGCCGAGCTTGCACGTTCATGGGCAGTGAAAAAGTTTGGTGAAGAGCATGCCTACACATCAGGGCTAAATATCTACACGACAGTAACATCGACTCTCCAAGAAGCAGCCAACAATGCCGCCATTAATAACCTACTTGCTTACGATGAACGTCATGGGTATCGAGGTGCGGTAAAAGAACTTTGGGCACCAGATAGTGCGTCGTGGAATGAACAACAAATCGCGAAACACCTTAAGAGCCAACCAACCTACGGCCAGCTTTACCCTGCTGTTGTCACCGAAGTCACAGACAAAACAGCCAAGGTGTCGATCAAAAACAATGGGCAGCAGACTCTTGAATGGCAAGGCATCAACTGGGCAAGAAAATTCATTAATGATGAGCGTCAGGGGAAACCACCCACGTCCGCAAAAAGTGTCCTTGCTGTTGGTCAACAAATCTGGACTCGTGAAATTGCAACAACAGATGCAAAAGGTGTGATCACTCATAGCTGGAAGTTGAGTCAGGTTCCGGATGTAAACACAGCTTTCGTTGCAATGAATCCTGATAATGGCGCTGTGCTGGCTCTGGTTGGTGGATTCAACTTTGCTCATAGCAAGTTTAACCGCGCTACCATGTCTATGCGTCAGGTGGGCTCAAGTATCAAACCGTTTATTTACTCTGCCGCTCTCGATAAAGGCCTGACTCTGGCTTCACTGATTAATGATGCACCTATTCATCATTGGGATGTAGGCTCAGCGTCGGCATGGCGACCAAAAAACTCTCCAGCGAACTATAATGGACCAACTCGTCTTCGCATTGGTTTAGCGACATCAAAGAATGTTATGGCAATCAGAACGCTTCGAGAAGTGGGCTTAGAACAAACTCGCCAATACTTAACTCACTTTGGCTTTGATATTAAAAATATCCCTCATTCAGAGACCATTGCACTTGGCGCAGGAAGCTTAACGCCATTGCAAGTCGCACAAGGTTACTCTGTTTTTGCTAACGGCGGCTACTTTGTTGAACCTTTCTATATTGATCATATCAATAGCCCTTTCGGTGAAGTGCTCTACAAATCAAACCCAACGGTAGTATGTAAAAGCAATTGCCAACCTCTGGTTGAAAAAGCTGAGGAGAAGCTCTCAACTGAATTTGGTGAGGAAGATGTTTCAATTGAAGAGGTTGACCCAAATCACTCACAACAACAAGACATGCCACACCTTGCCAAGCAAGTCATTTCTGAGCAAAACGCTTTCCTCACACGTGAAATGATGTACAGCAATATTTGGGGGGTCGATGATTGGAGAGGCACAGGCTGGCGAGCTCGAACACTCAAACGCCACGATATTGGTGGCAAGAGTGGCACAACAAACAGCTCAAAAGATACTTGGTACAATGGCTACGGGCCTGGTGTTGTAGTGGTTTCATGGGTAGGCTTTGATAGCCATTCACGCTCTCTTGGACGCACGACTGTCAATAAAAACCTAGGAAGAAATCAAGTGTCTGGCGCTGAAGCTGGAGCCAAAACGGCTCAACCAGCGTGGATTGACTTTATGAGCGTTGCGTTAGATGGCAAACCAGAGCAGAGCAAACGTATGCCAAATGATATAATCCGCGTTCGTATCGACCGCAAGAGTGGTTTACTCACGGATAAAATAGATGGGACAACTACCTTTGAATATTTTGAGAAAGGTACCCAACCAACAAAATATTTCAGACATGGTTTAGAAGACAATATTTATTCTGGAGGCAGTGGCAGCTCAGAAGAACTCTTCTAACGCTTACTGCTCGCGACGAAGTCTCAGTACAACACGTCGATTACCCCCAGCAACATCAAGTTGTTGGCCTATAGAATTTAAGGGAGCCGTTTTGGCTCCCTTAATTGTTTGTTACTCGCATCTCTTGTGTGCCACCACACTCAGCCTCTTACCTAGCTAGAGACATGACTCAGTTAATCATCTAAGATCCCTTTGATCGCCGCTGCTAACGTTTCAAAGCGTTCACGAAGTGGTGAGCCCGGTCGATACACCAAAACCAATTGACGCGAAGGCGTTGGGTTCACAGCGGGTAAATAGCATACGCCATCCTTGGTTCTTTCTGCCGGAATCGATAACTGTGGCAAGAGAGTAATCCCAGCTCCAGCCGCAACCATATTACGTAATGTTTCTAAGCTGGTCGCTTTAAAGCGTTCGTCGTCATTGGCCCCTGCAGCAAAACAAAAGCCCAGAGCTTGATCTCGAAGACAGTGGCCATCTCCCAAAGCTAAAACCGTTTTGCCATTCAGTTCAAGCATATCGATGCTGTCTCTTCCTGCCCATTCATGATCACAAGGTACTGCCACACTCAAAGGTTCGCTGTACACCTCAATTTCTCTAAACGGTGCCGTCTCATCGACTGAGGCAAGGACTAAGCAATCCAATTTGCCTTCTTCTAGTTGACGGACCAATTGATGCGTTTGCGCTTCATGGAGAAACAAAGCCAAATCAGGAAAAGTTTCTTTAAGTTGAGGCACAATCTTAGGTAAGAGATAGGGCCCAACCGTCGGGATAAAGCCAATATGCATCGGTCCTGTCATAGAACCACTTTGCCCACTGGCCATATCTTTAAACGTTTTGACCTCATTTAAAATACGCTTAGCCTGTTCAACCAACTCCAATCCGGAGTCCGTAAATAAAACCCTTCTGCTGCTTCTTTCTAACAACGTTGTTCCAAGCTGCTCTTCTAGCTTACGGATTTGACCACTCAATGTAGGTTGGCTCACAAAGCAGGCTTCAGCAGCTTTACGAAAGTGCTTATGTTCCGCAAGTGCGACTAAATATTCAAAATCTCGAATGTTCATCGTTCTCACTTATAAAATAGAAATTGCCTATCAAAACCATAGCATCAAATGATTAGAACTATCAAAGGATTTTTTCAATAATGAGCGCAACAAAACGAAATTATTGAGCAAAGCAAGCTAAGCTCTAACCCGAATTACCGATGAATAACCAAAGGAAAATATTTATGTTTACTTCAAAAGAAGGCCAAGCCATCCCACAAGTGACTTTCCCAACTCGTCAAGACGATGCTTGGGTCAACCTTACTACTGATGAGCTATTTAAAGACAAAACCGTGATTGTCTTCAGTTTACCTGGCGCTTTTACTCCAACTTGTTCTTCAAGCCATTTGCCTCGTTACAATGAGTTGTTTTCTGTCTTCAAAGAGCATGGCGTCGACGATATTCTTTGCGTCTCAGTTAATGACACGTTTGTTATGAATGCTTGGAAAGCAGACCAAGAAGCGGAAAACATCACTTTCATTCCTGATGGTAATGGCGAATTCACCGATGGCATGGGCATGTTGGTTGATAAAAATGATTTAGGCTTTGGCAAACGTTCATGGCGCTACAGCATGCTGGTCAAAAATGGCATCGTAGAAAAAATGTTCATTGAACCAAACGAGCCAGGCGACCCGTTTAAAGTTTCTGATGCCGACACTATGCTCAACTACATCGCACCGGATTACCAAGCACAAGAGTCGATCACTGTCTTTACTAAACCTGGCTGTCCTTTCTGTACTAAGGCAAAACAAAACTTGCGTGAACATGGTTTACAGTTTGAAGAAATTGTTCTTGGCAAAGACGCATCAACCGTAAGTTTGCGCGCAGTTTCTGGCCGCTCAACGGTTCCTCAAGTCTTTATTGGCGGTAAACACATTGGTGGCAGTGACGACCTAGCAGCTTACCTAGATTAATAATATCTCGCCTCCTGTCACAAACGTCAGGAGGCACCTCCAAATACAAGTCTTACGATGTCATCACCAAAGACTTTCGACCCGATTAAAAATAACGACTTCCAAACTAAGCGATAACGCGGTTTGGCCATAAAGTGAGAGTTTATTATGAAAACATTAAATGTCGATGTCGCCATTATTGGTGGTGGCACTGCCGGTCTTGGCGCTTACAGAGCAGCAAAAGCTCATACTGATCATGTTGTGATGATTGAAGGTGGCCCTTATGGCACAACCTGTGCTCGCGTTGGCTGTATGCCTTCGAAACTGTTAATTGCAGCAGCAGAAAGCGTTCATCAAATAGAAAAAGCACCCGGCTTTGGTGTCCATCCACAAGGTAAAACCCTCATTAATGGACAAGAAGTGATGGCTCGAGTTAAAAGTGAGCGTGATCGCTTTGTTGGCTTCGTTTTGGAAGGTGTCGATGAAATCCCAGCGCAAGACAAAGTTTCTGGATACGCAAAATTTATCGATGACCATACATTGTTAGTTGATGATCACACCACGATCCACGCAAAGCGTATTGTTATTGCCACAGGCTCGAGACCGGCCTATCCGGCAGCTTGGAATGAGTTAGGCGATCGATTAGTGATCAATGACGATGTGTTCGATTGGAACGACCTACCTCGCGCTGTCGCCGTATTTGGCCCTGGTGTTATTGGTCTTGAGTTAGGTCAAGCTCTGCATCGTTTAGGCGTTGAAGTCAAACTATTTGGTCTTGGTGGGCAGGTGGGTCCGTTGACGGATCCTGAAGTGATGAACTATGCAGAAAAAGCCTTTCAAGACGAGTTTTATCTTGATGCCAATGTCAACATCGAAAGCATGAAGCGCATACCTTCATTAGATGGAAACGGCGACGATCACGTTGAGATCCAATTCATCAACCATCAAGGTGAATTAGAGACATTTATCGCCGATTATGTGTTGGCAGCAACAGGTCGTCGACCAAATGTTGATAATTTAGCAATAGAAAACACGCATCTTGAGCTCGATGATAGAGGTGTTCCAAAAGCCGATTACCATACTCTCCAGACTTCAGTTGAAAGTATATTCATTGCTGGAGATGCCAGTAACCAAATACCGCTGCTACATGAAGCTGCCGATCAGGCTCGAATTGCTGGTGATAATGCGGGACGTTTCCCAGAGATTAAGCAAGGACTTCGTCGCTCACATATTTCAGCCGTTTTCTCTGACCCACAAATTGCGATGGTGGGTGAAACCTTCAAACAAATACAACAACGTTTGGGAACATGTGGATGCTTTGAAACAGGTGAGGTTTCGTTTGAAAATCAAGGCCGTTCGCGAGTCATGCTACGTAATAAAGGACTGTTACATGTCTATGGTGAGCAAGGAACAGGACGTTTCCTCGGCGCAGAAATGATCGGTCCTGATGCCGAACACTTGGCCCACCTACTCGCTTGGGCACATCAAAACAAGATGACGGTTTCAGAAATGTTAGATATGCCGTTCTACCATCCCGTTATCGAGGAAGGAGTAAGAACCGCACTGCGTGATCTAAATGCCAAACTCAATTTAGGCCCTGAAATGATCAAACATTGTCTTGACTGTGGACCTGGCTGTTAACCGTACAGCAATGGTTTAAGACAATCACGTTTTAGAACAATCACAGTTTAGAACAATAATGCCTCATCATTTCAATAACAGATGAGGCATTTTCTATATATCCAAGCTTTCTCAGGATGACCTTCAAAGCACCCTGAGATTACTTTTTATATCAGCCACTTGTAAAAAATATTATGCAGCAATCATTGCATAGCGGCTGACCATAACGATCGCGGTCAATCCAATCACAAAAAAACCACTCGCGAAGCCAAGTGCAACTTTAAGTTCAACTGACATACTTTTTCCTCACCTTAAATGAAGAACACCTTACACGAGTTGAATCACCTCTCTTACTCACTAAGCTAATTTTGCATTTTTGACTTTATCAGCCAAAGCGCTGCACATATTCCGCCCAATAACTGAAACAAAAAGAAACAAGAAGAATAAGAAAAGAGAAGAGAAGAGACTTAAAATCTGGGAGGGTAAGAAAAAGAAAAAAGCCCCAAGACCAATTATAGTCTTGGGGCCTTCTTAGATTCTTCTAAGAAAAAGCAGTGGTATTTAAGTAGACTCGGCACTTTCGTAAAAGTTCCAGATTTTTTTTCAATTTCTTAAATACAATAAATCTATACCACGGCTTCTATTTTTACGGTCAATCTAAGCAACGCAGCTTTTTTGAATTAACTGCTCCAACAAATTGATTTCTAATGCAACTTCATCACATGCATGCTGACGTGGACACTGATCGCAATCTTTAAGTACTTTTTCTGGTAGTAACGATTTTGAGGTCGGTAAAAAGCTTTGCTTCATAAAAAACTCAGGAGTACGAGTCAAGACAAACACTTTTTTTATCGCCATCTGACGGGCTTTATCAATCAGGTAATTCACGATAGCACTGCCTTGTCCCTGGCCTTGCCACCCTGCTTCAATACCGAGTGAACGAATCTCTGCAAGACCTGAATCATAAACATACAGCGACGCACATCCTGTGACTTCACCATGATGTTCAGCGACAGCAAAAGAGCCAATATCACGTACTAATTCATTACGTGAACGTGGAAGGTTTTCTCCCATGTTGGCCCAGTAAGTGACCATCCCTTCTAGCATATCAATGTCCGTCAAACGTGCAGGACGAACTTTAACTGCTGATGCATCACGCTGTGCAAGTCGTTGGTCGGCCTGATCCACAGCATAAGCAACCTGCTTAGATGATACCCCTCCCAATGCGCTGCGTTTTTCTAAACAAGAATCGATGGTTAAAATACCGTAAACATCCGCTTCAATCACACCCGAGAAAGCCTGCAATTCTTGTAAAGACAACTCTTCTAACGCACATCCTTTGTTGATAGCGGCGACCACAGCAACACCCACAATATGGTGGGCTTCTCTAAATGGAATCCCTTTTGCCACAAGATAATCAGCCAATTCTGTAGAATTAGCGTAGCCCTGCTTCGCTGCTTCTAGAGTTCGCTCACCATTCACTTTAAGGCCATCAAAGCACAAAACCGCCATTTCCATACAGTCATTCCAAGTATCGAGTGCATCGAATAGACCTTCTTTGTCTTCTTGCATATCTTTGTTGTATGCCAGCGGCAATGCCTTAACCGTCATCATCATGCCAGCAAGCGCCCCATAAACGCGGCCAGTCTTACCACGGATAAGCTCAAGCGCATCTGGATTTTTCTTCTGTGGCATCAATGAAGAGCCTGAAGTCACGGTATCTGCCAACTCAATAAAATTAGACTCTCCAGAATTATAAAAAATCATATCTTCCGCTAACCGCGAGAGGTGCAACATAGAAATGGAAGCTACTGACATCAATTCCATCACATGATCACGATCAGAGACAGAGTCTAAGGAGTTACGCGTTGCACGTTGAAAACCTAAGTTATGCGCGAGTTTTTCCCGGTCAATCGGGTAGGCCGTTCCTGCAAGAGCCCCCGATCCAAGAGGACAGGCGTCTAATCGCTGTAGTGCATCGTTTAAACGAGAATAATCACGTTCAAACATTTCTACATACGCCAAGCACCAGTGAGCAAAAGTAACAGGCTGAGCACGCTGTAAATGAGTATAACCGGGCAAAACCGTGGCTTGGTGCTGCTTTGCCACATTGACCATTTGAGTTTGTAGGCGATCGAGTGCAATAAGAAGTTGCTGGCCTTGCTGACGACACCAAAGTTTTAAATCCGTGGCAACCTGATCATTACGTGAACGTCCTGTGTGGAGTTTTTTACCCAAGTCTCCCACTTTACTGATCAGTTGCTGTTCAACCCAAGAGTGAATATCTTCCGCATCCGACTGTAGGATCTGGTTTGGGTCTTCCATTACTTCAAGCTTGAGGGCGTTCAGAGCTAGCTCGAGCTTTTGTTGTTCTTCGCCAGATAATACCCCAACTGACAACAACGCTTTCGACCAAGCAATCGAGCCGATAATATCTTGCTCAGCTAAGCGGTAGTCAAAACGCAATGAATCGTTGAAATCCTTGAACCTAGTATCTGCTGCTTGAGTAAATCTTCCGCCCCACAATGCCATGCGTCTCTCCTGATGCTTATTGCTTATTTCTACTTGCTTACACTTGTTTACGACTCATTTTGTATTCACTAACCAACAGCTGGCCTGTGCTTACTTGTTGTTATCAATCTAAGTTACGATAACTTCATGCAAAAATAAAGTATTAATTCATAATTCTGGCATATTTATTCAATTAAAGATTGAGTAACTACTTACAAAAAAAGACCTGTTAATCGCTCACAAGTCTTGTTTTTCTTCAATTGGGAGAGCCACTTAACTTCCTAGCTTGACCCGTTACTTTTTCTGACTATTCAAAGCTCTAATCCGGCTCGATAGTGAATACAGACGAATAAAGCCACCAGCATGACTTTGATCGTATACTTCATCCTCACCAAACGTTGCAAACTCTTCAGAGTACAAGCTATTGTCAGAACGTTTTTGTGTCACTGTCGCTTGCCCCTTGTAAAGCTTAATCACGACTTCACCATTAACATCTTGTGCCAGCTCCTCTGAAGCTGCAAGAATCGATTTACATAACGGTGTAAACCAACGACCGTCGTAAACAAGGTGGGAAGCTTTCAAGCCTAATTCCTCGCGAAATTCAAATGATGACTTATCAAGAACAAGCTGCTCAACGGCACGTAATGCTTCCATCATGATGGTGCCACCAGGTGTTTCATAGCAGCCACGAGACTTCATTCCAACCAAGCGATTTTCTACAATGTCGATACGTCCAACACCGTGCTTCGAACCCTTTTCATTGAGATAAATAAGTGCGTTATAAGGCGTCATGGCTTCCCCATCAACCTCAACCACTTCACCTTTAGAAACTTTTAAAGTGACATATTCTGCTTCATCAGGTGCTTGCTCAGGATCGACCGTCCAAACCCAGCAATCTTCGTTGGGTGCATTCCATGTATCTTCAAGTACGCCACCTTCTGTTGAAATATGCCATGCGTTTGCATCACGTGAATAGATCTTGGTCAAAGAAGCAGAACAAGGAATGTTACGCTCAGCAAGGTAATCAAGACACTCTTCACGGCTGACAAGATCCCATTCACGCCATGGTGCAATCACATGTAGGTCCGGTGCTAGTGCTGCAAATGCGCCTTCAAAACGAACTTGGTCGTTACCCTTACCTGTACAGCCATGGCACAGTGCATCAGCACCTACTTTACGTGCGACTTCAACTTGGGCTTTGGCAATAATTGGACGGGCCATTGATGTACCTAGTAGGTATTTACCTTCATAGTAAGCACCGGTTTTTAGTGTCGGGAAAATGTATTCCGCAACCATTTCTTCTTTCAGGTCTGCGATGTAACACTCCGAAGCTCCCGAAGCCTTCGCTTTAGCTTCAATCCCTTCAAGCTCCTCGGCGCCTTGACCAACATCAGCGACAAACGCAACTACTTCACAATCATAATTCTCTTTTAACCACGGAATAATCACTGAAGTATCGAGACCACCTGAGTATGCGACAACCACTTTATTTACATTCACTTTGCTCATTTTCTTCTCCAAACTTACTGGCGCTGCACTTGGCGGTCAGTGCCAATTACTTCCTAATATTTAATATGTTCTACCCAGTCACCTCAAAATGCCGTGTTTCAGCAAGTCGAAGCCGCTTTTTATTGAGGTAGAAACTGAGTTCCAATTCTTTCTCCAGACAACAATCGAGTGAGTTTTTCTGGGGATCGCCAGCTTGCAACTTCAACTACGCGACCAAGATCCTTCGCCGCTTCTATAGCGGATCTCACTTTGACGATCATGCCGTCGGTGATCACTTTCCCTTCGATCAAACCTTGCGCTTCTTGATCCGATAAAATGGGGATCAAATGTCCTTTTCCATCGAGAACCCCAGTGACATCGGAAAGAAAAACCAGATTTGCATCTAAAGCACCCGCCACTGCCACTGCTGCCTGATCGGCATTGACGTTCATCATTTGACCTTTTTCAGTCAGACCAATTGAGCTGATGATCGGCAGTGCACCTGCGTTTAGCAACGCTTGTAAAAGGGTTGAATTACCCGGTGATGCTTTGCCTACAGCGCCTAGCTCTGGGTCAAGTTCTTCAACATCACATAATCCACCATCTGCGAGACTAAGACCCACTGCATTCAGACCATCCGCAATCGCTTGACCTTGAAGCAATTTGTTTGCTGTGCCTGCAAGCGCGCCTACAATCACAGGAATTTGCTCATAAGGCGTCACGCGAAGACCGTTTTTCTTTACGGTTTCAAACTGAAGCTTTGCCATCAACTCATCAACTAGGTAGCCACCGCCATGAACGATAGCGATTTGTCGCTGCGCTAACTTTTGGTAAGCCGAAATGGCACCAAACAATTGGCTTAACGTTTGAGTGCAAGATAGAGCTGCACCACCGAGCTTAATGACTAATGGAGCTTGATTGGTTTGCGTCATCGCATTTCCCTCTTTCAATGACTACAGCAACGCTGTCAGTTCTGGGTAACCGTAATGAATATTGAGACATTGCATCGCTTGACTCGATGCACCTTTAAGTAGGTTGTCGATTGCCGAAATCACAATGATGTGTTCGCCTTGTACCTTCCAGCCGATATCACAGAAAGGGGTATTTTCGACATCCTGAATACGTGGCATACCATCACCTTTAAGACGAACCGCTGGCTTGCCTTGGTAAGCTTGTTCAAACGCTTGCGCCACTTGTGCTTCCGTCACGCCTTGCGCCAACTTCATCGTGATCGTGGCAAGAATACCGCGCTTAAAGTTGCCTAGGTGTGGAGTAAAAATCACATCGCAACCTAAATGTTGAGCAATTTCTGGTTGATGACGATGATGGAACACACCGTAAGGCTGCAAACTTACCTCACAAAAACTATTGGTCATCGATGCTTTTCGGCCTGCTCCTGAAACACCACTCACCGCATTGATGATTGGCCATTGGCAAGTGTCAATTAGGCCTGCTTCAAGAAGAGGCTTGATGGCTAATTGTGATGCTGTCGGATAACAGCCTGCAACGGCAATCAGTGGCGAAGTTTTTATCGCGACTGAGTTCCATTCTGCTAACCCGTAGACTGATTTATCCAACCAATTGTGGTACTGATGCTCAAACCCATAAAACTCACGATAAAAACCTGCGCTTTTAACCCGAAATGCACCAGATAAATCGAACACTTGGCAACCTGCTTGTAACAGGGTGGGCGCTAAGTCATGACTCACTTCATGAGCCGTCGCGAGGAAAATGACATCGGCCTCATTGGCGACTTGTTGTAAGTCAGTTAAGGGGAGGACAGGTTGATCAATCACGCCCTTAAGTTTGCCGTGTAATTGGGCAATATTCTTGTTGGCATCTGCGCTATTTGCTGAAACATACAGTCCGGCAAGAGAGAGATGTGGATGTTGGTTGACCATCAAAGCCAATTCTGCACCGGTGTACCCGCTGGCTCCAATTATCGTGGTTTTTAGCATGCTTTGATATCCATTCACTTAAGCAAAATGATTATTAATCTATAAATTAAACCTTAATTTGATTTTCTATTCACTCAAATTGATTTATTATGTGTTTTACATTTTCATCATCAGTCTGTCAATAGGAGAATGAGATAACCTATGCAATTACCTACTTTTCTCGAAGTCTATGAAGGCCTTATTAGCACTTCATCGATAAGCTCAACCGATCCAAGTTGGGATCAAGGCAATGCAAAAGTGATCGAGAAGCTGGCTTCTTGGTTCAAAGATCTTGGTTTTTTTGTCGATGTGATCGAAGTAGCGCCAGGTAAACACAATATGATCGCACGCCTGGGGACAGGCGAAGGTGGGTTGCTCCTAGCTGGGCACAGCGATACAGTGCCGTTTGATGAAGGACGTTGGAATTTTGATCCCCATACATTAACTGAGCAAAACAATCGCTTTTACGGCTTGGGCACTGCGGATATGAAAGGCTTTTTTGCGTTTATCTATCAAGCAGTAAAGCAACTCGACTGGAGTAAGCAAACCAAACCTCTTTATGTTTTGGCCACTTGCGATGAAGAAACCACGATGCTGGGTGCTCGTCATTTTACGGAACACGCACCGTTTAAACCGGATTATTGCATCATTGGAGAGCCTACCAGCCTTGTTCCGATTCGAGGTCATAAAGGGCATGTCGCAAACGCCATACGCGTGACGGGTAAATCTGGTCATTCATCTGATCCTGCGCTTGGCGTAAACGCAATAGAAATCATGCATGAAGTGATGTTTGCCATGATGCAATTACGCGATAAGCTGGTGAAAGAATACCATCACCCAGGTTTTGCCATTCCAAGCCCAACGCTTAACTTAGGTCACATACATGGGGGAGATAGCGCTAACCGCATTTGTGGATGCTGTGAGCTGCATTATGATGTGCGCCCTCTACCAGGAATTAGCCTTGATGGTTTAGAAAACATGCTACGTGGTGCTTTAAAAGAAGTCGAATCTAAGTGGCCGGGCAGAATTGAAATCCTCCCGCTGCATGAACCGATCCCGGGCTATGAATGTGATCATGAACACCCTTTTATCGGTGGTATCGAAGAAATATGTCAAACCCGTTCAGAAACTGTCAACTACTGTACCGAAGCGCCATTCTTACAGACCTTATGCCCTACTCTTGTACTGGGCCCAGGGTCGATTGAGCAAGCCCACCAACCTGATGAGTTCTTGTCGCTAGATTTTATCAATCCCACTATCGATATTTTGTCCCGTGCGATGATCAAATATTGTCATTAGAGTCTGCTACTCTTTCGTGGCTAAGTTACGTTCAAGATAAAATCGTTTTAGGTAAGGAAAGGTGTGTTGCCCAGTTATTGTGAGCAAATACGCCTTAACAAACGTAAAACGATTTACTCTCTCCTTATCCCAATTTACTTCAATCTTCACTGGCTAATTTGTAATTAAATTTCATTTTCCTTTTCAAATCACTAACCGGATTTGCTCTAAATCAGAAGAAGTGCAGATTCATGGTTCACTTAATCGGCTTTATTTGACTATCGCCGCTGATTTTCGCTAAATTGGAATCTTAACAAGGAATATGAATGTAGTTTTTTTACGAGGCAGGATGACGATGAACGAAAAATACGCGGCACTCAAAAGCAATGTACGCATGCTAGGCCATTTGCTGGGGAATACGATTCGTGATGCCCATGGTGAAGAGATTTTCGAAAAAGTAGAAACAATTCGTACATTATCTAAATCCGCTCAAGCAGGGAACCAAGCAGACAGGGAAAGCTTAATCGAAGAAATTAAAAGCTTGCCAGATGAACAACTCACACCTGTAACAAGAGCGTTTAATCAATTTCTGAATCTAACTAATATTGCTGAGCAATATCATACTATTTCGCGTCATTGCGAAGAGCATGTCTGCGAACCAGACGCTATGAATACTCTTTTCTCAAAGCTGGTTCAAAACAAGGTGAGTAAACTCGACACAGCTCAAGCGGTTAAAGACCTTAATATTGAGCTGGTTCTCACCGCGCATCCAACCGAAATTACTCGCCGCACCATGATCAATAAGCTGGTCAAAATTAATGAGTGCCTTTCCAAATTAGAACTCAGCGATCTCTCTTTTAAAGAACGTAAAAAAACAGAACGTCGTTTAGAACAACTGATCGCGGAAAGCTGGCATTCCGATGTCATTCGCCAGCAACGCCCGACGCCATTAGATGAAGCTAAGTGGGGCTTCGCCGTCGTCGAGAACTCTTTATGGGAAGCCGTACCAGAATTTCTACGTGAAATGAATGATCGCCTAAAGCCTTACCTCGGCGAAGGCCTCCCTATCGATGCTCGTCCCGTTCATTTCTCCTCTTGGATGGGTGGTGACCGTGATGGTAACCCATTTGTCACCCACAGTATTACACGTGAAGTGCTCCTGCTTTCTCGCTGGAAAGCCGCGGATCTCTACCTTAATGACATTAATGAATTGATCAGTGAATTGTCGATGACGGTGTGCAATGAAAATGTCCGCCAGTTAGCGGGAGAAGATGCGCATGAGCCGTACCGTGCCATTCTAAAGCAACTTCGTTCGCTGCTCATTGAAAGCAAAGATATTTTAGATGCTAAAATCCATGGTCAACAACTTGCCGTTAAAGCTCCACTGAGAAATGTCCAACAACTATGGGAACCACTTTACGCGTGCTATAAATCGCTTACCGAATGTGGCATGACGGTGATCGCCAATGGCTCCCTTTTAGATACTCTACGCCGTGTTAAGGCTTTTGGTGTTCATCTAGTCCGCCTTGATATTCGCCAGGAGAGCACACGTCATGCAGATGCTCTCTCTGAGCTGACGCGTTATCTCGGTATTGGTGACTACGAACAATGGAGTGAGCAAGATAAAGTTGCTTTCCTCACCAATGAGCTTGCCTCCAAGCGCCCTCTTCTTCCCCGAGACTGGGAACCGTCTGAGCCGGTCAAAGAAGTTTTAGATACCTGTAAGATTATTGCTGCCCAACCGCGTGAGGCATTTGGGGCGTATGTAATTTCAATGGCTCGTACTGCTTCAGATGTACTTGCGGTGCACCTGCTGCTGCAAGAAGCAGGTTGCCCGTACCGCATGGATGTATGTCCACTATTCGAAACGCTCGACGATTTGAATAATGCAGAATCTGTCATCCAGCAACTCATGGGAATCGACCTGTATCGCGGTTTTATCCAAAACCATCAAATGGTGATGATCGGTTACTCTGATTCAGCCAAGGATGCTGGGGTTATGTCGGCTGGCTGGGCACAATATCATGCTATGGAGTCATTGGTTAAAGTCGCTGAAAACGAAGGCATTGAACTGACGCTCTTCCACGGCCGTGGAGGCACCATTGGTCGAGGAGGTGCACCTGCTCACGCCGCTTTACTCTCTCAACCACCGAAGAGTTTGAAAGGAGGCCTACGTGTTACCGAACAAGGGGAAATGATCCGCTTTAAGCTTGGTTTACCGGATGTCGCTGTTAATAGTTTCAACCTTTACGCCAGTGCAATCTTAGAAGCGAATCTCCTACCACCACCGGAGCCAAAGCAAGAGTGGCGTGAACTGATGGAAGTCCTCTCGCAAGTCAGTTGTGAAGCCTATCGTCGAGTCGTGCGCGACGAACCTGATTTTGTGCCTTATTTCCGTCAAGCGACTCCAGAACTTGAGCTTGGTAAACTGCCTCTCGGTTCTCGCCCAGCCAAACGGAATCCAAATGGTGGTGTTGAGAGCTTACGTGCTATCCCTTGGATCTTCTCTTGGAGCCAAAATAGATTAGTTCTGCCCGCTTGGTTAGGTGCAGGCGAAGCGATTCAATATTCGATTAACCAAGGCCACCAAGCTCTACTGGAAGAAATGTGCCGTGAATGGCCATTCTTTTCGACACGCCTAGGCATGCTTGAGATGGTGTATTCTAAGTGCAACATCGATATTTCACGTTATTACGATCAACGTCTTGCCGATGAATCGCTTCTCCCACTCGGAGAACGCCTACGCGAGCAACTGCAGCAGGATATCAAAGCCGTACTGAATGTTGAAAATAACGAGAACCTCATGCAACGTAACCCTTGGGGTCTTGAGTCTATTCGCCTGCGTAACATCTATGTTGAGCCATTGAATATGCTGCAGGCAGAGCTTCTCTATCGAACTCGCCAAACGGAGCAACCTTCGACCCATTTAGAAGAAGCCTTGATGGTGACGATTGCAGGCATCGCAGCAGGAATGCGTAATACGGGCTAAAGCCAAAAACCACTTCTCGAGGCTGATAAATTTTCAGCCTCGAGGATATTCGTATCGTTGATGATGGATTTTTTTGGCTGCATTACAAAATTAAAAACTATAAATTAAATAAAACTTAAAATATAAAACCATTTATTTCCACTAATGAGTATATTGTTAATTTTTTTAACTTATTCCCTACTCCTATTCCACTTCATGCTTATTATTTATATACTACTTAGCCGCTAGAAGCATATTACTCTAATCATATAAGCTTCAGCTTGATGGGCCTCCATCACTCTAGGTGATAAACGGCTTTAAGGTGACAGGACCAACATTGTTGGTGCTATTTATACACAAAAAGATCAAGTGTTATACACAAAAAGCTCAAGTGCCGAAAAGAGCACATCTGAAAGTATGAATAGCTTGTTTACAAGTTTATTGACCATTGGATTGAAGACATGTCATTACCACACGTTATCTTAACTGTTCTCAGTACTCGCGATGCCACGGGTTACGATATTACAAAAGAATTCTCAGCGAGCATCGGTTACTTCTGGAAAGCAAGCCATCAGCAGGTTTACCGTGAGCTCAATAAAATGGCTGAAAAGGATTTAGTTTCCTGTGTCCTAGAACCTCAAGAAGGCAAACCGGATCGTAAAGTCTACTCTATTACTGATGCTGGCCGTAGTGCTCTAGGTGAGTGGTTTGATCAACCAACTGCGCATCCTACTGTCCGTGATGAATTTTCTGCCAAGTTAATGGCATGCGCGATTCAGCCTGCAGCCCCTTTCCGTGAGCAACTTGCACTGCTTGTTGCTGAATCACGTAAATTGGTTTCTCACTACAAAGAGATTGAAGCGGCTTACTACGCAACACCGTCTACGCTAGACAAGCAAGCTCGTTTGGAGCGTTTGACGCTACGTCGTAATTTAATGCTTCGCGAAGCGTGGATTAACTGGGCTGACGAAGTACTGACAGAACTAGAAGTGATTGGTTAATCCTATCAACCAGCACGTGAATAGATAAAAGGCTTGCCTCATGGCAAGCCTTTAATTTTATATACTCAAGTCACCTCAAGCTTTTTAAGCTTCTACGGCAACTTGTGGCCGAACGCCCAGTGTATGACAGAGTGCATAAGTCATCTCAGCTCGATTAAGCGTATAAAAATGGAAATCTTTAACGCCTTCACGACTTAGTACACGAACCATATCAATTGCCTGACTCGCACCCACTAACTGCCTAGTAACTGGGTCATCATCCAGCCCTTCAAACTGCTTACTCATCCACCCCGGCACCTTCACATTATTTTGTGCAGCGAAGCGCGATGCTTGCTTGAAATTGGAAACAGGAAGAATACCTGGAACAATTTCCACATCGATACCAGCAGCAACGCAACGATCACGAAAACGCAGGTAAGATTCAACATCAAAAAAGAATTGGGTAATCGCTCGATTAGCACCCGCTTCGACTTTACGCTTAAGGTTCAACAAATCGGATTGTGCACTTTTCGCTTCTGGATGTACTTCTGGGAATGCCGCGACTGAAATATCGAAATCATGGCGTGCTTTAAGTAACTCGACTAAGTCTGAAGCATACATATCAGGAGTCCCTCCACCCGGAGGAATATCCCCTCTTAACGCCACTATATTTTTAATACCGTTAAACCAATAATCATCCGCAATCGCGTTCAACTCTTCTCGCGTTGCATCGATACAAGTGAGATGGGGAGCGGCGACCAGACCCGTTGCCGCTTTGATATCTTTTATGATGGAATGCGTTCTGTCTCGTTCTCCAGAGTTTGCCCCATATGTGACCGAAACAAATTTAGGTTGGAGGTGTTTGAGGCGATGTACCGAGTTCCAGAGGGTTTCTTCCATCTTCTCGCTACTAGGTGGAAAAAATTCAAATGACACATTGATATTGTCCGATAGTTCGGCAATATTCTGATTTAAGGCATCAATATGGCCTGCGTGTGTATAACCCATTTTACTCTCCCTGTGTGGCTGTTGACCACAAAAATTAAATCCTCAAACCGACGTTTAGACGTCTATATGTCCACAGAATGTAATGAATTCAGTTTAATGTCAACCTCGTAAATATGAATTTTATTCAAGTTGATCATTAATTGGATTCACCATCATTCATCTTTAAGAGTCATCCCTTCAGTTGGATTCAAGGAGACGAATATACCTAAGCATTGTTTATACCTAAGCATTGTGAGGTCACTTGAGTATCAGCAAGTATCGCACAAACCAAAAGCAAAAAACCTTGGTCCTAAGCCAAGGTTTTTGTCATGCATCGCAAAATCAAACGACTCACGATGAAGTCAATGAGTCCATTTTTCTCCCCAGCCTAAGCTTAAAAAATAAGACACCTTTACCCTAGAATAAACTCGCTAATCGATTCAGATCCGATTGAATGGCTCCGGCCGTCACTTCACGACCGGCCCCAGGTCCACGAATCACAAGCGGGTTGTCTTTATACCACTGACTTTCTATCGCAAAGATGTTGTCACACGGCAATAGGTTCGCCAGCGCATGTTCAGCAGGTAAAGCTTCAATACCGACTGTCGCTTTGCCATTGCGTTCAAGTCGTGCCACATAACGCAACACCTGCCCTTTTTCTTGTGCTTGTTTCAATCGCTCATGTAAGGATTCATTGAGTGTTGCCCCTTGTTCGAAGAAAGCATCTAAACTTAACGTTCGTAAAGACGAAGGAACAAGTGATTCGACTCTGACTTGCTCAGGCTCGATCTCAAGTCCAGACTCACGAGCTAAAATAACCAGCTTGCGCATCACATCACTGCCGTCTAAATCAGCTCGAGGGTCGGGCTCAGTTAAACCTTGCTGCCAGGCTAAATCGACTAATTCACTAAAAGGGACACTGCCATCAAATTGTTGAAATAGCCAAGATAACGTTCCTGAGAAAATACCTGATAGCGCAACAATCTCATCACCACTTTCACGCAAGTCACGCACGGTATGATTGATCGGTAAACCAGCTCCAACTGTGGCATTATACAGCCAGTGACGGCCCGTTTTGCTAAAAGCACTTTGCACTTGATGGTAATAATAACTGTCAGCAGAACCTGCAACCTTGTTAGCGGAAATTAAATGAAGACCGTATTGTGCAATATCGACATAACGAGCGGCTAACTGCTGACTCGCCGTGACATCCAAGGCAACGACTTCATCAAAATCAGATAGCTCTCCAAGCTTGGTCAACCAACTACCATCATTTTCAATACTGTCATCATCAAAATTGCGCAACACCTTTAGTGGGTCAAGGCCATTCTCATCAAATAGATAAGTTTGACTATCAATCACTGCGACCAATTCAAACGTCATACCATGGCGCTTCTTCAGCTCTTCTTGCTGGGTCGCAAACAAGGATAACCAGCTTGAGCCAATATTGCCTTTGCCGCACAAAGCCACAGCAACTCGCTTCTGAGCTTGGAATAATTGGCTATGAATGGCTTGAACTAAAGAAGTCACTTCTGGGCAACGCAGGACTGCTACTAAGCTCATGCCCGATTCTGTCGCAGCAATGAATTCCACAGATGCATATTTTAATTGCTGATAAAAACCGAAACAGTGATTGGCATTTTTGGTCACTCCTGCTCCAACAGCCGCAATCAATGAGTAGCCCTCTTTGAGTTTAATGTCAGCCTCAACCGCTAATTCTTGCAAGTAAGCCAGTGCCCCTCCAGCAATTTCAGGAGTGTACGCTAAACGTAACTGCTGTTGCTCAGCCTGAATTTCATACGCTAAAGGTTCTAACTGAACCCTTGCTAAACTTCTTAGTACTTCTTCTTTTGCTCGTTCAAAGTCATGACCATGAACAAATGAAAGTTGAATTAAAAGGACATCATCCAAAGAAGTAATAATTTTAGCGCCTCTCCCCGAAGCTAGCACCCGCTCAATTCGCGTTGATCCCGCTTGCGATTGATAACTGCATTTCAACTGCAAATTCATTGTACTTTGCGCCACTGGCTGTAAGGTCCGACTGTGTAAAACGGGCGCTGCTAGCCGTGCTAATTCACTCGCTTCGTCCAAACGTAGTAATGGCAATAAGCAGGCATCGGAGACCACTCGAGGATCAGCACTATAAACACCAGCGACGTCGCTCCAAATCGTCACCGTTTCCACTCCGGCTAGCGCTCCAATAACCGTCGCAGAGTAGTCAGAGCCATTGCGTCCAAGCAAGACGGTTTCATCCGCCGTATTCTTAGCCATAAATCCCGTAATAACGATACGCTGATGGCGATGCTGAGCAAGTGCTTCTTTAACGAGAGGATAAGAACGAGCGCGGTCGACTTCTGGTTGCGTTCCTTCTTCCGCACGAAGAAACACACGAGCATCTTGCGCGATTGCAGGTAAATCAGATTGTGACAACAAACTTGCTAACAAGCGTGAAGACCAAACCTCTCCACAGCCCAGAACCGTCGCTTGCTGAGCCTGAGTCAATGGTGCCGCCAACTCGGCCAACATACTGAAGTCATCTCGCAACAACGACTGAAGTTGCTCTTTGGCTTGGCCCGTTATCAGCGACTCAACCAAGTCAAACTGAAACTGCCTTAATATTTGCAAGCGCTCATGAGCAATGCGGCCATCCAGACTTAACCCTTCAACAAACGCAATTAATTGATTGGTTGTTTTGCCTGCTGCAGACACAACCACTAGATCGTTGTCAGCAGAATACTCTCTAAGGATCCCAACCACTCGTCGATAACATTCTGGATCAGCTAAACTGCTGCCACCAAATTTATGTAACTGGCGCTGAACATTCATGATTTTCTTCCCTTAATTAGTATCCAGCCTTAACAAAAGCCTGATCTAAGTCTGCGATCAAGTCTTGCGCATCTTCGAGTCCCACCGATAAACGCAGTAACTGTTGAGAAACTCCAGCTTCTGCCAGTGCTTCCTCTCCCATTGCTCGGTGCGTCATTGATGCTGGGTGACAAATCAGGCTCTCTACGCCTCCCAAAGACTCAGCCAACGAGAACAAAGACAGCTCTTTGACAAAAACTTTAAGCTGGGCGAAAGAACCAGCAAACTCAAAACTCAGCATAGCGCCAAAGCCCGATTGCTGCTGCTTGGCAATATCATGTCCGGGATGTTCGGGTAAACTAGGGTGGTATATAACGCTTACTAGTGGCTGCCCTTGGAGATAAGTCAAAACTTGTTGAGCACTCTCTTCGTGCATGCGCATTCTTGCCCCAAGAGTACGAATGCCTCTTAACGTCATATAGCTGTCAAAAGGTGTCCCTGTTGAGCCAATACAGTTCCCCCACCAGGCTAGCTCTTCAGCATGTTGCTCACTTTTCGTGATCACCACACCGCCGATGACATCGGAGTGACCATTAATGTACTTTGTCGTCGAGTGGATAACAAAATCAGCACCTAACTCTAATGGCTTTTGGTATATGGGTGTCAAAAAAGTATTATCGACCGCGACTAATGCCCCTACCTGCTTTGCTTTGTCACATACCGAAGCAATATCGACCACTCTGACAAGCGGGTTAGATGGGCTTTCAATCAGAATAAGCTTTGGTCTGTTCTCCAAAGCCGCTTCCAATGCTTGTGGATTCGATTGATCAACAAACTGGACTTTAAAATCACCTTTTTTAGCTCGACTATTAAATAACCGGTAGGTACCGCCATAACAGTCATGGGGGGCAATAATCAAATCATTTGGACCCAGAAATGCCGAAACCCATAGATTTAACGCCGCTGTCCCGCAATTCGTCACAACCGCACCTTTACCTGATTCGAGCTCATAAAGGGCTTGTTCTAATAGCCCACGATTTGGGTTACCTGAACGAGTGTAGTCATATTGTGGAACTTCCCCAAAAGCAGGAAAGCCATAATTGGTTGAGAGGTAAATCGGTGGAACAACAGCATGGTACTGAGTATCAGATTCAATACCAGTGCGAACAGCGATAGTTGCAGGCTTATGGCGAGTGCTCATCTGTGTATCCTTTCACGGGGTGACATCGAAGTGGGAATGCGCTATATACTAGTTAATCAAATAAATATACTAGTTAATCAAATAAACATGTTAGTCGAACCAATACGCATTCCTAACAGTTGATCTCACTTTACCCGCCAAAAATTAAGACGTCAACACTTCTAGACGTCTATATGTCTTTGCTTATGGCAGTAAATCCAGCTAAAATTAGCCACACAATTTATTTTCTTAACTAATTACACAAATGAAGGTACGCAATGGCTGACTGGAATGGCGAATACATTAGCCCGTATGCAGAGCACGGCAAAAAAAGTGAACAAGTAAAAAAGATCACCGTCTCTATCCCGCTAAAAGTTTTAAAAGTGTTGACTGACGAAAGAACAAGACGTCAAATCAATAACTTGCGCCATGCAACTAACAGTGAACTCCTATGCGAAGCATTCTTGCACGCTTACACAGGCCAACCACTGCCAACCGATGAAGACCTTCGTAAAGACCGCCCAGATGACATTCCAACAGAAGCTAAAGCACTGATGACTGCGATGGGAATTGAGTTTGAAGCTTTTGATGAAGAGTAAGCACTGTTCGATCATTAGAGTTTAATCACTTTTCAGTGCGAAAATAATATACCTAAGTAACCTAAAATGCTTGGGCATATAAAGGGACAAGTGATGTCCCTTTATATTTACTATAAGAAGTAATGATGCCGCTTATTCCGCCATATAATTTTCTGGCATTTCAATACGAGCAACACCCGACTCTACCGCCGCTTGAGCGACCGCTTTTGCAACGCGTGGCAACAGACGCGGATCCATTGGCTTAGGAATAATATACTCAGGGCCAAACTCCAGTGCATCAGCCCCCGCAGCTTTCAGTACCGCTTCAGGTACTGGCTCTTTCGCCAATTGACGAATGGCATCTACCGCAGCTAATTTCATTTCATCATTGATCTCGCTGGCACGTACATCAAGAGCACCACGGAAAATGAATGGGAAACACAACACATTATTCACTTGGTTTGGATAATCGCTACGTCCTGTTCCCATGATCAAATCGTTACGAACATCACGCGCCAGCTCTGGCTTAATTTCTGGATCTGGGTTTGAACAAGCAAACACGACAGGCTTATCAGCCATCAATTTTAGGGCTTCAGGTGGTAATAGGTTTGGACCCGATACACCTAAGAATAAGTCAGCACCTTCAATCACATCTTCAAGGGTGCGCTTATCGGTATTATTAGCAAAGAGTTGCTTATATTCATTAAGATCATCACGACGCGTGTGGATCACCCCTTTACGATCCAGCATGTAGATTTTCTCACGCATTGCACCACACTTGATCAAAAGCTCCATACAAGCAACTGCTGCTGCGCCAGCACCAAGACAAACGATCGTTGACTCTTCCAGCTTTTTACCTTGCAACTCTATTGCGTTTAGCATGCCTGCAGCGGTTACGATCGCAGTACCATGCTGATCATCATGGAATACAGGTACATCACAACGCTCGATAAGGCGTTTTTCAATTTCAAAACAATCTGGTGCTTTGATATCTTCTAGGTTAATACCGCCAAAAGTGTCAGCAATATTAGCCACTGTATCAACAAATTCGTCGATCGTGCGGTGTTTTACTTCAATATCAATAGAATCAAGTCCCGCAAAACGCTTAAACAGTAACGCTTTACCTTCCATTACTGGTTTTGACGCCAATGGACCAAGGTTACCTAAACCAAGAATCGCCGTTCCATTAGAAATAACCGCAACCATGTTACCTTTTGCTGTGTACTTGTATACATTGTCAGCATTTTGCGCAATTTCACGCACAGGTTCAGCAACACCTGGACTGTAAGCTAACGCCAAATCATTTGCGGTTTCTGCTGGTTTAGTCAACTCAACAGCAATTTTTCCTGGTGTAGGGTAAGCATGGTAATCTAACGCTTGCTGGCGGCGCTGCTCTTCAAAGGTCATTTCTTGGCGATTGTCTTCAGACATGAATAGTTTCTCTTTTGTTATTTTTTGTGTAAGGGGGAATAAATTCTAGCGGATAGATGCCAATCTTCATAGGTGGAATTGCGACCAATATCATTAAAAATAACTGATAAAGTAGAGATTAGACCAGATATTAGTGACGAAAAGAATATTTAATACTTTTAACTCGCCTTCATCCTATAGCAACTCAAAGGCGAAGTAATAAATAGCCCGTCAGAACATAAGAAGAAGAAAGAAGAAAGAAGAAAGAAGAAAGAAGAAAGAAGAAATTTACCACATGTATTCTGTTCTAAAAGCAAAAAGGAAAGCCGAAGCTTTCCTTTTTTATGCGCGGCTCTTCAAAGAAGAACAGTGCAAGATTACGATTAATTCAATTAAGAATTAAGCGAAGATCTTAGCAACAACACCAGCACCTACTGTACGGCCACCTTCACGGATAGCGAAACGTAGACCTTCGTCCATTGCGATTGGAGCGATTAGCTCAACAACCATTTGGATGTTGTCACCAGGCATTACCATTTCTACGCCTTCTGGTAGAGAGATATCACCAGTTACGTCAGTTGTACGGAAGTAGAACTGTGGACGGTAGCCTTTGAAGAACGGAGTATGACGGCCGCCTTCGTCTTTAGAAAGTACGTATACTTCTGACTCGAACTTAGTGTGTGGAGTGATTGAACCAGGCTTAGCTAGTACTTGACCACGTTCAACTTCGTCACGCTTAGTACCACGTAGAAGTGCACCAACGTTCTCACCTGCACGGCCTTCGTCTAGAAGCTTACGGAACATTTCAACACCAGTACATGTAGTAGTAGTAGTGTCTTTGATACCTACGATAGCAACTTCGTCACCTACGTTTAGGATACCACGTTCGATACGGCCAGTTACTACTGTACCACGACCTTGGATTGAGAACACGTCTTCGATAGGCATTAGGAATGGCATATCTACTGCACGCTCTGGCTCTGGGATGTAAGTATCTAGAGCTTCAGCTAGTTCAACAATCTTCGCTTCCCACTGCTCTTCGCCGTTTAGTGCGCCTAGTGCAGAACCTTGGATTACTGGTAGGTCATCACCTGGGAAATCGTACTCAGATAGAAGCTCACGAACTTCCATTTCTACTAGTTCTAGTAGCTCTTCATCGTCAACCATGTCACATTTGTTCATGAATACGATGATGTAAGGGATACCAACCTGACGGCCTAGTAGGATGTGCTCACGAGTTTGTGGCATTGGGCCATCAGTCGCAGCAACTACAAGAATACCACCGTCCATCTGTGCAGCACCAGTGATCATGTTCTTAACGTAGTCCGCGTGTCCTGGACAGTCAACGTGCGCGTAGTGGCGAGTTGGAGTGTCGTACTCAACGTGAGAAGTTGCGATTGTGATACCGCGCTCACGCTCTTCTGGAGCGTTATCGATAGATGCGAAGTCTTTAGCTACACCGCCGTAAACTTTAGCAAGAGTAGTACAGATAGCTGCAGTTAGAGTTGTTTTACCGTGGTCAACGTGGCCGATAGTACCAACGTTAACGTGCGGTTTAGTACGTTCAAATTTTTCTTTAGACACAATCGTGTTCCTTCCTAGTTATGATTCGTCGGGATCATTATTGATCTCGGCGCGCCAGAAATTGTTATTTTATGCGCCAACGCTCGTTAGCGCAATATTTGGACGGCTTGATCTAACAAAAAGTCATAAACTTTTTACCGATCACTCACCAAAATTAGTAACCACGGTCTGCAATGATTTTATCTGCGAAGTTTTTCGGTACTTCAGCGTACTCGTTAAACTCCATAGAGTAAGACGCACGGCCTTGAGTTGCAGAACGTAGGTCCGTTGCGTAACCAAACATCTCAGATAGTGGTACTTGAGCGCGGATGATCTTAATACCAGCCACACCATCGTCCATACCTTCGATCATACCGCGACGGCGGTTAAGGTCACCAACAACATCACCCATCCAATCTTCAGGAGTAGTTACTTCAACATTCATCATTGGCTCAAGAAGAACAGGCTGTGCTTCTAATGAACCCTTCTTGAATGCCATCGAGCCAGCGATCTTAAACGCCATCTCGTTAGAGTCAACATCGTGGTAAGAACCATCAAACAGCGTTGCTTTAATATCTAGTACAGGATAACCCGCTAGAACACCGCTGTTCATTTGCTCTTCGATACCTTTCGCTACCGAGCTGATGTATTCCTTAGGAACCACACCACCCACAATTTCGTCAACAAAGACAAAACCTTCGCCAGGTTCAGATGGCTCCAGTTTGATCCATACGTGACCATACTGACCACGACCACCAGATTGACGTACAAATTTACCTTCAACTTCCGCGTTACCACGGATTGTTTCACGGTACGCAACCTGAGGTTTACCAACATTACAGTCAACGCTGAATTCACGTTTCATACGATCAACGATGATATCTAGGTGAAGCTCACCCATACCAGAGATCAGTGTCTGACCTGTTTCGTCGTCCGTTTCTACGCGGAATGATGGATCTTCTGCCGCTAGTTTACCTAGTGCAATACCCATCTTCTCTTGATCGGCAACAGAGCGAGGCTCTACCGCGATCTGAATTACCGGATCAGGGAACTCCATACGTTCCAGAATCACTTTGTGGTTCTGGTCACATAGCGTATCGCCTGTTGTCACGTCCTTAAGGCCGATTGCTGCTGCAATATCGCCAGCGCGAACTTCTTTAATTTCGTCACGCTTGTTTGAGTGCATCTGTACGATACGACCAAAGCGTTCTTTCTTTTGCTTCACAGAGTTGTAGACTGCGTCGCCAGAGTTCACCACACCAGAGTAAACACGCATAAAGGTCAGCGTGCCTACGAATGGGTCAGTTGCGATCTTGAATGCTAATGCTGAGAACGGTTCGTTGTCATCTGCATGACGCTCAACTTCTTTCTCGTTGTCATCCACACCTTTAATCGCTGGAACGTCGATTGGTGATGGCAAGAATTCAACCACTGCATCGAGTACCGCTTGAACACCTTTGTTCTTGAACGCACTACCACAAGTGGCCAGTACGATTTCGTTATTTAGTGTGCGTGTACGCAGTGCTTGCTTGATTTCAGCTTCCGTTAGTTCGCCTTCTTCAAGATATTTGTCCATCAGCTCTTCGCTAGCTTCTGCCGCTGACTCAACTAGGTTGTTGTGCCACTCTTCAGCAAGCTCTTGCATGTCTGCAGGAATCTCTTCGTAAGTGAAGGTTGTACCTTGGTCAGCTTCACTCCAGTTGATCATCTTCATCTTGATTAGGTCGATAACACCCTTGAAGTCATCTTCCGCACCAACGTTAAGTTGGATAGGAACAGGGTTCGCACCAAGACGGTTTTTGATTTGATCAACAACGCGTAGGAAGTCAGCACCTGCACGGTCCATCTTGTTAACAAATACCATACGAGGAACGTGGTACTTGTCAGCTTGACGCCATACAGTTTCAGATTGAGGTTCAACACCCGATGAACCACAGAACACAACAACGGCACCATCAAGTACGCGTAAAGAACGCTCTACTTCAATGGTGAAATCAACGTGTCCAGGAGTATCGATAATGTTGATGCGGTGGTCTTGGAATTGTGCATCCATACCACGCCAGAAGGTAGTCGTTGCAGCAGAAGTGATAGTGATACCACGCTCTTGCTCCTGCTCCATCCAGTCCATGGTAGCAGCGCCATCGTGAACTTCACCGATTTTATGAGAAAGACCAGTGTAGAACAGAATACGTTCACTTGTGGTTGTTTTACCTGCGTCTACGTGAGCGACGATACCAATATTACGGTAGCGCTCAATAGGAGTTTTGCGAGCCACGATTGAATCCTCTTAACTTAGAGATAGGGACTATTGCTGTATACAGTGAAAATATCAAGCTCCATATATAGCAATAGTTCCTAGCATAGGCATAGGAACTAGAGAAGTGCTGCAAGGAACCTTGCAGCACTGAAAAGGTATTACCAACGGTAATGTGCAAACGCTTTGTTTGCTTCTGCCATACGGTGAACGTCTTCACGTTTCTTAACAGCAGTACCTTTGTTCTCAGACGCGTCTAGCATTTCAGCAGCTAGGCGTTGAGCCATAGATTTTTCACCACGCTTACGCGCAGCTTCAACCAACCAACGCATAGCAAGTGCGTTACGGCGAACCGGACGTACTTCTACAGGTACTTGGTAAGTTGAACCACCTACACGGCGAGATTTAACTTCTACCGCTGGGCGAACATTTTCAAGAGCTTCTTCAAAAATAGCTAAGTGGTCTTTACCAGACTTATCAGCCATTGAGTCTAGTGCAGTGTAAACAATTTTCTCTGCAGTAGATTTCTTTCCGTCAACCATTAGGATGTTAACGAATTTTGCCAGCAGTTCAGATTTGAACTTAGGATCTGGAAGGATCTTACGCTGACCAATAACGCGACGACGTGGCATGGATTTATCTCCGTAGTCTTATTCTTCAGGTTATCCAAAACTTTTCAGTTTCTTCAAAAATTAAAATTTAATTTTAGTGTTTGGCCTTACTTAACGCTTCTTACACAGAAGGGCATTAAGACTTAGGACGCTTCACACCATACTTAGAACGACCTTGTTTACGGTCGTTAACGCCAGCACAGTCAAGTGCACCGCGAACAGTGTGGTAACGTACACCCGGAAGGTCTTTTACACGACCGCCACGGATTAGTACAACACTGTGCTCTTGAAGGTTGTGACCTTCACCGCCGATGTACGATGTAACTTCGAAGCCGTTTGTCAGACGTACACGACAAACTTTACGAAGTGCTGAGTTAGGTTTTTTAGGTGTAGTAGTGTAAACACGAGTACATACACCACGTTTTTGTGGGCACGCTTCTAGTGCTGGCACGTTGCTT
The DNA here is from genome assembly GCF_002849855.1 of Vibrio azureus. NCBI lineage: Bacteria > Pseudomonadati > Pseudomonadota > Gammaproteobacteria > Vibrionales > Vibrionaceae > Vibrio > Vibrio azureus. The sequence goes on from NZ_CP018616.1 coordinate 2,791,356, forward strand.
TTAACAACTTGCTTCGCACGTGGCTTACGTACCAACTGGTTAATAGTTGCCATTAACTAGCTCCTGATTTACTTGAAAGTAAGCTTTGTGAAAAATCTAGCCCTAATCTGCCATTGCAGTTAGGGACGCAAAATTCTATGCAGCAGTGGGATGTGTGTCAAGAAATATACGAATCTTTTTTGTTCAATTAAGGGAATTCGCACTCAAAGCCCACTTTACTGAGCATTCAACTCAGTCCCAAGTCAGCGAGTTTGCCTGTTTTACGGTTAACTCAACGAATCCTTGGTAATTCGTTATCGATACTGCAGGGCTAATGCAATGTTTAATACCGCGCGCTTCAATATCACTTTGGAGAGCATAAACACGTCGTTCTTTCAGCGGTGCGAAAGCGTGATGCCGTGGGTTAGCTGCATATACCGCCCCTTCGATCAGTAATACTTCATCATGCTCTGCATACAAGGCCATGGCTTCGTTTAGGGCGGCTACGGATTTAATGATATGTAACATGCTTTCCTCAAAATGACAGAACCTTACTCGCCTGATGCAGTTGTACGTTGAATTGCTCTTGATTGAGCTTAACCGCATCAATCACGAAATCCGCTTGTGCTAAACCTCGCTCTGCTAACGATGTTGCGCAGACAAATACTTGCTCTATGTCGTATAAATCAAAAAGCTTTAGCATTGGTGCATAATCCTTACTCAGAATATCGCTTGGGTCTTGACCATGCAGCAGTTGATAAACGCCATCTCCAACAAACATAACGGTAATATCTTCGCAATAAGCAGAGGCTGCCAATAGCGCATCGACACCTTCACGCCCTGCAGCACTACTGTGTGGGGCGGTGCGAAATAGATAAGTTAACTGACTCAAAATTGCACCACTCTATCTTGCGTTAACATGGCTTCTGCCAAACTGCCTAATCCAGCTTGCTCAAACCCTTGTGCTAGGTTGTGCTGTGTCAGCGCATGTTGGCTGGCTTCGTCTTGACTAACAATGCCACGGCGCAGGGCTGCAGCGACACAAGTTTCAAGACGCACTTCATGCTGCGTTGCCAACGTTTGCCACGCTTTACTGAGGTCAAACTCATCATTTGCTGGAACACTCAGTGCTGTACCATTATTCACACCATCTTGATAAAAAAACACACTGACCAAAGAGTGGCCCTGCTCAATTAATGCTTGAGCAAATTGATAAGCACTACGCGCAGCCTGGCTGCCATAGATAGGCCCATTAACGACAAGAGTATAGGTTAAACTCATTCCAATTCATCCTCGGTCTTACGTTGGCGAATATAGAGATATACCGTGTGCTTGGAAATATTGAGCCTATCAGCAACACGGTTAATCGCGTCTTTGATATCAAAAATGCCTTTACCGTAGAGCTCCATGACTATTTGTCGGTTCTTGGTGTTATTAGAAACCGATTTATCAGCATTGATTTCTTCAATGGTACGCTCAACCGTTTGGTCGACCAATTCTTCCACATCGCTGGCAAAGTTAACGGAAGAAGCCGCTTCTTTGGCCTCTTGAGTCGGCATAAAGGATTGCAAGACTTGAGAAAATGGAGCATCAAGATTAACGTTCACACACAGTAAACCGATAACACGATTCTCACCATTACGGATAGCGACAGTGATTGATTTCATCAACACACCGCCTTTTGCTCGCGTAAAATAAGAACGAGAAAAATTGCGCTCTGAGCCTTCAATATCTTTCAACATTTTCAAAGCTAAATCAGTAATCGGAGACCCAACTTGGCGGCCAGTATTTTCACCATTAGCAATCTTAATCGCTGAAGTGTTTAAATCTTCTAATGAGTGAAGAACAATTTCACAAAATGGACCAATTAGGCTGGCAATACCATCTACAACGGCCTCATACGATCTCAAGATGATTTTATCGTGTTCAGTAAAGGGCATCACATGAACCGATTCCATTTCTAACAGCATTTCCGCATTGAGTGTTTCTGTAGTAGTCATAGGCCTTGGCAGGATAAATCAACAAATTGGTGTAAGTTTATCAGAAAATTTGAACAGCAACCTAGGCTCTGTTCATCTTTCAGATCTAAGTTTTGTTTTAATCAAAGGATGTTACGCAAAATAACGTCTCCAGTGATAGGCCGATTGAGGCGCTAGGATACATTGCCTTATTTAAGTAGGAAATCAGAGCTAAAAACAAAAAAAGGCCCGATAACCGGACCTTTTTGATTTTTATCGCACTAATTACTTAGTCGCAGCTTCTGATTTTTCTTCAGGCTTCTCGATTTTAAGTAGCTCAACTTCGAATACTAGCGTTGAGTTTGCAGGAATGCTTGGCGTGTCTTGTTCACCGTAAGCAAGCTCTGGCGGGATAACAAATTTAAATTTAGAACCAACAGGCATTAGCTGAACACCTTCAGTCCAACCTGGGATAACGCGATTTAGTGGGAACGTTGCTGGTTCACCACGGTCGTAAGAGCTGTCAAACTGAGTGCCGTCAGTCAACGTACCTTTGTAGTGTACTTGTACTGTATCCGTTTCTTGTGGCTTATCACCTGATGCTGGTGTAATAACTTGGTAAAGTAGACCTGAGTCAGTTTTCACAACTTCAGCTTGTTTTTCAAATTCAGCACGGAAGTCATCGCCAGCTTTTTTAGCTTCAGCTGATTTTTCAGCCGCTTGCTTTTGCATTTTCTCAGAAACACGCTTATCAAGTGCTTCTAGCGTTGCACGAGTTTCTTCTTCATTTAATGCTGCTTTACCTTGGAAGACATCATCAATACCTTTAAGAACAAGCTCTTTGTTCAGGTCGATACCGATTTCGCTTGGCTTCTCGATGCTAGCGCTTAGGTAATTAGCGAAAGAAACGCCAATTGCATATGCTGCTTTATCATCTTCAGTTTTTAGGTCAACAGTACTTGCTGCTGCTTGTGTTTGTTCTGTTTGAGTCGTTGCTGCTGGTTTTGCTTCTTCTTTCTGACAGCCTACTGCTAGCATTACTGTTGCAGCAAGTAGAGACACTTTAAACACTGATTTCATTCAATTCTCCCAATAATGGTCACGGCCATTAGTTATTATACACAAATCTCACTTGAGACTAGTGAAGATAGTCGTTATATCAATATACTAGGTATATGTCTTAAGACACAAACCGGATTATTAGATGTGATGCAAAAAATTTCTTATTTATTCCTATATTTGATGATCACCAGCACCCTCAGCGGTTGCTTTTCCACCAATAAGGAAGTTCAGCGTTGGTCACTTGAACCACAAGGCTCTACCAGCTTTGCGCTCAGTCGAGATGGTCGCTTTGCTCTGCTGTACTCCAAAGAGCATCACCTAATCATGTGGGATTTACAGCAGAACCAACAACTCGCAGAGCTGGGAGAACTCGACCAAGCTGCTAGCACTGTCTCGCACATTCGTTTTTCAGACGATGGACGATACGCAGTCACAGCCAGTCAAATTAACTTTGCAGTTTGGGACCTTGGTTGGGCACAAGCTCAAGGGCTATGGTCAATTTCAGACGCATTAATTCGAGATATTGACATCGCCAATCATGGCCAACAAGTGCTCTTAGGCCTTTCCAACGGTAAAGCAATTTACGTCAACTTAGTCACCGGAAGACGCCTAGAGTTCCTTGCTCACCAAGAAAAAATTAATTCCGTAGCAATTTCACCTAATGGTCAGTTCGCTTTAACAGGCGGTAATGACTACAAAGCCTACCTATGGGACACCCAAACTGGGCAGGTATTGTACACTTTTGAACATGATCAACGTGTGGTACGGGTGGCGCTGCAACGAGATGGTAAATTAGCTTTCACATCTGATGGTGGTAACCAAGCGATGATTTGGGACTTAACAACGGGGAAAAATCTCAGTGAATTAAACAGTTGGTCACGCCAGCTAATTTTTTCCACCGCTCGATTCTCGGACGATGGCCGTCAACTGGTTACAGGAACCCCTTCCGGGCGTACTGCGGTTTGGGATACCGCCAGCGGAAAACAGACAGCGACATTTAATGTTGAGCCTAAAAAAGATACTCGCCCTCCACGCGCGGTCGTGTATGATGCAGCCTTTGACTCCAAGCAACGTGTTATTACCGCAACGTCAGCTGGCATTGCGCAAGCTTGGCAACTAGAGAATGGCTCATGACAGAAAAACTCATTCAACAATTAGAAGGGCGCATTAATGACCTAGAATGTCAGGTTGCGTTCCAAGAACAAACCATTGAAGAACTCAATGGTGCTCTGACTCAACAGCAGTTGCAGTTGGCCAAAATACAAGATCAAATGAAATACGTCGTTGGTAAGGTAAAGAACATCGATACCTCCAATTTAGCGGATCCAAGTAAAGAGCCGCCACCGCCTCATTACTGATCGATAAGCGCGAAATAGGCAGCAATAATCGCTTTCAGTCCACTGCCCGCATAATGCTTACCGGGCAGTGTCAATCGTCAAACGTAACTGACCTTGAGCATTAATCGCGGCTTGATACATGGCTGGACTTCGGTGAGCAAAGTACACCCTCCCTTGGGCATCTATCGCGACCAGCCCCCTTGGACGTTCGCCCCAATGATGTTTTTTATTGATGACATCCCAGCAAGCATCCTTGAGGTTTTCTCCTAAATATCGAACTCTCGCAATCACGTCTTCAGCTAACCCTGGGCTGAATAGACTTTCGTCTCCGCCAACAAATGATATGGCTGCCACACGATTCTCAGCAAAAATACTGCGCCCAATCTTTACTGTATCACTCACCTGACCACAGGATTTATTGACGCCACCACCACTGGTTGCCGCGGCTAAATTGCCTTGTTTATCTATAGCCACAGCGCCAATATTACCAAGATTAGAACCCTCTAAATACACCACTTCCAAAGGTTGGTTTTCTTGTATGGACAACAATTGTTCATAACGGTGTTCTGTAAAGAAGTAATCTTGTTCGGTGTATTGATGCCCTTGGTCAAAAGCGAATTTCTCAGCGCCTTCGCTTACCAAAAAACCTGACGGTCTATGCTTCATGATATCCCGAGCAAGTAAAATGGGGTTTTTGATATGCCTAACACATGCCACTGCACCCGAGTCACCTTGCTTCCCATCGATCACCGCAGCTTCAAGTTCAACCATTTCATTAGAGGTCAATACCGCTCCTTTTCCCGAATTAAAATGAGAAGAGTCCTCCAATATTTTAACCGCTTGCACCACAGCCTCTGTGGCTTGGCCGCCTTGAGCTAAAACCTGATGGCCCGTTTTGACTGCCTTTTCAAGTACCCGCAATATCATTTGCTCGTATTGCTTGTTGTGTCCTGACTGCCAAACTGTGTTGATTCCACCATGAATTGCAATTGAGAAAGGTTGATGCTGCATCTTTCCGCCCTGTGAACTTGTTAATGACTTTGACTGTGCTTGGCCGCTACCTTTATGCTTTATCTGTTGCTCTCAACTGTACTTAAGCACCGACATAACCAAGTAAGTTCGCCAATAAAAAAGCGCAAGTTGAAAGTTCAACTTGCGCTTAATGGTCAATGATTCAATCTATCATTGAGCTTGCGAGACAAATTAGTGAGAATCACATCCACCGCAGCACTCGTGATCATCACCTTTATCTTCACTACCACAATGCTCACCATCTTGATGGATATGGCCGTGTTCGATTTCTTCCGCTGTTGCTTCACGTGTAGCCATTACTTCCACTTCAAACGTCAGAGTCTGACCTGCAAGCATGTGGTTACCGTCTACCACAACTTCATCACCATCAACTTCTGTCACTTCCACTGGGATTGGGCCTTGGTCAGTATCAGCAAGGAAGCGCATACCAACTTCAATCTGGTCAACACCTTGGAATACATCAGCAGGTACACGTTGCACGAGCGCATCGTTGTGTTCACCATAAGCATCATCTGGAGCAACTGTTACAGAAAATTTATCACCAGCAACTTTGCCTTCCAGCTCTTTTTCAAGACCAGTGATAAGGTTGTTGTGACCATGTAGGTAATCAAGTGGTGCCTCTGAAGTTGACTGATCAACCACAACGCCGTCTTCCAACATGACTTTGTAGGCAAGACTTGCAACAACATTCTTTTCAATTTTCATACTCACTCCAAGGAGGTTAGTTGACTTAATCATAATAAGTTAAGCGACAAGATAACTGTATTATGGGGATCATTTATCGAAGTTCAATTATTCTGGCTTAAAAATCCCTATCATTTCTTGCTCTGAATGAGGGTTCTTCTCCACCGATTGAGGCTTACGTTGCTCGGTATAATCACAATCGACACATTCAACTAATTCAATATTGTTTTCAATCCACCAGCGAAGTGTGTCTTGCTGATTGCATTTGGGGCAACTTGCCCCTGCGATAAAACGTTTTTTTATTTTCACTTTAAATCCTTGCTTCTTAAACGTGGCGATCACTTCCAGTGGTTCGGCGACTGTTTATCGCTTTCCATTTCTCGACCGAAAATTTCTTCTAGCTCTTTACGCGCTTCTTTCGTTCTTTCAGACAGTTTCTTGTCTTCGTTATGTTGAGGCAGCAGGTCTTTTAACATGGCGTTATCTAACTTACGAAAATGGGCTTCTGCTCGCTTGGCCTGATATGGGTGCATTCCCAGTTCTACTAAGGTTTGACGTCCTAAGTCCAAAGCGCCCAAGAAAGTCTCACGCGAGTAGTTGTGCACACCATAGTTTAATAACTGATACGCTTCTACTCGGCTTCGAGCTCTCGCAAGCAGCTTTAAATTGGGGAAATGCACTTGGCAAATATCAACAATCGCGATGATTTCATCAGGTGAATCAGTACATATGACTAGGGCTTCCGCTTTGTCTGCACCCGCTGCACGTAGCAAATCAATTTGGGTTGCATCACCATAAAAAACTTTATAGCCATATTTACGCAGCAAGTGTATCTGGCTCGCATCACTTTCCAGTACCGTCACCTTAATTTTATTGGCATACATCAAGCGACCAACGATTTGTCCAAAACGACCAAACCCGGCAATAATGACTCTTGGATGGCGGTCAACGACGTGGCCTGAAGGCTCTTCTTCTTCATGATTCAAAGTGTGGGCAAACCATTTTTTCTGTGCCGTTAACAGCAATGGTGTGGTGACCATCGACAAACTGACCACGACCAATAAGAAAGCCACTTGCTGCTGAGTTAAAAGGCCTTCTTGACTCGCGGCTGTGAAAATAACAAAAGCAAATTCGCCCCCTTGGCTGAGAATTGCTGCCATACGACTGCGTGCTTTAGGACGAACACGAGAGACTCTGGCTAATCCATACAAAACCAAGCCTTTCACAATTACTAACGCCAGTACGGAGCCTAAGATAGCCAGAGGCTGAAGGGCAAGCAGTCCAATGTTAACTGCCATGCCTACCGCGATAAAAAATAGCCCCAGCAATAGTCCTTTAAATGGCTCGATAGACACTTCAAGCTCATGGCGATATTCACTTTCAGCCAGTAACACACCGGCCAAAAATGTTCCCAAAGCCATCGACAAACCAAGCTTTTGCATCGTCACCGAGATACCAAGCACAACCAGCAAAGCAGCAACCGTGAACAACTCGCGCACGCCACTCATCACAACAAAGCGAAAAAGGGGCCGTAATAGGAAGTGGCCTCCAACCAGTAGCGCGACAACACTCGCAATAACAAACAGAGCATCTAACCAATCACCACCCGTTTGTCCTCCGGCTAACAATGGCAGCATGGCCAGCATTGGAATCACAGCAATATCTTGAAAGAGCAAGACTGCAAAGCCAGATTGCCCGGTTTCAGTACCACCCTGACCTTGCTCTTCAATGACCTTCAATGCAATCGCCGTTGATGACAACGCCAACCCCATTCCGATCACCAAACAGGCCTGAAGGCTCACGCCGAACAAACTGACCACACCAGCAATAACAGCCGTGGTGACAACAACTTGTGCACCACCTAAGCCTAAAATGGGCCCTCGCATTTGCCACAATTTTTTCGGATTAAGCTCAAGGCCAATAAGGAACAGCAGTAAAACCACGCCTAATTCAGCAAAATGGAGAATCGCATCGACATCGCTGATGAGTCCAAGTCCCCAAGGACCAATTAAGACTCCAGCAATTAGATAGCCTAACACTGAGCCAAGACCTAAACGCTGGGCAATCGGCACTGCAATGACTGCTGCCGACAAAAACACGACGCTACTTTGTAGAAACTCATTGGTCACTGACACAGTCTTCTCCTTGATTCATTTCACCAGTCAAAGGCATTGCCAACCATTGTCGGTATTGTTCGGCGTGATGCTCCCGAGCACTATCAGAGACATTACGTGACCAATACAAAACTAACGGATCGAGCCATTTCATTTGACATAAAGAAGCAGTCAGTTCAAAAGGTTGCAAAATTTGCTCGAGTGGGTATTTGTTATATCCCATTGGGCTAAACGCCTCTTGCCTTCCGCCAGTGGTAATCACACTGCGCCAATATTTACCCGCTAATGCACTGCCATCGCCAAAAGCAAACCCTTTACCAAGTACTCGATCTAGCCATTCTTTAAGTAAGGCAGGGCAAGAGTACATATACAGTGGATGCTGAAAAACAATCACATCATGTTGCATGAGTAATTGATGCTCATGATTGACGTCAATAAAGAAATCAGGATAAGCACCATATAAATCATGTACCGTCACATGCTCAAGCCGTTGAGCTTGCTTAATCATGATTTGGTTTACAACCGAATGATGTGGCTCAGGATGAGCATAGATAATCAAAACTCTCGGGGGAGTAGACGCTGAAACAAACAAAAAATTCGTCCTTTGTGGATATTCTAAAAGAAACTTACCGTTATCAGTTTGTTATACTTATTTATATAGCATAATGCAATTAGAGCTCAATCATCGACTTTTCTCGCTAATAGCCCTACTATTCAGCGCGAGATAAACGACCAAAGTAACGCGCTCAGCGCAAAGTGAATAAAAATTCTATGATTACCTTCTCTGACATCCAATTACTGCGTGGCGGTAAACCTCTTTTAGATCAAGCCTCTGCAACCATACACCCTGGTGACAAAGTCGGCCTAGTCGGCAAAAACGGCTGCGGAAAGTCAACGCTATTTGCTTTGCTAAAAGATGAACTCTCGATTGATGCAGGCTCTTTCAGCCAGCCACAACATTGGGAATTAGCTTGGGTAGCGCAAGAAACGCCCGCTTTGGACCGAAGCGCTTTGGAATACGTTATTGATGGTGACCGAGAGTTTCGTCATTTAGAGCAACAGCTTGCCGACGCAGAAGCCAAAGACAACGGCACACTCGTAGCAGAGTTACATGGTAAAGTAGAAACCATTGGCGGCTATAGCATCCGAGCAAGAGCCTCTGAACTATTAGACGGTCTGGGGTTTAGTCAAGAACAAATGAGCTGGAATCTCACGCAGTTTTCTGGTGGCTGGCGAATGCGTCTTAACTTGGCGCAAGCTCTGTTGTGTCGTTCAGACTTATTGTTACTCGATGAGCCAACTAACCACCTTGATCTCGATGCTGTCATGTGGCTCGAACGCTGGCTACAAAATTACCCTGGCACCTTAATCCTTATTTCTCACGACCGAGACTTTCTCGATCCCATTGTCAGCCGTATTACTCATATAGAAAACCAACAATTAAATGAATACACGGGCAATTACTCGTCATTCGAAAATCAGCGCGCACAAAAGATGGTCTTACAACAAGCGATGTTTGAAAAACAGCAAAAGCAGATGTCGCATATGCAAAGTTATATTGACCGTTTTCGCTACAAAGCATCTAAAGCTCGTCAAGCGCAGAGCCGAATCAAAGCTTTAGAACGGATGGAAAAAGTGCTGCCAGCACAATTTGATAACCCATTTAGCTTCCAATTTAGAGAACCCGCAGCCTTACCTAATCCGATCATGATGATGGAAGAAGTCTCGGCGGGTTATGGCGATAACTTAATATTAGAAAAAATACGTTTAAATCTAGTCCCTGGCAGTCGTATCGGTCTTCTAGGCCGTAACGGCGCAGGTAAATCAACGTTAATTAAACTGCTTTCTGGAGATCTTAAGGCGCAAAGTGGCGAACTTACTTATTCTCAAGGGGTCAAAATCGGCTATTTTGCGCAGCATCAGTTAGAAACCTTACACCCAGAAGAAACCCCTTTGCAGCATATGATGCAAATTGCGCCGGACCAAACCGAACAACAATTACGAGATTACCTCGGTAGCTTTGGTTTCCAAGGGGATAAAGCACTGGAAAAGGTAGCGCCTTTTTCTGGTGGTGAAAAAGCACGTTTAGTCTTAGCTTTAGTCGTTTGGCAAAAACCGAATCTCTTGTTGCTTGATGAACCAACCAACCACCTTGATCTCGACATGCGCCAAGCATTAACGATGGCATTACAGACCTTTGAAGGAGCAATGGTCATTGTCTCCCACGACCGTTATCTCTTACGAGCAACAACCGATGACCTGTATTTAGTTCACGACCGTCAAGTCGCACCCTTTGATGGAGATCTAAACGACTACTACAAATGGCTCACTGAACAGCAAAAAATAGAACGTCGTGAAGCACAGGCAGCACAGCCAAGCAAAGATAATGGCAACAGTGCCGCAGCGAAAAAAGAGCAAAAAAGGCGTGAAGCAGAATTTCGTAAGCAAACGGCCCCTATCAGAAAGATGCTAACGCAATTAGAAAAGAAAATGGATAAATTAGGTGAAGATTTAGCTCAGGCTGAAGAAGCTTTAAGCGATAATTCACTCTATGAGCTCGATAACAAGGCCAAACTTAATAAAGTTCTTGCACTGCAAGCCACCAGCAAAGCACAACTTGAAGAAGTAGAGCTAGAATGGATGTCCGCACAAGAAAGCCTAGAACAAATGGAACTTGAGTTTAATCAATGAGTAACCGACACGCCAACCCGCCCCTAACCCTAGAAAGTCTCTGGCAATTTAGTTTGCAATTTTATGGTGTTCGTCAGGTGAAAGAGGCGTGTCTATCATTACAAAATCACTATCAGGGCAATGTGAACTTAGTCTTACTTTTAAGATGGTTAGATGAACAACAGGTTACATTCTCCGAGCAAGATTGGCCCGCAGTGCAACATAGCTTAACAAGAAGTGAAACCCTGCTGTACTCCTACCGAGAGCTGCGTCGCCAACTTAAGCCTCAGCTTAACGACGCTTTATACCGCCAGGCTCTGCAGTTTGAGCTTGAACTTGAAAAACAGCAACAAGCAGACTTAGTGGATTGCATCAATACACTATCATTAACAGCGAATGACGGTGATCCATTAACTCTCAGATACTGTCGTCATTTAGGTGGTGATCACCTACAGCATGCCTTTTCTCTCCCCTTCCCCAAGCCAAACCACTTTTAACCTCAGTGTGATTCCGTTCGGTGCATATCGCTCCTCAGCCTTGAGGTTACTTGAGTCTCTATCTATAATAATCAGCATGTAAATTCATAATAAAAATACGTTCGTTGGCCTCATCTTCACAAGCCCGAGATTTCCATTAACGCCGAATTCGTCGTTAAGGCGGTTTTTAGCGCCAAGAAGTGAGCTTATCCATCAACCCGTATTTGCTATGAATCAGCCGAAGAGCGTGCCTAGCAATTTAATATGCTTTTTCGATTGGTGCCCTGTATGACTCAATTTTTTCCTGCTACTGGCCTTAAAAACCCACACCTTCAAACTCTCCTCCCACGATTGATCAGAAAAAAAGCATTATTTACTCCAATATGGCAAACTCTTGATACTCCAGATGGGGATTTCCTCGATTTAGCTTGGTCAGAGCCTTTTAATCAGGAGTTTGCTGCTCAAAAGCCTATTTTTATTCTTTTTCATGGACTAGAAGGCTGCTTCTATAGCTCTTATGCCAATGGCTTGATGAACGCTTTTGCACAATCGGGCTGGCTGGCAGTCATGATGCATTTTCGAGGCTGTAGTGGTAAGCCAAACAAAAAAGCGCGCGCTTACCATTCAGGCGAAATCAATGATGCTCGATTTTTCCTTGAGCACCTTGACCAACAATTTCCTGGTCAACCTAAAGTGGCGGTGGGTATTTCTATCGGTGGAAATATGTTGGCTAACTATCTCGCGCAGTATGACCGCCAACCACTCTTAGATGCCGCAACGATTGTTTCTGCACCACTCGATCTTGCCGCGTGTGCCAATCGTATCGAACGTGGTTTTTCTAAGGTTTATCGACGTTATCTGCTTTCTTCTCTTAAGCGTAATGCTTTACAAAAGCACGAGTTAATTCATGGCGAACTTGCTTTATCTTATCGCTCAATCAAACGAGTCACACGCCTGTACGAGTTTGACGATCTGGTCACCGCACCATTACACGGTTTCAAAAATGCTCAAGATTATTACGCGCAATGCTCTGGTTTAAACAAACTACAACGTATTCGTTTACCTACGCTGATCATTCACGCCAAAGATGACCCCTTTATGACGGAGGCTGTAATCCCCAAATTTGTTTTGCCCGATAATATCGATTATCAGCTATATGAACATGGGGGGCATGTCGGTTTTCTTTGTGGCTCCGTGCTAAAACCACGCTTCTGGCTTGAAGAAGCACTTCCTGCGTACTACGAAAGTATCGCGGCTGATTATCTTTCTGGTGTATCGACACAAAGAACACAGTAAACTAAGCGGCCATCATAAACGTTCGAGGTATTTATGATTATCCCATGGCAAGATATTGCACCAGAAACACTAGAAAATTTAATCCGGGAATTTGTTCTTCGTGAAGGCACCGATTACGGTGCGGTAGAAATGTCCCTACAAAGCAAAATTGAGCAAGTAAAAACGCAGCTTGAGCATGATGAAGCCGTGATCGTCTTTTCAGAACTGCATGAAACCGTCGATATCAAACTGAAAGCCAAATAGTCTGCAGACACCATTTCTGACTACAAACATCGCTTTCCCCCTGTATCAACATGAAAATAACTCAGTCACTAGCTCTCGTTTGCTCACACTTTACCTTACTCCACTCGATGACAGGTTCGTTTTACGTGATATAGTGCTTCATCATTCGTACAGTGCAAAAGCGCTGTACGCTAACAGGTACGTTAATTACGACAAGGTTTGTCATGTCAGCAAAACACCCTATCATCGCGGTCACTGGTTCATCTGGTGCCGGTACTACGACAACATCTGAAGCATTTCGAAAAATGTTCAACATGATGAATGTCAAACCAGCTTGGGTCGAAGGAGATAGTTTCCACCGTTTTACTCGTCCCGAAATGGATGTTGAAATAAGAAAAGCCCGAGAGCAGGGCAAACACATCAGCTACTTTGGTCCGCAAGCCAATGATTTTTCCAGCTTAGAAGAGTTCTTTCGTCAATATGGCAAACAAGGAATCGGCAGTGTGCGCCGCTACCTCCATACGTTCGATGAAGCCGTTCCCTATAACCAAATGCCAGGTACCTTCACGCCTTGGCAAGATTTACCAGAAAACAGCGATGTCATGTTCTATGAAGGCCTTCATGGCGGTGTTGTCGATGGCGAAGTCAATGTAGCTCGTCATGTCGACTTTCTGATTGGAATGGTCCCTATCGTGAACTTAGAGTGGATCCAAAAGTTTGTTCGCGATACTCGTGAGCGCGGCCATTCACGAGAAGCCGTCATGGATTCCATTGTTCGCTCTATGGATGACTACCTAAACTACATCACCCCGCAGTTTTCTCGTACACATATTAATTTTCAACGTGTCCCCACTGTCGATACTTCGAATCCACTAAATGCCAAAGGAATACCAAGCTTGGATGAAAGTTTTGTCGTAATCCGCTTACGTGGCATTAAAAATGTCGACTTTCCTTACCTGCTAGCAATGATAGATGGCTCATTTATGTCGCGCCATAACACCATTGTCGTCCCCGGTGGTAAAATGAGTTTTGCGATGGAATTAATCGTCAGACCCATCCTACAGAAGCTGATTGAAACCGGAAAAATTGGCTAAAAATATGGCTATTTAGGTGTTTACTTTTCACTCCGTGATCATGTGCACAATTTTGCGTAAAAAATAGCAGGAATGACGCGATTAAAATCAAGAAATCAAACTCGAAAAAGGATACTATTTCCTGTAGAGACACAAGATAGCTTGCAGCATAGAAAAAGAGTTCTTATTCTAGTAGGCCAACGACACGCTTAGCTAAAATATGGACAGCGCAAGCATACCCTGCAGAGGAAGTGAGATATTATGGTTCTAGGTAAACCTCAAACCGATCCAACATTAGAGTGGTTTCTTTCACACTGTCATATTCATAAGTACCCATCAAAAAGCACGCTAATTCATGCGGGCGAGAAAGCGGAAACTTTGTACTACATAGTCAAAGGTTCCGTTGCTGTGCTTATTAAAGACGAAGAAGGCAAAGAAATGATCCTTTCTTACCTCAACCAAGGCGACTTTATTGGTGAGTTGGGCTTATTTGAAGAAGATCAAGAGCGTACAGCTTGGGTTCGAGCTAAGTCTCCTTGTGAAGTGGCTGAGATTTCATTTAAGAAATTCCGTCAGCTCATCCAAGTCAATCCAGATATTCTGATGCGTCTTTCTGCACAAATGGCACGACGCCTTCAGGTTACTAGCCAAAAAGTGGGTGACCTTGCTTTCCTAGATGTGACGGGTCGTATCGCTCAAACGCTGCTCAACCTTGCGAAACAACCCGATGCGATGACGCACCCTGACGGCATGCAAATCAAGATCACACGTCAAGAAATCGGCCAAATTGTTGGCTGTTCTCGTGAAACGGTCGGTCGTATCCTGAAGATGCTAGAAGAGCAAAACTTGATTTCTGCTCACGGTAAAACCATCGTGGTTTACGGAACTCGTTAATCCATAATCGAGTACTAAATCAACATGCAATAAAGTAAAAGCCACTTCATTAGTGGCTTTTACTGTATCTTAAACATCTGAAAGTCAACTGGGTACCTTCGTTGCTATCCCTTCACACCCTAGCCTACGAAGTGAGTAAGCAATTACTTATCCATATGAACTTTGCTGTCGGTACTTTCAAATATTTTATCTGCTGAGGCTGCTACAAACCCTGGGTACAACTTACCATTTTCCATTGGATAGCGCTTAGCAAACTCATAAAAACCACCCGGAACCAGCTCAGTGCCCTCGATGAACGTCACTGGGACTTTATCCGCCATCGTTGATGATTGTTCTAAAAGGACAGCTGGCGTGCCTTTTACTTCGCCCCCACTTTCATTAATAGTAAAACCCGATTGGCGTAAATAATCGTTTACTTGCATCACTTCATGATACTGACTTAATTGATTAACACTGACAGTGAAATGATTGGCACCATAGCCGTGAGCTGCCAACCAAGAAGCATATTCACTTTCCTGTGCTAACGTTTTAAAGTCTTCATAGCTGAGGTCCCACAAGCGGCCACCATAGAGAAATTCCGGCTGGGTCAACTGAGTGATATCAACCTGTTCAACCAGTTTATGCACGATGGCTTGTAATTGCGCAGAACAATCATTGACTTTCAGTTCACTAATAAACACCTTTGGTTGCTTTGGATCTGGATGTTCAAAATGGGTTGCAATCAGTTTTTTACTTTCAAACACATAATCTCCACCAGGCAAATAGCCAACATCTAAAAATGGCTGAGCTAAGGTGGCAAGTCCTAAAGGAGCAACATCAAATGTCCGCAAAGCAATATGATCATTAATCAATGGTTCATTTTCTTGCAGAAGTTGGTGAACTTTCGCCGCGGAGGGACAAAGACGATGAATATAATCTTTCCATAAGGAATCAAATAGCACATCGGGCGTCATGATAGCTCCTGTTATCAAATAAAAGTTAAGAAAAAAGACAAGCCATTGGTTTACTTCCCCCTAAGGCGAAAAATGGCGATCAACCTGTGACGTTTTACTTGGCGTTATTGATTGAAGAAATGTACAACGACCGCCAATTGAAAGCAGTTGGGGTAAAGAAGATTTCTGCGCTTTCAACACGCAACCAGCCACTTCACCCCATTTTCATTACTTGTGAATATTTTACAGTTCGATACCAGGACTCAAATTAGAAGGCAGCACACACTCCTGCCCTTCCATTGACGCCATCGGATAAGCGCAATAATCTGCCGCATAATAAGCACTGGGTCGTAAGTTACCCGAAGCCCCAGGTCCTCCAAATGGCGCATCACCACTGGCGCCCGTAAGTTGGCGATTTCGGTTAACGATACCGGCGCGAATATGGTCAACGAAATACTGCCACTCATCGTCATCGCTAGAAATCAATCCTGCAGATAAACCAAAACGAGTGTCATTGGCTAATGCTACCGCCGTTGCAAAACCATCGTAACGCACGAGTTGTAAGAGTGGACCAAAGTATTCCTCATCAGGCAATTCTGCGACGTTAGTGACATCGATGATACCAGGGGAAACAAACGCAGCTTGACCGGCTTTCGCTTCAATAAGGCTCCGCCCTCCTAGCGACTGCAAACGAGCTTGAGCTTCAAGAATATGCTGCGCGGCAGCAACTGATATTTGCGGCCCCATAAAAGGAGCAGGCTCTGCGAAAGGTTGATCAACTTTAATATTCGCCGTCGCTTGAACAAGTTTATTGATGAGCTCATCCCCTCGTTCACCGAACGGAATATATAAACGACGCGCACAGGTACAACGTTGGCCCGCACTAATAAAGGCAGATTGTATGATGGTATAAACCGTTGCATCTAAGTCATCATAATTGTCCGTGACAACCAACGGGTTATTACCCCCCATCTCTAGCGCCAACATTTTCCCTGGTTGACCAGCAAATTGACGATGTAAATGATGTCCGGTATTGGCACTGCCAGTAAACAAGACACCGTCGATGCCTTTTGCTTCTGCTAAAGCAATCCCCGTTTCTTTCGCTCCTTGGACTAAATTAATCACCCCTTTGGGCAAACCGACACTTTCCCACAACTTCATAGCCAACTCACCACTCCATGGAGTTTGTTCTGAAGGCTTTAAAACCACAGTGTTACCTGCCAATAATGCAGGCACTATATGACCATTAGGTAAGTGCGCAGGGAAATTATAAGGGCCAAACACGGCCATCACTCCCAAAGGGCGATGACGCAGCACAATTTGGTTACCGCCCGCTTCTCGTGACGACTCGCCTGTTCGTTGATGATAAGCACGGATTGAGATAGCAATTTTGCCCGCCATCGCAGCAGCTTCTGTGCGAGTTTCCCACAAAGGTTTACCCGTTTCTTTGGCAATCACTTCAGCAATCTGTTCACTGTGCTCTTTTACTTTTTCAGCAAATGCCAACACTATCGCTTCACGTTCACAAAATGGACGCTTTTTCCACTCTAACAATGCTTCGCGAGCAGCAGCAACGGCTTGTTCAACTTGCGACTCTGTGGCGCTATGACCTTGCCAGATCACCTCTTGATTATACGGAGATAGAGAGGAGAAGTGCTCTCCCTCACCCTGCACCCATTCACCTGCAATCCAATGTGTCATGCGTTTTATCCTTACATTCTTTGTTCAATTACTGAGGTAGAAAGCGGACAAAGTCCCCTTCTTTGACCATCAATACGGCAGCAACTTCTGAGGAAATAATCACGGTCTCGCTCTCCGTGTCGAACACCGCTTTGGTCGCTGTTGCTCGAAAGTTCTCAAACGATGTATTCGCGATCAAAAAATCTTTGCTACTGGCATGTTCAGATATCTGTACCCGTGCACGATAAGAATGACGTACCGATTCAATATTGCGCCTATCACATTCCATGGTTGGACCGCCGTCGAAAATATCAACGTAGCCGCGATTGGTAAAACCTTCGTGCTCTAATAGTTTCAACGCAGGGCGCGTATTATCGTGTACTTTACCGATAACCGCTTGAGCCTCAGGGCTGAGTAAGTTGATATAAATCGGGAGCTTAGGCATCAGATCTGCAATAAAGCCTTTTTTACCTATCCCTGTTAGATAATCGGCCAAAGTAAAGTCAATCGAGAAAAAATGCTCTTGTAACCACTGCCAAAAAGGGGAGTTACCGTCTTCATCAGAAACGCCGCGCATTTCGGCAAAAATCGTGTCGGAAAACCGTTCGGGATGCTCAGCCATCATGAGAAAACGACATTTAGACATTAAACGTCCATTTAATCCCTGACGGAACTTTTCACGAAGAAAAAGCGTACAAATTTCGCTATTACCTGTGTAGTTATTACCGAAAGTCAGAAGCTTTACGACATTATTGACACCCAATTTAGGTGAAGAGTGAACAACCTTGCTGATATGATAAGAGTAAAAGGGCACATCCCATCCGATCGATGCTTCAATCCCTGTCGTACCTGCGACTTCACCCGTGTCAGAATCCACGCCAACCATCAAATAGCCTTCGTCTCCTGCTTCTTTTACATCAGGCTTGGAAAAGCTATATTCCGAGTGTTTAATGCGGTTGGTTAATAGTTCTTCATTAACCGGCAGAGAAGTAAAACCAAATCCCGATTCTACAGCACAAGTGTGTAGAGCTTCGTAATCTGACATTGCAATAGGGCGAACAACTAGCATCAATATTCCCTCCAGATGCAAAAAATCCTAACGATATTGTAGGAAAACGATATTGTAGGAACAGGCCCTCCATCATCAATCCTTGATGGAGGGTTTTCGCTTGATAAACTGATAGCGTGCTTACACGAGTGTAGCGATCGCTTTATCCAGTTTTTCCAAGCCTTGTTCAATTTCTTGTTGTGTAATAACGAGTGAAGGAGTGAAACGAACGACATTGGCACCCGCAACCAATACCATCAGGCCTTGTTTACCAGCAGCAACCAAGATATCTCTTGCACGCCCCTGCCATTCTTCATTCAAAGCCGCACCAAGCAGTAAACCTTTACCGCGAATTTCAGCAAAGAGTTGATACTTCGCATTGATTTTCTCTAGACCTTCGCGAAACATACTTTCACGTTCCAATACACCAGCTAAGACTTCGGGTTTGGCAATTTCTTCAACCACTGCTTCTGCCACCGCACAAGCTAATGGATTACCGCCGTAAGTTGAACCATGGGTGCCCACTTTCATGTGCTCAGCCAGTTTCGCAGTCGTTAACATGGCACCAATAGGGAAACCACCTCCTAGTGATTTCGCTGTGCTTAGAATGTCTGGTGTAATACCTAAACCTTGGTATGCGTAGAAATGTCCCGTACGACCGTTCCCCGTCTGAACTTCATCGAAGATCAGCAGTGCGTTGTGTTTGTCGCATAATTCACGCACTGCTTGAGCAAATTCAGGTGTGGGTGGAATAATGCCACCTTCCCCTTGGAGAGGCTCCATCATAATCGCACACGTACGATCAGACATATGCGCTTGCAGTGCCTCGATATCATTGTAAGGAAGGTGAGTCACGTCACCTGGTTTAGGACCAAAACCGTCGGAATAAGCCGTTTGACCACCGACAGTAACAGTGAAAAAGGTACGGCCATGGAAACCTTGAGTAAAAGCGATAATTTCAGACTTTTCAGGACCGTGAACATCGGCAGCATAACGACGTGCCAGTTTCAGTGCGGCTTCGTTCGCTTCTGCGCCAGAGTTAGCAAAGAAAACTCGTTCTGCAAAACTGATGTCCGTTAGCTTTTTAGCGAGCCTTAAAGCAGGCTCGTTGGTCATCACATTACTGAGGTGCCAAAGCTTGTTCCCTTGCTCGGTCAACGCGTTGACCATGACAGGATGACAATGCCCAAGACAGCTCACCGCAATACCACCAGCAAAGTCGATGTATTCATTACCGTCTTGATCCCAAATACGTGAACCTTGACCTTTTACCGGAATCATTTCCATTGGGTTATAACAAGGCACCATCACGTCATTGAATAAGCCACGCTCTACTTTATTTTCCACTGTCATTGCACATTCCTTCTTGATACGGCACACGAGTAGATAAGTACATTTACTTAGCCACTTAACTAGCAAAGAATATATTGCCTATATGCTACTACGGCATTGTATTTACATTTAATTAACTATTTCAACGGTGATTTATAATATTAAAAAAACAACCACCCTATCCCAAAGCAACAATAATGACTATTTATGCAATACAACACGTGATTAGTGAAGCAATTTTTAAGCAAGCCTGTATAAATCTTAGCGCTTACTGGGCCGACATGATGATTTTTACAGTGGTTTTTGACTCAGTTTTATAGACAGGCAAGGAGTTTGAAGTAAGAAAACGAACACAATAGGAACGAATAGTTTTGCATTCTTTCTAGCAGGCAATAAATATGAAAAAATTGTTAAGAAAAGTGATCGAGATCAGATAGTAGTGCGTTTGAGAAAGTTAGCTAACATCTCATGCCCTTGCTCCGTTTTGATCGATTCAGGATGGAACTGAACAGCATCAATTGGCAAAAACTTATGCTGATACCCCATAATTTCATCTTTACTGCCATCTGGATATTCCGTCCAAGCTGTCACCTCAAGTTGGTCAGGAAATGTACTTTCCTTAACAATCAGTGAATGATAGCGTGTCACAGTAAGAGGGTTCTGAAGGTTGTTAAACACACTCTGGCCATTATGTCGAATACGAGAAGTTTTACCGTGCATCACTTGACGAGCTCTTACTACTTCTCCGCCAAACACTTGTGCGATCGCTTGATGCCCTAAGCACACTCCGAGAATGGGTAGCTTACCAGCAAAATATTTAATCGCCGCGAGTGAAATGCCCGCTTCGTCAGGCGTACCTGGCCCTGGAGAAATAACAAGATGGGTTGGATTAAGCTCTTCAATCCCTTGGATATCGATTTCATCGTTACGTACAACCTTAACTTCCGCTCCAAGCTCACAAAAGTATTGATATAGGTTGTAAGTAAAAGAGTCGTAGTTATCGATGATCAGCAACATAAAGCGTCACTTGCTCCTATCCATTTTTTGTCCGTTTAACCTAAGCTGTCGCCTAAGGCCATTAAGGGCGGTATTTTGCAACACAACGCAAGAAAGGCAAGCATTTATACCCCTGTTGATAATAAAAAAGACCAGTCTCATCTGGTCTTTTTTATTGTATCGTAGTAATCAGTGTTAACGGAATGAGAATCGTCGACGCAAGAAGCCGAGCCCGAGTAGCATTAGTAGAGCACCAAAACCTAATGAACCCGCACTTCGTTTAGGCTTTTCTGCATCAGTACTGCCTTCTGCAGAACCTGCGCCAGAATCCGTACTGCCCTCTTCTGAGCCTGTGCCAGAGTCCGTACCGCCTTCTTCTGAACCTGCGCCAGAATCCGTACCGCCCTCTTCTGAGCCTGTACCAGAATCTGTACCGCCTTCTTCTGAACCTGTGCCAGAATCTGTACCGCCTTCTTCTGAGCCTGCGCCAGAATCCGTACCGCCTTCTTCTGAGCCTGTGCCAGAATCCGTACCGCCTTCTTCTGAACCTGCGCCAGAATCCGTACCGCCCTCTTCTGAGCCTGTACCAGAATCTGTACCGCCTTCTTCTGAACCTGTGCCAGAATCTGTACCGCCTTCTTCTGAGCCAGTTTCATCATCAGGGAAATCTATTGCGATCAAAACCGGATCATGATCAGATGCTGAGAAAACATCTTTATACTTCGGCATATCACCCGTGTATTGCCCACTGTATTGAAACAACTTACTTTCGAGAGAGTTAATGTGCCAGTCTTCAATATCAACCACCTTTTTTGCAAGGCTTTCACTCGCTAGCGCATGGTCTAGGTTACCGAGTTCACCAGAAAACGTGTATGAAAACGTCTTGGTACTGTGCAGTAAAGTATTCAAGTTACGGTAGCCATAACCTTGATGAATTTGGCTTTTTTCAGTTTGAAGTTCACCGCCATCTAGCGTAGTGTAAGCCGCTGTATAAATATCCCGAGCATATTTTTCTTTCGAATAGTCCGTGAGAGTGAGAAGAGGATCTTCCATTCCGTAAGCATTGAGATCGCCAATGATTAAGACATCACCGTCAACCTCTCGCAATGCCTCTCCCACAGCTTGTGCCGCAGAGACACGGAAATTATTACAGTTGCCTTGCAAGTCGTCAGGCCCTGATTTGCCAACATCCGCAATCCACTCTTCAATACAGTTTGATCCTTTCGATTTAAAATGATTGACCACAACCGATAAATCTTTACCTGTCTCTTTGACAGTAAAGGTTTGCAGTAAGCTGTGACGTTGATATTTGTCATAAGCTGGATTTCCTTCACCGTCACTCTCACGGGTAATGGTGTTTTTTGCAACGTGTTGCTCTGGAGTGACGATCACTCTCGCGGCTTGTTTAGGCACAACAGTGTTAGCACGGTATAGCAACGCTACCATGATTGCGTCACCACCAAAATAAGCACCTTGGTATTTATCGCGATCTTCAATTTCCACAAAAGTGTAGTGCTCTTGACTCAGCTCAATCTCCGCATTCAGAGCATCGACCAAGTCTTTCAACGCACCGTTGGGGCCAAAGCCATTATTCTCCACTTCCATCAAACCAATGATGTCGGCATCCATTAAGTTGATTGCCTTAACAATTTTCGCTTTCTGGAGTAAAAAGTCGTCCAAGCTTTTTGCACCACGATTACTTCCCGTTGGATTTGGCTCGCCACTATTAGCAACCGATGTAAAGTAATTTAATACGTTAAAGCTTGCAATGCGTAAATCTGCTTCTGCAATTTCAGGGGCTGCTTTGCGCGCTACATCGAACTCCACATCAGAGGTTACGAAATTAGAGCTATCCACTTCATTGGTTACAATCAGTCGATAATCGTTGTGGCTGTAGGAAATCACCCCTTGAAGACCTTCAATTCTTGAACCAAGACGAATATGCTGTTCAGAAGATCCATCTTGATCAATATCTTTAGAAAAATCCGGGTAATAAGGAATTTTCCCATCTGGCGCCTTGTTATCCGACTCTATATACATCAGGCTCTCAGCATTGTGTTTGGCTTGTGCGAGTGCCGCTTCGCTCTCAGCAGGATATAACTGAGTTGGCTTAAACAATGATGCTTGATACGACACCACCATGTTGTTACGTTTTGGTCCATAATCGAAAGAAAAATTACGCGTCACAAAGAGATTACTTGCCACATTCAATTCCACTTGCATGCCTTCGTAACGTTCTAGAGCGTCACGCAATGTCTCATTCGGCTCGATAATCAAACTTGTCACTAATGGTGCTGCTGAGGTGCCGGTCTTTACATAGCTGTTACTATCAGAAGCTAATTGGGTATTGTCGTAGTACTCTTTAACTTTGCCTTTCACGCAGACCACATCGCCCGGAGTCAACTGAGTTTCCGCAGCTCCGGTATAAACAAATAACCCCTCAGATGTCTTAGCGTTATGGTCATTATCTAGAGCTTGTATATAAAAGCCTTTGGTTAAACCAGTGGTGACCGCGGTGACAACTCCTGTGACAAAATGATCATCAACAGAAACATAAGGATAGCCATCAACCAATGGGGAGCTTTCACCTTCCCCTTGGATATCATGTATTGAGGTAAAATTAGGTGACTGACCATTATCCTTACATTCAAATGGCTCGGTCGGTTCAGCAAGATTGAATAGCCCTAAGCCGTCAACTGTATCTTTTTTTAGTCTCGTCCATTGTGATGCTTGGTATGTTACAGAAGGAGTTGCCCCGTCAAGGTTGCGAACTAACGTCACATCTTGAACAAGATCAATATCTCCCATCACACCGATAATGTCATGGACTGCGCCATTTTTAAGTAATGCAATGGGGTCATCACCATTAAAGTTTGCAACATTTTTATCCGTTTTATCAGCCACTGATTTAATGGTATCGCTTGCATCACCGTGAGCCAATACATATACCTGCTTGGCTTCCAGTGTCACCTCACTTAAGTCAAGTTTGCTCCCCCATACACCACCTCCATTAGATGATTTGGCCAACTCATAACCACTGAGGTTGACAGCCGTGTCACCTGTATTAGCAATTTCTACGGCTTTGTTAAATTTTCCGCCTTCTACGTATTGAGAAAGAATAATGTCAGCATGAGTATTGGCACTTAATACACTGGAGACCACCAGTGCAATTAAAGAGGGTTTGATTAACGTGTCCATGGATTTACCTAGTTGTTATTGGAGATAAAACAGTCTTACTTCGACTGATGGCGAACACTATCGGACTTATTTATCAAACAGATAAGAATGAGCATTGACATTCATGACGAAAGTCACAAATTAAATCTAAAATTGAGACAAAAATGGGAGATTTTATAAGAAAAAAACAAGCAAGCATTCATAACATGCTGAAATAAAAGAAATAAGAATGACGTTCGATATGAGAATCTGAACTTCTTACAATGCAACCGGAACGAGTAAAACAGAGGGGAGGGAACAAATAGATTTGTGCTCTCAAGGAGACTCGATATGACGAAAAAAACCAAGCTCAATGGCCAAATAAATCAATTTGGCCATTTGGATTAATAACGATTATCGAAGTAAATCAGAGACGGCTTATGGACGAGGTACAAACCCTACTGCTTGGTAAGCTTGCTTCAGGGTTTCTGCGGCACGCGCTGAGGCTTTCTCCGCTCCCTGCTTCATCACTTGGTCCATGTAGTGACGATCGGCACGGATCCGGCGATACTCCGCTTGGATAGGCTCTAACATCGCAACTAAAGCTTCACCAACATCCTTCTTGAATGGGCCATACATTTCAACGCCTTGATATTGCGCTTCAATCTCAGCAAAGCTCATACCTGTTGCAGCTGAATAAAGCCCCATAAGGTTAGAGATACCGGCTTTGTTCTCCCAATCGTGGGCGATACGTGGCGGTGTTTGTGTATCGGTTTGCGCTTTGTTGATCTTCTTAATGATCGATTTAGGCTCTTCCAGCAACGTAATGACATTTTTACGGTTATCATCAGACTTAGACATCTTTTTGGTTGCATCTTGAAGGCTCATTACACGCGCATTGACCGTTGGAATGTAAGGCTCTGGCACTTGAAAGATCGGTTGTTCTGGCGAATAGATATTGTTAAAACGATGAGCAATATCACGAGCGAGCTCTAGGTGTTGCTTTTGGTCGCTACCAACAGGCACCTGATGCGCGCCGTAAAGTAGGATATCTGCAGCCATCAGCACTGGGTAGTCAAACAAACCAACGTTCACATCACCAAACTGACTTGAGCTATCACTTGAGTAACGCGCTGACTTGTCTTTAAACTGGGTCATACGGCCCAGTTCACCCATTTGGGTATAGCAATTAAGAAGCCAACCAAGTTGAGCATGCTCTGGTACGTGCGACTGAACAAATAGCGTGCTCTTTTTAGGGTCAACACCAACTGCCAGACAAATTGCCAGTGCATCTAGCGTCGCTTCATGCAGTGCTTTAGGATCCTGACGGACCGTGATTGCATGAAGGTCAACAACACAATATTGGCAATCATAATCGTCTTGCATCTGCTGCCATTGACGTAGAGCACCCAAGTAGTTACCGATACTTAGTTCACCTGAAGGTTGAACACCACTCAATACAATGGGTTTGCTCATTAGAATGATTCCTTTGACTTCTTAATCTAATTAAATGAAAAAAACCGTGCAGTCTTAATTGCACGGTTTAATCAGTGTACTCATTAACGAGTATTTTGGAAGCTCTTTTCTTATCGTTATGCTGAAACCGCTACGATATCCAGCAATTCTTTCAAGCTATCGGCAACAAAATCGGGGTTCGATTGCGCAATTGGCTCACCATGGTTGTAGCCATAAGTTAAACCAAAGGAGAGACAACCTGCATTCTTAGCCGCCAAAATATCATTTTTTGAGTCGCCAACCATCAGCATCTCACTCGATTGAATATGATGTTTTTCCATCAACCAATTCAGGGCAACCGGATTGGGCTTTTTCTCAGCAAAAGCATCGCCACCCAAAACATCAACAAAATAACTCGCGATGCCATGCTGTTCTAGGATTTCAGGAACAAACTTGGATGGCTTATTTGTGACTAGGGTCATGATGAATCCAGCTTGATGTAAACAGTCCAGAGTCTCTTTAACCGTCGGATAAAGGTGACTCAGCTTGTGGCCACTTTGCGCATAATAATCATCAAACAGAACGCGCGCTTTAGCACGTAACGTTTCAGAAAGTTCAGGATTAATCTGCAAACTTTGGCTTAAAACACGCCCGATCAAAATATCAGCGCCATTACCAACGTAATCACGAACTTGATGCTCAGACACACTTGGAAAGCCTAAATCTTGCATTGTTTGCTGCGCAGCAACCGCTAAATCAGGCACACTATCGAGTAACGTACCATCAAGGTCAAAGGCAATGAGTTTTATCGTATGCTGGGTCATAGTTTCTCTAGTTATTGCGTTACCCATGTTAGTGCAAACATTAGGTATAAAAAATTAACAAAGGATGGTCAACCATCCTTTGTGATTAAGATTGCGACTCAACTTTGTTGCGTTTAATGACAAAGAAATCGCTCGTAATAATGGTCTATTTTGCTGTCAAACGTTGACGAACAGCTTCGAACAAACAGATACCTGATGCTACTGAAACATTTAAGCTTGATACGCTTCCTGCCATGGGGATCTTGATCAAGTCATCACACGTTTCTTTAGTAAGACGACGCATGCCGTCTCCCTCTGCCCCCATAACGATAGCTAAAGGCCCTGTCAGTTTCGCCTGATAGATATCATGAGTCGCTTCACCAGCCGTACCAACAAACCAAATACCTTGCTCTTGCAACGTACGCATGGTTCGAGCCAAATTCGTCACCCGAACTAATGGCACAACCTCTGCCGCCCCACAGGCAACCTTGCTGACAGTCGCATTCATAGGCGCAGAGCGATCTTTAGGAACAATAATCGCAGCGACACCAGCCGCATCCGCGTTTCTTAAACAAGCACCAAGATTATGGGGATCGGTCACACCGTCTAATATCAGTAACAACGGCGATTCATGCTGCGCTAAAATGGCATCAATATCGTTTTCATTGAGCTGTTTTGCTGCTTTAACTCGCGCAATAATACCTTGGTGGTTAGCACCATTCGCTTTGTCATCCAGTGTCTTACGTGACATCTGTTGAATCGAAACGCCACATACTTGGAGATCATTTAAAATAGGCATCAAGCGTTCATCTTGACGACCTTTTAATACATATGCCTCAATAAAACGCTCGGGTTCGCGCTCTAATACCGCTTTCACTGCGTGAATGCCGTAGATAAATTCGTTACTCATTACTTAACCTGTTGTTCTGGTTATTTACTTGTGCCAACCTCACCATAACACTCTAAACTCATCACACTCAAAAAGCACAATGCACGTCTGCTCATTGAGCATCATTTTTGCTGCGCTTGGTTTTTTGGGGCTTACTGTGAGGCTTTTTCTTACGTGCTTTCGTGACCTTAGGTTTCTTGGCACCATCACCGCGTTTTTTGCTCTTACCAGAGTGCTCCTCAGGTGTCGGCTCAGGACGTTTAGTCGGCTCTAGCACTGGCAAAACACTTGGGTTCTTTTTGCTCTTGTCTGTAGAGCGGGTCGCTGCACGCTTTTTCTCTTTAGCTTTGCGTTTTGCTTCTGCCACACGCTTCTTGGCCGTCTTACCTACACCACGTAGCTTACGACTTGTTTCGATTAATTCAAAGTCAATTTGCTTATCATGTAGGTTAACCGCCAACACCTTCACTTTTACTGCATCACCCAAACGATAGATGTTACCGAAGCTCTCTCCGATAAGCCTTTGACCAATTGGGTCAAATTGATAATAGTCATTCGCTAAAGAAGAAATATGCACCAAACCATCAATATGAAGATCAGTTAAACGCACAAAGAAACCAAAGCTGGTGACATTAGCAATCACACCATCGAGCTCATCACCGACATGATCTTGCATGTATTCACATTTCAACCAATCCGCGACTTCTCGTGTCGCATCATCAGCTCGGCGTTCTGTCATAGAACACTGCTCACCATAGAAATCCATGTCATCAAATGAATAATGGTATCCCCCCGTTGGTGTCCAGCGGTCTTGATTATGCCCTTGCTCTTTGGCGATTAAATATTTGATCGCACGATGCAATAGTAAATCCGGGTAACGACGAATAGGTGAAGTAAAATGCGCGTAACGCTTCAAGGCCAAACCAAAGTGACCCGCATTATCTGCATTGTAAACGGCCTGCTTCATTGAACGCAGCAGCATTGTCTGAATCAGCTCTTTATCTTGGCGTTCTGCAATTTGTTTAACTAAATCAGCATAATCAGTGGGAGACGGCTCTAAACCACCTTTTAAGTCGAGGCCTAACTCACCGAGAAAATCTCTGAAGCCTTGCAAACGAAGCTCACCTGGTGATTCGTGGATACGATACAAGGCCGGCTCTTTGGCTTTTTCCACATAAGACGCTGACGCAATATTGGCGAGGATCATACACTCTTCGATGATCTTATGCGCATCATTACGAATGACGGGCTCTATGCTTTCAATCTTACGATCAGCATTAAAGATGAACTTCGCCTCTACGGTTTCGAACTCAATCGCACCACGATTATCACGAGCTGTTTTCAGCACTTTATACATGCTATGCAGCTCTTCTAAATGTGGTACTAACGTATGGTATCGTATACGTAGCTCTTCATCGCCCTCAAGGATGGCACCGACTTTGCTGTAAGTTAAGCGAGCATGTGAGTTCATCACTGCTTCGTAGTGTTTATACCCCGATAGCTTACCAGTCTCAGAAATGGTCATTTCACACACCATACACAGGCGATCGACTTGTGGGTTTAGCGAACATAAACCATTCGATAGCACCTCTGGCAGCATAGGGACAACTTGTGATGGAAAGTATACCGAGTTACCACGATTAATGGCTTCTTTGTCCAATGCAGAATCCGGACGAACATAGTAACTGACATCCGCAATCGCTACCCACAGACGCCAACCACCACTCTTTTTCTTCTCACAGTAAACGGCATCATCAAAGTCACGCGCATCTTCACCGTCGATGGTCACCAGCGGCAGCTCACGTAGATCTACGCGGCCAACTTTCGCTTCTTCTGGTACTTCTTCACCCAAGTTTTCTATTTGCTTGTCAACCGCCTCTGGCCAATCATGAGGAATTTGGTGGGTACGAATAGCAATTTGCGTTTCCATGCCTGGCGCCATATTTTCGCCAAGAACTTCAACAACCTTCCCCATCATACCTCTTGAGCGAGAGCCTCGATCGGTAATTTCAATCACTACAACGTTGCCCATACGAGCACCTGCTTTATGCTCATTGGGAATCAAAATATCTTGGCTGATACGTGAGTCATCTGCGACCACATAGGAGTAACCATACTCAAGAAAAAAGCGACCAACAATTTGGTTTTGACGCTCTTCTAGGACTCGTATTAAGCGGCCTTCACGACGTCCACGCTTGCTGTTCTCGGTCGGCTGAACCAAAACATAATCGCCATGGATAATGTGCTTCATTTGATGGTGAGGTAAGACAATATCATTATCCTTGCCGACACTGCCTTCTGGACGAACCCAGCCATGACCATCTTTGTGACCGATGACGTAGCCTTTGACCATTTCAAGCTTTTCAGGCAGTGCGTAGCATTGTCGGCGAGTAAATACCAACTGACCATCGCGCTCCATGGCTCTTAATCGACGGCGTAAACCTTCGTATTGTTCTTCGCCTTCCAACTTTAGTGCTTCAAATAAATCATTACGATTCATCGGCACACCCGCTTGAGTGAGAAAATCAATAATAAACTCGCGGCTGGGGATAGGGTTTTCGTAATTCTGGGATTCACGATCAGCAAAAGGATCGTTTGGCATATTGTCTGACATAGGCACGCCTATTTTGCAAGGAAGGTATAGAGCTAGTATATCTGACTCTCTTGATAACCTACAGAATTGCTTTGAAAAAAGAGGTCCTTGAAAGTCAAACGATCAAATATGAGTTTTATCTTACGGGCGGGCCAGAAGAATAAGAAGCTCTGAGTTATCATTAAGCAAGTCGGCGATAGTACAGTTATCTAACTCAGTTAAAAATGCCATCTTCGCTTTCGCCAACTTACTTTTTAAACGACAAGCAGGAGTAATATGGCATGCCTCGACAGAACAGTTAAGCAGTTCTAATGGTTCTAGATCGCGTACAACTTGCCCTACGAGAATATCATTGGCAGGTTTCATAATACGAATTCCACCATTTTTACCACGTACCGTTTGTATATAACCAAGGTGACCCAAACGGTTAATCACTTTGACCATATGATTACGAGAAACACCAAATAAATTGGTGACTTCCGTAATATTGGTTAACTCATCTTTCGGCAATGAAGCCAAAAAAAGCAGTGTTCTGATTGCATAATCAGTAAAGCTCGTTAATTGCATTTTTTACTCCTCTATACGCAATATTGTAAATCTTTCCTTGAAAAAAAGATACATTTGCGGTACAACTTTAAACATACATTAAGAATGCAACTTTAATAGGACACCATTATGCTCAGTCAAAAAACCATTGATACCGTGAAAGCAACTGCACCACTTTTAGCGGAAACAGGCCCAAAGTTAACCGCACACTTTTACGATCGTCTCTTCACTCATAATCCTGAGTTAAAAGATATTTTCAACATGAGCAACCAAAGAAATGGTGATCAACGCGAAGCACTTTTCAATGCGATCTGTGCATACGCAACCAATATTGACAACCTACCAGCACTATTGGGCGCAGTAGAAAAAATCGCTCATAAACATAGCAGCTTTCTTATTACACAAGACCAGTATCAAGTGGTGGGTTCACACTTACTTGCCACTATTGATGAACTTTTTTCTCCTGGTCAAGACGTATTAGACGCATGGGCAGAAGCTTATGGTGTACTAGCTAATGTATTCATTCAGCGTGAAGAGCAAATCTACCAAGAAAAAGAAGCAAAAGCAGGTGGATGGCGTGGCCTACGCGAGTTTGAGTTAATTGCTAAGCAACCAGAAAGTGAGCATATTTGTAGCTTTGTTTTCAAACCAACCGATGGCAAAGCAGTATCGGCCTACAAACCAGGTCAGTACCTAGGTATTTACATCAACAGCGATAAATTTGAAAACCAAGAAATTCGTCAATACAGCCTTTCTTCTGCAGTTCAAGAAGATACATACCGTATCTCAGTAAAACGCGAAGCGGAAGGTAAAGTGTCTAATTACCTGCACGATAACCTGCACATTGGCGATACAGTGAAGTTAGCGGCGCCTGCTGGCGACTTCTTTATGGATGTTGCTGAAAACACACCAGTAGTCCTTGTTTCTGCAGGTGTCGGTCTAACACCAACACTGTCAATGCTAGAAAGCTTAACCCAGCATCAAGCGTCTGTAACTTGGGTACACGCGGCTGAAAATAGTCAACAACATGCTTTCAAACAGCACGTTAATCAGCTAGTAAGTACCAAAGAGAATATGAACTCACACGTTTGGTACAGCCAGCCAGCGGCCGAAGATAAGCTTGGTGCCGATTTTGACTTCACCGGTTTTGTCGACTTAAAACAAATTGAAGCAGCACTTAAGCAAGACAATGTTCAAGTTTACTTCTGTGGTCCAGTTGGATTTATGCAGCACATTGCAAAACAGCTGCTTGAATTAGGTGTGCCAGAAACACAATTCCACTACGAATGTTTTGGCCCACACAAAGTGGTATAACGATAAAGTTAATCTCACAACAATAGCGTTAACTTAAAAGCAATTTAGAGTTAATTTAATAATAAAGCCCACATTTTGTGGGCTTTATTATTTTTGTCATTAAGTAATCGATACTTACCAAAAGCTATCACGACGCTTTGCTCGAGCAATAATATTTTGTGGCATGCGTTGCTCTAAACCATTTCTTAAGACGGAAATACGTTTATGCTTTCTTTTATCTGCCGTCACCGAATTATAGAGCCAACGATAGGCATCCTCATAATCTAGCGGACTGCCGTAATCTCGTAATAACAATTCAGCAAGGTGAATACGTGCATTTAAATTTCCCATCGCTGCAGCTTCGCGAAGGTAAGGTATCGCGCGTTCTTTATCCTGCTGGACCAAAGTTCCGCGAGAGTAGTAGCGACCGAGCTGCTCTAAAGCAACAGGCAAACCTTGTTGCGCTGCGTTTTCCATATAGTACAAGCCTAAAGCTACGTCTTTTTCTACACAGACTCCCCACGCTAACATATCTCCGTAGAGAAACTCATAGGAAGGCAAACTAATGCGTGTTGCGCGTGCAACAATATCTTCTACCAACTGGCAGTTATCAGCACGCACGCGTGCAAGGTGCTTGTTTTGTTCTATTAGCTTAATGAGCTCAGCTTCGGTATATATAGGCACAGGTGCGCCTACATCAGCAAGACTTGCTTGCACCGATGTCGCACTCAGCATCAATAACAGTGAAGCTGCCACTGTCTTTAACTTCATAATTGCGCTCTGTAAGGTCTCTGATAAATCAAAGATCACCGTAGGATCTCCGACGCTTGATAACCTTATCGGCAAAAAGCCGTCAAGCTTTAGACAATTTTTGCCTGCGATGATGATTTGGCGGCAAAAGTTTGCCTCCACTTCACCAGCCTTAATAAAGCAAACTGACAACTTCAGATACAAAAAAACCGGCTTATTCGCCGGTTTTTATTACTCAAGATTGATTAAGCTTCGAATGGGTGAACCTTAACGATGGTTTCGTTACGGTCTGGGCCTGTAGAGATAATATCTACTGGTACACCTGTCAGCTCTTCGATACGCTTGATGTAGTTCAGTGCCGCTTGTGGCAGCTCATCAATAGATTTTGCACCGAACGTATTCTCAGACCAGCCTGGCATAGTTTCATAGATTGGCGTTGCTTTTTCAAAAGCTTCAGCTGCCATTGGTGAAACTTCTAGCACAGAGCCATCATCCATCTTGTAACCAGTACAGATCTTAAGCTCTTTTAAGCCATCTAGTACATCAAGTTTTGTGAGACAGAATCCAGTTACTGAGTTGATTTGAATCGCACGACGCATGGCAACCGCATCGAACCAACCAGTACGACGCAGACGACCTGTCGTTGCACCAAACTCATGGCCAACATCACCTAAGTGTTTACCAACAGGATCTTGCTTATCTAAACCATCGTATAGCTCAGTCGGGAATGGACCTGCTCCAACACGAGTACAGTAAGCTTTAGCAATACCAAGAATGTAACCAATATGGCGAGGACCAAAACCAGAACCAGCAGCGACGCCACCAGCAGTCGTGTTAGAAGAAGTTACATACGGGTAGGTACCATGGTCGATGTCCAGTAGCGTGCCTTGAGCACCTTCGAACATGATCTTATCACCACGTTTACGTGCTGCATCAAGCTCATCAGTAACATCGATAACCATTGATGTTAATAGCTCAGCATAACCTTTAGCCTGCTCAAGCACATCATCGTAACTCACTGGATCAACTTTGTAGAAGTTAACAAGCTGGAAGTTATGGTATTCCATGACTTCTTTTAGCTTCTCAGCAAACGATTCCATATCGAATAGGTCACCAACACGTAAACCGCGACGAGCTACCTTGTCTTCGTAAGCTGGACCGATACCACGACCTGTTGTGCCGATTGCTTTTTTACCGCGGGCGACTTCACGCGCTTGGTCCATAGCAACATGGTACGGAAGGATTAGTGGACATGCTTCAGAAATGAAAAGACGTTCGCGTACTGGAATGCCGCGCTCTTCAAGAGGTTTCATTTCTTTAATTAGAGCTTCAGGTGACAGTACTACACCGTTACCGATAACGCATTTGACGTTATCGCGAAGGATACCTGATGGAATTAAGTGAAGAACGGTTTTTTCACCGTCAATTACAAGTGTGTGACCTGCATTGTGACCGCCTTGGTAGCGCACCACGTATTTTGCATCTTCAGTTAAAAGGTCTACGATTTTACCTTTACCTTCGTCACCCCATTGGGTGCCTAGAACGACTACGTTATTTCCCATCTTTCCAAGTCTGACTGCTAGTTAAAAATGGATTCTAGCACCGAATCATCTTCCTTGCAGTCATTTTTTGTTCACAGTCTTAATAGTTTGATAATAAACCAACCAATTTTGTCCATTTCTAAATCACTACATCACTGATAATATTTACTTTTCTTTAATAGATTGGAATGCAAAATGACAGGTTCTCTTTGGTTAGCGATTGGGTTGGTCTTAATTGTCGAGGGGCTTGGGCCTTTGGTTGCTCCTGACGGCTGGCGTAAAATGATCACACAATTAAGCAAGCAACCCGATAATCAACTGCGCCGAGTCGGTGGATGCTTAGTCGTTGCAGGAACCATCATTGCCATCATGATGAGCTAGCCCTTAACTCCACTAATGACACTCTCCCCCGAGAACCTGTGATTTTTCGAACCAATTTTTTCAGTGAATAATCAGGTATAAAAAAGGCTCCAAACTGGAGCCTTTTTGTCATCGGTATTTGATGTAAAAGTCGAGTCTCAACTCTGCTTACTTAACTGCAGCGCCTTTGGCGTTATTCATGTACTGGAAGAACTCACTCTTTGGATCCAGAACTAGCATATCACTCTTAGAATTGAATGATTTCTCATAAGCCTTCAAAGAACGTAAGAAAGTGAAGAACTCAGGATCTTTGCTGTACGCTTGTGAGTAGATTTTTGTCGCTTCCGCATCAGCTTCACCGCGTGTCACTCGCGCTGTTTTATCCGCTTCAGCAAGAATTTTTGCCACTTCAAGCTCAGCTTGTGCACGAATAACTTCCGCTTTTTCTCGGCCTTGAGAACGGAACTTACGCGCAACGGACTCACGCTCTGCTCTCATACGGCGGTAAATAGACTCACTGATTTCATCAGGTAGGTTGATTTTCTTAATACGGAAATCAACTACGCGAACCCCTAAGTCTTTCATCGCACTTTTACGAGTGTCGTTCAGTACTTCAGACATGATTAAGTCACGTTCACCATCAATTTCTAGTGCTTTCAATGCTGCTTCTGTGGTGAGATCATCTTCTACTTTCCCAACCAGCTCTTGGCTCTTTTTGCGTGGCCCAGAAATGATTTGCTTAATCTCACGAGAACCAATCTCAGAACGCAAGACATCTGTCACTTTACGTTCCAATAGCGCTTCAGCGGTTAGTGCGTTGCCACCACCAGTCGCAAGATAGTAACGACCGAAATCTTCAATACGCCATTTAACGTATGAATCAATGATAACGTCTTTTTTCTCAGAAGTGACAAATCGATCAGCTCGCCCATCCATCGTTTGAATACGCGCATCCAATTGCTTCACACTATCAAACAATGGCATCTTAAAGTGCAAACCAGGACTATAAATACGCGTGGCGTCATTGTTGTCTTTTAAGACACGACCAAATCGAACCACAATGCCACGTTCTCCCTCAGGGATAACGAACAGTGACATCAACATCAAAGCTAGAGCGATGATCAGTACAGGGATCATTAACTTACGCATTCTTAGTATCTCCCTTGGCGTGTACTTGTTGAGCGAGATGGTGTATTCGTTGTACTGTTAGTAACCTGAGATTCCAACTCAATTTTGTCGTAAGTCGAAGACGAGCTTGATTTACGTTTTGTTTGTGTTTTTCCATCTTGACCAACAAGTTTGTCGATCGGTAGATACAACATGTTACCAGTAGACTCAGAATCAATAAGCACTTTCGATGTGTTTGAGTACACCTCTTCCATTGCATCAAGGTACAAACGGTCACGAGTTACTTCAGGAGCCGCTTGATATTCTGGCAACAGTTTTTCAAACTGTGCTACTTGACCCAGAGCTTCATTCGTTACTCGTTCACTGTAACCTTGCGCTTCTTTCTTCAATCGTTCAGCACGACCTGTTGCTTTAGGAAGAATATCATTGCTGTATGCTTCTGCTTCACGTTCAAAACGCTCTTCATCCTCACGAGCAGCAATAGCATCATCAAATGCGTCTTTTACCTGCTCGGGTGGGCGAGCGGATTGGAAGTTTACATCAACAATGACTAAACCCATGTCATAGTTATCGATAATCTGATTCAGAGTTTCCTGGGTACTTTGACGGATCTGTTGGCGACCACTAGTCAAAATACTGTCCATCAAGGAATCACCGATAACAGCACGAAGCGCCGAGTCTGTCGCTTGACGTAAGCTGTCATCCGCATTGGTGACGCGGTATAAATATTTATACGGATCAGCCACACGATATTGTACATCCATTGAGACTGTCACTACGTTTTCATCCTTGGTCAGCATGAGACCAGAAGCACGCAACGAACGAATCGCTTGTACGTTTACAGCTCGATATTCATCAATAAAACGAGGACGCCAGTTCAGACCAGGTTCGACGACGACCTCGGGTTCGTATTTACCTAAACGTAAGATGATACCTTGCTCAGCTTCACCAATGGTGTAAAAACCAGCGAAGAACCAAACAGCAATCGAGATAGCGGCAATGACACCAAACCCAATCGCACCACTCCCGCCACCGGAGGAACTACCACCACCTTTTTTACCGAATTTACCACCTAACTTTTGACTCAGTTTGTTAAAGACTTCATCAAGATCTGGTGGACCTTGTTCCCGTCCACCAGGACGTTGGCTACCACGATCATTATTACCCCATGGGTCCTTATCGCGGCCATTGTTGCCGTTGTTATTTCCAGGCTCATTCCACGCCATTAGAAAGCTCCATCATTTGATATGACGTTATACTGTAGCAGTCCTTTAAGTGACTATAAAGTCGACTAAAACTGCCCCTTCTCTTTTTTCAAGTCTAGACCAATCCACTTGCTGCATTCGAACATCGATCAACAGGTTCCCTTCTTGGTCATATTCCTCACGCTGTATACACTTCATTTGGAAAAATGTACTACGAATTCTTCCTTGGTATTCAGGAGGAACACGCAACTGGTACTCTACCATTTTTGAAGCTAAACGTTCGGTTAGCGCCTCAAATAGTAATTCGATACCAATGCCATCCATCGCAGATACCCAAACCGTACGAGGTATACCTTGCTCATCACGCTCAATGCGTGGGAGTGGTTGTTCTAAGTTATCAATCTTATTCATGACAACGAGACTTGGCACTTCATGTGCGTCTATCTCTTCTAATACATCGTGAACAGCTTGAATGTTCTCACGAAAACGCTCATCACTGGCATCAACAACATGTAACAAAATGTCAGCTTCTTGCGTTTCCTGTAACGTTGCTTTAAATGCAGCAACCAAATCATGAGGTAAGTGTCGGATAAAACCAACCGTATCCGCTAAGATAGCAGGCCCCACATCGGCTAGCTCGATTTTACGTAACGTCGGATCAAGCGTTGCAAATAGTTGGTCGGCGGCATATACCCCCGCTTCAGTTATACAATTGAATAACGTCGATTTACCAGCATTGGTGTAACCAACGAGTGAAATCGTTGGAATTTCGGCTCGGTTTCGGGCGCGTCGCCCTTGTTCTCGCTGCTTCGCAACCTTTTCTAGGCGACGAAGTATGGTTTTAATTCTTTCACGCAATAAACGGCGATCCGTCTCCAACTGGGTTTCACCCGGTCCTCGAAGACCTATCCCACCTTTTTGTCTCTCAAGATGCGTCCAGCCTCGAATCAAACGAGTTGAAATATGACGAAGTTGGGCAAGCTCTACTTGCAGCTTCCCTTCGTGAGTTCGAGCTCGTTGGGCAAAAATATCAAGGATAAGACCTGTGCGATCGAGAACTCGACACTTGCACAACGCTTCTAGATTACGTTCTTGGGCAGGTGAGAGAGAGTGATTAAAAATCACGATTTCAGCTCCAGCCAATTGCACTGCTGTTGCAATTTCCTGAGCCTTACCCTCTCCAACATAATATTTAGGGTGCGGGGAGCGGCGGCTACCAGTAACAACTTGTAGTGCCTCTACCCCAGCGGAAGAAACCAGCATTTCAAATTCAGCTAGATCTTCCCACTCCCCTTCTTGCGTGAAGTTGATATGAACAAGTACGGCTCGCTCACCGGATTCATAACGGTCAAACAAGCAATCAACCTCTTTTTATAAACATGTTAATTAAAAATTAATCTTCAGTTTTTTCTTGTGGACGCTCGCCTTGAGCGCGTTCACCGCTATGATGGCTCACAGGACGAGCCGGCACAACGGTAGAAATTGCGTGCTTATATACCATTTGATTGACGGTATTTTTCAAGAGGATCACAAACTGATCGAATGATTCAATTTGACCTTGCAACTTTATGCCATTCACAAGATAAATCGATACTGGAATGCGTTCACGGCGTAACGCGTTTAGGAATGGGTCTTGTAAAGACTGCCCCTTAGCCATTTTATTTTCCTTATTTAATTTGTTGTTGTAATTATTTAGCAAGTGGTGCGATGCAAAAAGTACAAATTTTTGCACATGTGCTAAACGAATCAAAAAAGCACTCTAAGTTTGTAGCACCTAAGTTTAGGAAGTGCCAACAACCATCAAGTTGAGAGTGCATTCACGCAAAAACGATCACATTATACACAGTGACATCAAGCAGATGCTATTGCTTCTGATATGGTGTCGAGCGCTTCATCAATGTCATCGCTATTCAACCAAGTTAAATCATTCCAGCTGCGTAACCAGGTGATTTGACGCTTGGCTAATTGACGGGTTGCACAAACTCCACGAAAAACCGCTTCATCTCGAGTGCAATCGCCATCCAAATACTCCCACATCTGCCTATAACCTACGCAACGAATAGAAGGA
The DNA here is from genome assembly GCF_002849855.1 of Vibrio azureus. Lineage (NCBI taxonomy): Bacteria > Pseudomonadati > Pseudomonadota > Gammaproteobacteria > Vibrionales > Vibrionaceae > Vibrio > Vibrio azureus. The sequence continues at coordinate 2,829,928 of NZ_CP018616.1, forward strand.
AGATCAACATGAAGGTCTTTTCGTGCATGTAATGCCCTGACTTCTTGTTCAAATCCTGCCTGCATCATTTTGTCGAAGCGTAATTCAATTCGACGATGGAGTTCTGCCCTATCCTTGGGGACTATTGCAAACTGCTTTACACTATATGGCAAAGGTTCGCCTTTCGTCTGTGTTAGTTCTGTTAAAGTTTTACCTGAAATACGAAAGACTTCCAGCGCACGAGATAAACGTTGAGGATCGTTAGGGTGAATCCTCGCAGCTGATACCGGATCTATCTCGCTAAGTTCATCGTGCAACACCGACCAGCCCTTAGTCAATGCTTCTTGCTCAATTTGCTGACGAATCTCCGAGTTTGCAGCCGGAAGAGGCGATAAACCCTCAAGTAATGCCTTATAGTAAAGCATGGTTCCACCAACCAGCAGCGGAATTTTTCCTTGTTGAACAATTTCATCCATTGCCTGTAAAGCATCACGTCGAAAATCGGCGGCCGAGTATGCTTCCTTAGGATCGAGCAAGTTGATCAAGCGATGGGGAGCAAGCGCCAACTCGCGTTCATCTGGCTTTGCTGTACCAATATTCATATCTTTATAGATCAACGCTGAATCTACACTGATAATTTCAACCGGATATTTTTCCCGTAAACGTATTGCTAACTCCGTCTTCCCTGATGCGGTGGGGCCCATCAAGAAGAGAGCCAAAGGTAATTTATCTGTCATGGTTTTAATTTGGCAATAGTGGCAGAAAAGTCAACAGAGGATACAAACTCTGTATCCTCCAATGGTAATACACCATGTTTGAGCTGCTCAATTTCTGCAATAATTTGAATTGCTTCAGAAAGAGTATAGTGGCTCTTCACCGTCGTAACCTGAATTGCAAGCCAATCGATAAGCTCAGCTATGATAGCGCCTTCTGCGACGCCCTCTTTCTTCATGCGTGTTTGCGCGTAAGATAACAGATCTGGGATTAAAGATTGTAAGTTTTGTTGTCGCAAAGGAGAAGGGACACCCATAACCATCACTGACTTATCATTACGCAGCTTAAGCTGAATACCAAGCTGAGCAAAGCAGTGCGGATATGTTGTCACTAAGTTAAGTAATTCCGGTTCTATTTTTATCGATAGTGGCACCAAAAGAGGTTGCGCCTTTAAGGGCTCATGAACAGGGGTAAGCTGTCCTTGAGTCCGATAAAACTCCGCTTTCGTAAGTGCCACTAAAGCGACCCCATGACTGCTGCTCATTAGCACAAACTGTTGCTCCACAATGGCTAACGCTTTACCCAATTGAGTAGGCGCTGGTAAAGACTCGTTTGAGGTTAACGGTTTCGATGCTCGTCGTTCAGGGGCAGGCTCTTCTGAAGCAGACTGTTCTGAAGCGAATTGTTTAGATGCTGACTGTTTAGACGCTGACTGTGCTGGAACATTGTCGTTACCCTCTGGAGTTTGTAATAACTCCTGATAGGCACGCACTTCTTGTTGGCTTGGTGCTGGCTCAGAGTATCGTTCCTGCTGAGGTTTCTGTTTTACAAGTGGCTTAGACTCAATCCAATCGGTCGTGGTTGTCCTTTCTGCTGTTTCAGCTTCTCGTGCTGAAAAACGGTTGCCGTTTTCAGCTCGATGGTTGGCTTCATAATCGTTGCGTCCAGGATAAGCCGGAGTATCATTAATGGCTTGATAAACCTGCTTAGGGACAGACTGTTCAGGCACCTTTTGTCGCTCAACATGTTGCTCATCGGCTGATGGCTCACAAGTATAATGAAATGCGGACTCATTAATTTGTGGAGTATCGACTACCGAACCTTGGGCCAAAGCATCAGCAAGCGCTTGATAGATAAAATCGTGCACTAACCTAGCTTGATGGAAACGCACTTCATGCTTCGCAGGATGAACGTTGACATCCACTTGGTGTGGATCCAATTCTATAAACAACACATAAGCGGCAAACTGCTCTGGCTTAAGACTCATCGAGTAACTCTGACGAATCGCGTGATTGATTAACTTGTCACGCATCATCCGGCCATTGACATAGCAGTATTGCAAATCACTTTGCTGCCGAGCACCTTCTGGTGTGGTTATCCAACCATGCAGCTTGAGACCTTGATGCTCCAACTCAATTCGCAACATATGGCGAACAAAACCATTACCGCACACAGCTGCGATACGCTTTTCCATTTGTAATTGATTGGTTGCCGCTCGATATTGGCGGACCATTTTACCGTTGTGACGTACATTAATCGTCACATCAAAACGACTCAAGGCAATCCGTTTTAGCAGCTCATCAATATGAGTAAATTCTGTTTTTTCAGTTCGCAGAAACTTTCGGCGGGCAGGAGTATTAAAAAACAGATCCAACACTTCTACCGATGTCCCGATAGGGTGTGCTGTTGGCTGTAACTTTACTTCCATATCCCGCCCTTCGGAGTAAGCACTCCAGGCTTGTTCCTGAGTCGCGGGGCGTGAAGTCATGGTCAGGCGTGATACCGAGCTGATACTTGCGAGAGCCTCACCACGAAAGCCTAAGCTCATGATGGCTTCAAGATCATCCAAGGTATGAATTTTCGATGTCGCATGGCGACTGAGCGCTAAACCTAATTCATCTTTCACAATACCTTTACCGTTATCCCGAACACGAATCAGCTTAGCGCCGCCTTTTTCGATATCGATATCGATACGGGTAGCACCAGAGTCAAGACTGTTTTCAACCAATTCCTTGACCACGGAGGCGGGTCTTTCGACCACTTCTCCTGCAGCAATTTGGTTGGCTAATCGAGCCGGTAAAATCTTAATCGTCATGATAGGTTTAAGCTCATCTAGTTGTTAGGAATAATCAGAACTTGTCCAACATGTAACGTGTCTGAACGCAATTTATTGGCCTTACGTAAACTGGCCATGCTGACACCATATTTCTTCGCAATTTTGCCTAAATACTCACCGCGGGCGACTTTGTGCTTTTGCACAGGCTTGTCTTTGACTGCCACGGTGATTTTTAGTTTCTTCCCAACCCACAAGGTATCCGACTTAAGATTATTTTCTCGGCGGATATCTGCGACTTTCACTTTGTAATGACTGGCAATCTTACCCAAAAACTCGCCAGATTTAACGGTGTGCGTAATCGTTTCTGTTCTCACCGAGCTACGCTGAGCCGGTACTGCAGTTGGTGAAGAAGCACCAGCAAAAATTGTAAGTTTTTGCCCTACTTTTACATGACTGGATTTGAGGTTGTTTTCACTCATGATCGCTTTTGTCGATGTGCCATATTTCTGAGCAATGACCGATAGGAACTCTCCACGCTTAACCGTATGTACAATTGGCTTGTGTGTTGAAGAGAATACCGTTCCCTCCGGAGGGTTCTCTTTTAAATATTTCACTACCGCTTTTGTTATCGCACTGGCTAATTTGTCTTGGTGTGCGCGCTGAAATAGTAGCTTTTCTTCTGTTGGATTAGAAATGAAGCCCGTTTCAATTAATACCGATGGAATTTGAGGGGAGCGTAATACCGCGAGGCTAGTATTAATGGGTTTCGAGTTATGTAAGCGCGCCACTTTCCCCATTTCACCTAAAATCTCTTTCGCCAGTTTATAGCCTTCCTTCTGAGAGTGACTAAACTGTAGGTCTAACAAGGTTTGGTTAACATTTTTATCTTTCGTATTTCTTACGAAAGCGGTACCTGAGCCTCCTAAGAGTTCTGATTGTTTCTCGTGGTTTTCAACCCAACGAGCAATTTCTGTATTGGCTCGACGCGTGTTCAAAACAAATACAGAGCCTCCACGAGGCTTCGAAGAAGTAAAAGCATCAGCGTGCACGGAGATCAGTAAATGGGCATCATTTTCACGGGCGATGGCGACACGTCGGTTCAAGTTGACAAAGTAATCCCCAGAGCGCGTCATACGAGTTTTAACGCCAGGCACAGCATTCAGTTTAGCTGCCAACTTATGAGCAATGCTTAATACCGCATCTTTTTCGTACTTACGACGAGATGGACCAATCGAGCCAGGGTCTTCACCACCATGTCCTGGGTCAATCACAATTAAGATCTCTTGTCCTCGTTTGACACTGCTCATGTCTTTACTTGGCGTTGTTGTATTCGATGGTTTTGCAGTTTTCGGCTTAACGACTTTTTTGCCATGTGGTAAATCAACCACTAAACGATGACCGTACTGACCTCCAGGGGTAGGGTTAAGCGTAAAAAGCTCTGCACCCGCCGCTTGCTTCAGCTCGAAGACCAAACGATAGGTCCCTTTAGCTGGAGGTGTACTCTTACGAACGCGCTTTAAAACTGGGCTTTCAGTAACATTTAAAGGTAACTTCGCTTGCATGGTGGTATTTTTCAAATCCACAACAAGACGATCCGGGCCAGAAAGAGAAAAGTAGGAGTAATTCGCTTCTGAGCTCAAATCAATGACAACTCGAGTCTCATCAGGTGAAGGCCACACTCGAAAACTTTTAACAACGTTAGCTAGCGCTAAGTGAGGAATAAGAACAAAGACAGCAGTAAATAAAGTCACTGCAGCTCTAAATTTTGAGAAAATCAACATAGCTCCAACAAACTTAGTAACTGTATTCCATAATCATTATTCGCTGTTAGCTCAGCAACTCTTTGCTCACCGACATAGCGTATATTCACGTCTAAATCTGGCTGTAGTAATAAGCCGTGCCCTTTTTCGGGCCACTCAACCAAACAGATAGCATCAGGCGTAAAGTAATCACGAATCCCCATAAATTCTAGTTCCTCAGGATCCGCTAAGCGATAAAGGTCAAAATGGTACACCTGCCACTTATCCAATTGGTAAGGTTCCACAAGTGTATAAGTTGGGCTTTTCACATTGCCTTGATGGCCAAGTGCACGAATGAACCCTCGGCTAAAAGTAGTTTTACCTGCCCCTAAATCACCATGCAAATAAATGGTTGTTTGTTGAGAACACACTTGAGCTAACGCCGAACCCAAAGCGACTGTTTCGTGCTCATTTTTAAGATTAAAGAGTTTTGTGTTCATGGTTTTTTCTCTGACTGATGATCGTCGACTATAAAAAAATCAAAATAACAAGAATAGTAAACTGTGTTGGTTTTGAGAGACAAGCTCTCAAATGTCATATATATAAAAAAAGTAATGAAAAAGCCCAAATGCCCCCTTGAACAAGCCAATCTTGAATACACCTAGTGTCATACTGGCTCGCTAAGAAGCGTGCTTACTCTTTTTTGCTAGACTTTCTAGTGGCACCCTATCATTAGATCCGTTAAGATCCGCCACCCTTTTTCTTGGTGATACAACATGGATTACACACAACTCGCACAACAAATAAAAATCTGGGGCAAAGAACTTGGCTTTCAGAAAGTCGGTATTTGCGATGTTGATCTTAGTGAACATGAAACAGCCTTGCAAAAATGGTTAGATTCCAACTATCACGGTTCTATGGATTGGATGGCTCGCCATGGGATGATGCGAGCTCGACCTGATGAGCTCTTACCTGGTACTCTCCGCGCGATCAGTGTTCGAATGGATTACTTGCCACCAGAAGCCGGGTTCGCTTCTAACTTAGCCAATCGTAACCACGCCTACATTAGCCGCTACGCACTTGGACGTGACTACCACAAGCTGGTAAGAAAACAGCTCAACAAGCTTGGCCAACGTATCGAAAAAGAAGTGGAGCAGCTCGGTTACCGACCTTTTGTAGACTCCGCTCCCATCCTAGAACGTCCACTGGCTCAAAAAGCAGGATTAGGTTGGGCAGGAAAGCATTCTCTTATCTTAGACAAAGATTGTGGATCATGGTTTTTCCTAGGTGAGTTATTAATCGACTTGCCTTTGCCAGTCGATCAACCGAGCCAAGATCAATGTGGTAAATGTCACTCTTGCATGACCTCTTGCCCGACTCAAGCCATAGTAGCTGATAAAGTCGTTGATGCTCGACGATGCATCTCTTATCTCACCATAGAATTTGATGGCGTCATTCCAGAAGAGTTTCGCCAACCCATCGGTAATCGTATCTATGGCTGTGATGACTGCCAGCTTGTCTGTCCATGGAACCGTTTTGCTGACATCACCGAGCAAGAAGATTTCCATCGCCGTGAAAACTTTCAAGAACCAGACCTTGTGACGCTATTCAGCTGGGATGAAGCCACTTTTTTGAAACACATGGAAGGTTCCCCCATTCGTCGCATTGGTCACACCCAGTGGCTAAGAAATATTGCAGTCGCTTTAGGTAATGCAGAATACAGTCACAAAGCTATCGCAGCCTTAGAAGCAAGGCAGGGCCAAAGTCCCCTTTTGGATGAACATATTGCTTGGGCTTTAGAGCAACAAGTCAACAACCTTAGCTTTAATCGTACTGAAAAAGCAGAAACGAAACAAAAACGTTTAATCAGAATTATTGAAAAAGGTTTACCCAGAGACGCCTAGCTTTTCATTCCTTATACTCATGTATACCCAAGTGACCCGATCGAATAATGCATTTAAGGTTAATAAGTTCGTAGCTTATCTGTAAGAGATTGAGAACTTTTTTTACATGAACAATTCATGACACTGCTCTCATTTATTCAGTGTGGAAAAAAAGATACAAGATTAGGTAAAAGGAAGAGTTTTAAAAAGTTAAGCACAAGATAAATTGATGATGAAGATCAAAGAAAAATCCAGTAAAGATCCTAATTATATTATTTTTTTTGGTGAAAAATAATAATTAGTCTAACTATAACAATAACTTAAATTAAAAACACAGCTTTAAGTTTTTCCTGAACAATCAGAAGATCACTCATACCGTTCAAATCTATTCTCAAGAGAAAACACTTTATCAACCAACTTATCCACAGAACAAATTCTGTGGGTAACTCTGTTAATTAAAAGTTGAAAGATACTCAGAAAGCCATGCATACAACACTTGGTTAATATGAACATGTTTCAAAAATGAGTAGATAAATCTGCTATCAAATACAGAAAAATAACGCTTATTTTAGGGGACAATGCTTCTCAGCATGATGAAAGAGCTATGAGCCAATCAAAAAGACTGGATTTGAACACGTGGCCTAATCAAAGATACTTCCTACTTTTAGAGCACGTGATTTAGTACGCTAGATGCCTTAATTTCTAAACATAATAAAGAACATTTATCCCAAAAGACAATTACAACATCCTTCTTTTCGAAGGTGGCTATTGTTCTTATTGAGTAAGCATCATTGGTCCTGCTGATGAAAAATGCAGGAAGCTGTTAAGTCAGATACGGTTATCTCAACCTTATTCTCACTTAATGAATTGGAGCGACACACGAGGTTCGAACTCGTGACCTCAACCTTGGCAAGGTTGCGCTCTACCAACTGAGCTAGTGTCGCATATTCTCGTAAGAGACTTGGCTGCGCTGCTTGAACTAAAACGGGCAATGCATCCATCACGGCCTGAAGGTTACAAATATTAACCATCAAGCTGTCTTGAATTTGGTTGCGGGGGCCGGATTTGAACCGACGACCTTCGGGTTATGAGCCCGACGAGCTACCAAGCTGCTCCACCCCGCGTCCGTATGTCATTGTTAAGCACAATGAGAGCTTATGAAACTTCCAAGAGAAATGGAGCGACACACGAGGTTCGAACTCGTGACCTCAACCTTGGCAAGGTTGCGCTCTACCAACTGAGCTAGTGTCGCATATTCTCATTAGAGATTTGGTTGCGGGGCCTGATTTAAACCGGGCGGCGCATCCGTCGACGGCCTGAGGGTTATAAATATTAACCATCAAACTGTCTTGAATTTGGTTGCGGGGGCCGGATTTGAACCGACGACCTTCGGGTTATGAGCCCGACGAGCTACCAAGCTGCTCCACCCCGCGTCCGTATGTCATTGTTAAGCACAATGAGAGCTTATGAAACTTCCAAGAGAAATGGAGCGACACACGAGGTTCGAACTCGTGACCTCAACCTTGGCAAGGTTGCGCTCTACCAACTGAGCTAGTGTCGCATATTCTCATTAGAGATTTGCTTGCGGAGCCTGATTTAAACCGGGCGGCGCATCCGTCGACGACCTGAGGGTTATGAATATTAACCATCAAACTGTCTTGAATTTGGTTGCGGGGGCCGGATTTGAACCGACGACCTTCGGGTTATGAGCCCGACGAGCTACCAAGCTGCTCCACCCCGCGTCCGTATGTCATTGTTGAGCACAATGAGAGCTTATGAAACTTCCAAGAGAAATGGAGCGACACACGAGGTTCGAACTCGTGACCTCAACCTTGGCAAGGTTGCGCTCTACCAACTGAGCTAGTGTCGCATATTCTCATTAGAGATTTGGTTGCGGGGCCTGATTTAAACCGGGCGGCGCATCCGTCGACGGCCTGAAGGTTATGAATACTAACCATCAAACTGTCTTGAATTTGGTTGCGGGAGCCGGATTTGAACCGACGACCTTCGGGTTATGAGCCCGACGAGCTACCAAGCTGCTCCATCCCGCGTCCATACTCATCACTTAAACGTAATGAAAAGTCATCTCACTTTCTTAAGAGAAAGTGGAGCGACACACGAGGTTCGAACTCGTGACCTCAACCTTGGCAAGGTTGCGCTCTACCAACTGAGCTAGTGTCGCATCAACAACGTTTCCGCTGTTTAGGGCTGCGAATTATAAGAGCATTTTCTTGCGATGCAAGCCCTTCCTTCAAAAAAACTTTATTTTTTTTTCGACTGATGAAAAAGCAAGCAAAACACTCATTAGTTTCAACAATTTGGATCACAGCTTTAACAGTTAGATCTTAAAAATGGTTTCTCGATAGTATTTAAGTTCGGCAATCGACTCACGAATATCATCGAGCGCAAGATGCGTTCCCTGTTTGCTGAATCCAGCTAATATCTGTGGCTTCCATCGACGAGTAAGTTCTTTCAGAGTACTGACATCCAAGTAGCGATAATGAAAGTACGCTTCCAATTCCGGCATATGCTTGTAGAGAAAGCGACGATCTTGTCCGATACTGTTGCCACAGATAGGTGAAACACCTTTTGGCACCCACTGCTCTAAGAAAGCAATAGTTTGTTCAACCGCCTGTTGCTCAGAAATTTGGCTCTGACGCACACGTTCGACCAATCCACTGTTAGTGTGAGTATTGGTGCACCACTCATCCATCTTGGCTAATTCTGCGTCATCTTGATGAATCGCAAGTACTGGCCCTTCGGCTAAAATATTCAGCTCACTGTCGGTGACAATAGAAGCGATTTCAATGACTTTATGCGTTTCAGGATCAAGTCCTGTCATCTCTAAGTCAACCCAAATCAAGTTTTGATCGCTAAAAGACATAGTTATGCCGCCTATTTGTTTATCGCTAAAAGAGGTACTATACCTGAAAATACTTGAAACACGATACTCACAACGCCGATCAAAACGGTTGAGCGAACTCATATTAAGTACAAAATTGTGGCAAAAAAGAAAAAGTTAACCAAAGGTCAAGTGCGTCGAGTACGCAACAACCAACAAAAGCGTTTAAAAAAGCAAGAAGATTCAATCCAGTGGGATGAAGCGATGCTCGGTGCCAGTAAGCAGGGGTTAGTCATTACACGCTTTGGCCAACATGCCGACATCGAAGACCTAGAAACCGGTGACATTCAGCGTTGTAATCTTCGCCGCGGCATTGAATCTCTTGTCTCTGGTGACCGCGTGCTGTGGCGAGAAGGGTTAGAATCGATGTCAGGTATTTCTGGTGTTGTTGAAGCCGTCGAGCCAAGAACCTCCGTTTTAACTCGCCCAGATTACTACGATGGCTTAAAACCCGTTGCTGCCAATGTTGATCAAATGGTGATTGTGTCGTCGGTCTTACCTGAACTTTCACTCAATATTATTGACCGCTACCTTGTTGCTTCAGAAACGCTAAAAATAGCACCATTGCTGGTACTCAACAAAATTGATTTACTCTCCGTCGAAGAACGAAATACCTATCAAGATTGGCTAACAGAATATCAACGTATTGGCTACAAAGTCCTGTTTGTGAGTAAAGAATCCGGTGAAGGCATCGCCGAGTTAGAAGCCCATCTTCATGGACGAATTAATATCTTCGTCGGGCAATCTGGCGTGGGTAAATCGAGCTTGGTTAACGCATTAATGCCGGAGCTCGAAAATGAAGTTGAAGAAGGGGCCATTTCAGAAAACTCTGGTTTAGGTCAACATACCACAACAGCTGCCCGCCTATACCACATCCCGACAGGCGGTGATCTGATAGACTCTCCTGGTGTTCGCGAGTTTGGCCTCTGGCACCTAGAAGCAGAGGAAATCACCAAAGCTTTTGTCGAGTTTCGTCCATTTCTTGGTTTGTGTAAATTCAGAGATTGCAAACATGGAGACGATCCTGGGTGTGCACTACGTGAAGCGGTAGAACAAAACGAAGTCAGCCAAGTTCGATTTGATAACTATCATCGTATTTTGGATAGCATGTTGGAAAATAAAGCAAACCGACAGTACTCACGCAGTAAGAAAGCGGATTTGTAGTCAAACGCACTCAATGTTGTATAATTAAACGTCAAGTACTTATACCCAAGTCATTTCAGGTGCTTGGGTATATAGCAACCATTGTGATGATTAATCGGTAAGTTGAACCGTCAGCTTTTTATCGTCAATACAACAGCTCAATGGATCTCTTTGTTTCTCTCTCACCTTATAGCAACAGGCTTTTTGGGATAAGACAGACAATAAGAACAAAATTTAGTAATATCTCGCGTCTTAACGCGAGAATCTAACAGAAGTATCGGAATTAGAGATGGATAAAATTAAAGTTGGACTGCAATACTGGCTTCCTCAGCATGGTTTAACCCGCTTGGTAGGCAAATTGGCTTCCGCTAAAGCTGGTCGTCTAACAACAGCCGTAATCCGCTGGTTTATAAAGCAATATAACGTCAACATGGATGAAGCGAAGCACTCAAACCCAGAGCATTTTGAGACCTTCAATGAATTCTTCGTCCGTGAACTAAAAGAAGGCGCACGCCCAATCACACAAGACGAGTCCGTGATAACTCACCCGGCTGATGCTTGCGTGAGCCAATTCGGTGCGATTGAAAATGGTCAGCTAATCCAAGCAAAAGGCCATCATTTCTCAGCTCAAGAACTCTTAGGTGGGGATGCAGCACTTGCTCAAGAATTCCAAGACGGTTCCTTTGCAACACTTTACCTATCGCCAAGAGACTATCATCGTGTCCATATGCCGTGTGATGCAACTTTGCGTCAAATGATCTATGTTCCTGGCGATCTGTTCTCTGTTAATCCATTAACAGCAGAAAATGTACCAAACCTATTCGCTCGTAACGAACGTGTTGTGTGTATTTTTGATACAGACTTTGGGCCAATGGCACAAGTGCTTGTCGGTGCAACAATTGTCGGTAGTATTGAACAAGTTTGGGCTGGCACCATCACACCACCACGTGGTAATACCGTGTATAAGTGGGACTACCCAGCAGAAGGTGAACAAGCAATTAAATTGAAGAAAGGCGAAGAAATGGGCCGCTTCAAACTTGGTTCAACGGTTATTAACCTGTTTGCTAAAGATGCCGTAACATTTGATGCCAGCATTGAAAATGGTAAGCCGACACTGATGGGCACGCCATTCGCACATAAGCAGTAAGCCTGTAAGAAGAAGTCAGCGCTGCGAGCTCACGCATATCGAGCTCAGTAGAGCCTCTTTGGCTTTTCTAGACGCTCATTGAACGCAAAGCCTCTGACTGACCTCAGAGGCTTTTTTTACCCTTCACATTATCTGTTTTTTACTCTTCACGTTATCTAATTGCCCATGTTTTAGACATAACTAAAAGCCCTTGGTTATCTCTAACCAAGGGCTTTAGGGTATATGTCTTTTCAGTACAAACGTGCTTATTTAGTCAGAACATCACCAGACATTTCAGCAGGAATCTCTAAGCCAGCAAGAGACAGCATTGTTGGTGCAAGGTCTGATAACTTACCACCTGACTTGAATTCAATCTCTTTGTCACCGACATAAATCAAAGGTACTGGTAGGTTAGTATGTGCTGTATGTGTACCACCTGTTTCTGGGTCCACCATCATTTCAGCGTTACCGTGGTCAGCAGTGATAAGTAGCTGGCCACCTACTTCTTTGATGGCTTCTACCACTTTACCAACACTTTCGTCTAGCGCTTCGATTGCTTTCTCAGCGGCTTCATAAACCCCCGTATGACCAACCATATCAGCATTTGGATAGTTACAAATGATAGTATCAAACTTACCTGATTTAATTGCAGCAACCAGCTTTTCAGTTAACTCAGGAGAGCTCATTTCTGGTTGAAGGTCATACGTAGCAACTTTTGGAGAAGCCACAAGCTGACGCTCTTCACCAGCAAACTCGCTTTCAACACCACCATTGAAGAAGAAAGTCACGTGAGCATATTTCTCTGTTTCTGAAATACGTAGCTGAGTTTGACCTTGCTTAGACAACCACTCACCGTAAGTATTTTCGAGTGATGCTGGTGGGAAGGCAGTCGCAAGCGGAATATCAGCGGCATATTGCGTTAGCATAACAAAGTTAACTGCTGGGAAAGTCGCACGTTCAAAGCCATCAAACTCAGGAACAAAAGCGCGAGTGATTTGACGGGCACGGTCTGCACGATAGTTCATGAAGATCACCGAGTCACCATCTTGCATGATCGCGTCTTCTTGCTCCGCAGTTTTGATTGCCGTTGCTTTAACAAACTCATCATTTTCATCACGAGCGTAAGCCGCTTCTAAACCTGCCACCGCCGTTTCTGCATGAAACTCTGCTTTAGCTTGAGTAAGCAGGTCATAAGCAACTTGAACACGTTCCCAGTTGTTATCACGATCCATTGCATAATAGCGGCCCACTATTGAAGCAACACGCCCTTTACCTAATGTGGCAAAAAGGTCTTGGAAGCGTTGAAGCGAACCTTCTGCACTGCGTGGTGGCGTATCACGTCCATCAAGGAAGCAGTGCAAGTAAATCTTTTCAGCACCACGTGCCGCCGCCATTTCTACTGCCGCATAAATATGATCTTCATGAGAGTGAACACCACCTGGTGACATCAGACCCATAATGTGTACCGCTTTATTTGCCTCTACTGCGGTATCAATCGCTGCGACTAGCGCTGCAGTTTCGCTAAATTCACCATCAGCAATAGATTTAGTGATACGAGTTAGGTCTTGATATACGACACGACCTGCGCCGATGTTAGTGTGGCCGACTTCTGAGTTACCCATTTGTCCATCAGGTAGACCCACATCCATGCCAGAAGCAGAAATGAGTGTATTCGGGTTATTCGCAATAAGCGCATCCATTACTGGTGTTTTGGCATTGGCAATTGCGTTGCTTGCTGTGTCTTCACGGTGACCGTAACCGTCAAGGATAACTAAAGCCAATGGCTTTTTCGCTGACATAGTAATGACCTCATCAAATTTAAGTAACTGTTGGTGTAGGGCGAAACCCAAACGAACCTTGAAACAAAACTAGCGTAATTTTACTACACTTTTAACCCAAAACTGTAGGGTAAGATCAAATTATGTGTGCGATTTATCGTTGCTATTTTACAACTTGACCTGTTCGTTCGCAGGTTTCTCCAGTAATTCAAACGCATCAGTGCTCTTTTCTTGATAATCCATATTCTGTTTATGACAGGCGCTATCTTTGTTTTAATCAGGACTCTCTCTTTTTAAGCTAGACCTCATCTTTTAATCCAATCAAGAGTAGAAACCACTTCTGCAAACCATGAGACTATTATGCACCGTTAAAGAAAAAAGCGACCATCGTTTCTGCCAATTACATTAATAGTTTTTTCCAAACGCTACCATGAGTAGTGTCTTTTTTATCAAGAAGAGGACTTTATCCAACATCGAACCGAAATGTACAAGTCTCAATTATTGACCAGAACGTTTTTACCCTCTCGCCTAAGACGGCTAACCTCGCTATACTCCAGCTTTATTTTCCGCCAACCGTGCAAGAGCTCAAGACATGCAAGAGTACATTGAATTTTTTCAACAAAATATGATTCTATCTTTAGTTTGGGTAGGCCTACTGGTTGCGCTTATCGTCAACTTAGTGAAATCAGCAACCGCTCCTTACAAGGTCGTTAATGTGGGTCAATTAACTCACCTGATGAACCGTGAAAATGGCGTTGTCGTCGACATTCGCTCAAAAGATGAGTTCAAACAAGGTCACATTACTGATTCAGTTCACATTTTACCATCAGATATTAAAGCGGGAACGCTTCGTGGACTTGAAAAACACAAATCAGACCCAATCATCCTAGTATGCAAAACAGGCCACAACGCTCATGAGAGTGCAAACCTACTTGCAAAATCAGGCTTTACTAATGTCAGCCTACTAAAAAATGGTTTGATCGCATGGAATGAAGCCAACCTTCCTCTGATTCGAGGAAAGAAATAAGGCCTCAGAAATATTACAGCGCAAATCGCCTGAGGTTCTAACTGAACAATTTAGAATCAACCGCAACATTAAGATGTGAAGTCCTGCAATGAAATCAGTACCTCATCTGGTCAAGGTTGATTCTCTCCGTTAGCCTCAGAGCAAAACCTCTTCTTGGGTTTAGGGCACGCAGTGACACCCAACTCATTATTGATTAAGGAATAGAAAAATGGCTGAAGCAGCACCACAAGACGCACAACAAAACTTTGCAATTCAACGTATCTTCCTGAAAGACGTTTCTTTCGAAGCACCGAACTCTCCAGTAATTTTCCAAAAAGAATGGAATCCAGACGTAAAACTTGACCTAGACACGCAAAGCCGTGAGCTGGGTGAAGGCGTTTACGAAGTGATTCTACGTCTTACTGTAACAGTGAAGAACGAAGAAGAAACTGCATTCCTATGTGAAGTTCAACAAGGTGGTATTTTCACTGCTGAGAAAATGGAAGCAGGTCAATTAGCACATTGCCTTGGCGCTTTCTGCCCGAACATCCTATTCCCATACGCTCGTGAAACTATCTCAAGCCTAGTGGTAAAAGGCACGTTCCCACAGCTAAACCTAGCACCAGTTAACTTTGATGCGCTGTTCATGAACTACCTACAGCAACAAGCGCAGCAAGGCGAAGTCGAAGCATAATTCGAGCTGAAATAAAACGTATCTCCACGTTTGATGCGTTGAATATTCGATAAAAATGCACACAGCATCCTCTTTACGATGTTATGTGCATTTTTTATTTCTCACAAAAGTTTCTAGTCCCTAGCCTCTAGAGTGCGTAAAATCTGGCGTTTATGGACTAGATTACTAGTAGTAAAAAGATAACTAGGCGGCAATATGACACCAGCAAACTCAAATAATGCTTATGGTAAAGAGATCGCAATGACCGTTATTGGAGCGGGCTCATACGGAACATCATTAGCTATTTCCCTTGCTCGAAATGGCGCAAACATTATCCTTTGGGGGCATGATCCAGAACACATGGCTCGCCTTGAGCATGATCGCGCCAACCACGCTTTTCTGCCAAATATTGATTTCCCTGATAGCTTAATTATTGAGCAAGACCTAGAAAAGGCCGCCCAAGCCAGCCGTGATCTTCTTGTTGTAGTGCCAAGCCATGTTTTTGGCCAAGTTCTCACGAATATCCAGCCTTTCTTGCGCAAAGACTCGCGTATTTGTTGGGCCACCAAAGGGTTAGAGCCAGAAACAGGCCGCCTACTAAAAGAGGTGGCTTTTGATGTCATTGGTGAACATTACCCTCTTGCTGTCTTGTCAGGCCCAACGTTTGCTAAGGAATTAGCGATGGGCATGCCAACCGCCATCTCAGTTGCTTCACCTGATACTGACTTTCTTTCTGACCTACAAGAGCAAATCCACTGCGGAAAAACATTCCGCGTCTACGCCAATCATGACTTTATCGGTATGCAACTTGGCGGGGCAGTTAAAAACGTTATCGCAATTGGGGCCGGTATGTCCGATGGTATTGGTTTTGGTGCCAATGCTCGCACTGCCTTGATTACCCGAGGATTAGCAGAAATGACCCGTCTTGGTGCCGCGCTAGGAGCTCAGCCAGATACCTTTATGGGCATGGCTGGACTTGGTGATTTAGTCTTGACGTGTACCGATAATCAGTCACGTAACCGTCGCTTTGGTTTAGCTCTTGGCCAAGGAAAAGAGGTGGATGTCGCGCAAGAAGAAATTGGTCAAGTGGTCGAAGGTTACCGTAATACCAAAGAGGTTTGGGTATTAGCTCAGCGCATGGGTGTAGAGATGCCAATTGTTGACCAAATTTATCAAGTGTTGTATCAAGGTAAAGAAGCACGTCAAGCTGCCCAAGATTTACTTGCTCGAGATAAAAAAACTGAGGGCAAATAAACCACTAGCCTCACAAAAATGACTGGTAAGCAAAAGTACAGAATAATAAAAGTAAAAAATACTGACGGATCACGGAAGAATCATTCAGGACACCAACAATGAAAGACTGCAAGAAGAAAAAAGTCTGGGATAAAATCGTCTCAGAAGCCCGTGAAATGTCAGAGCAAGAGCCCATGCTGGCAAGTTTTTATCATGCTACCATCATCAAGCATGACAGTTTATGTGCGGCATTAAGCTACATTTTAGCCAATAAATTGAACACCGCTTCTATGCCAGCGATGGCAGTACGTGAGGTCGTTGAAGAAGCCTTTGCTGCCGACCCAATGATAACCGACAGCGCTGCTTGCGATATTTGCGCAACCGTGACTCGTGACCCTGCTGTTGCAATGTACTCCATGCCATTGCTTTACCTCAAAGGCTACCATGCTCTTCAAGGCTATCGAGTGGCAAACTGGCTATGGAAACAGGGCCGTTTTGCTCTGGCCACTTACCTGCAAAATCAGATTTCTGTGGCTTGCCAAGTTGATATCCACCCAGCAGCACGGATCGGCAGTGGTATCATGCTTGACCACGCCACAGGGATTGTCATCGGTGAAACAGCCGTAGTGGAGAATGACGTTTCCATATTACAAGACGTCACACTAGGTGGTACTGGTAAAGAATGCGGCGATCGTCACCCTAAAATTCGTGAGGGCGTGATGATTGGAGCTGGCGCAAAAATTCTGGGCAATATTGAAGTCGGCGAAGGCGCTAAAATCGGCTCGTGCTCTGTGGTCTTACAACCGGTTCCGCCCCATACTACGGTGGCAGGTGTCCCAGCAAAAATCTTGGGGCGTCCTAAAACGGACAAACCTTCTCTCGATATGGATCAAGGCTTTAACGGCAAGTCACAAAGCTTCGTTCACGGTGACGGTATTTAATCACCCAAACTCTTTAGATCAACGCGGTAGGTAATATCTAAGTGCGACAACAACATTTTTCAGTAGTACGTTCAACTTTGTTATTAGTGGGGGCTTTATTCACGCTCCACCCTCTTACCGCTCACTCAGCCAGTCAGAAAGAACTGAAAGGCGTATCGAGTGAAATTTCACGCCAAAAGAAATCTTTGACCTCACAAGAGAAACAGCTTAATGATCTACAAAAATCGCTAAAAAGCCAAGAACTGGGGATCTCCAAACTCGAAAAAGACATCAAAACCACCAAAGCCGAATTAACGAAAGCCGATCAAAACATCGCTAAGTTAGAAGGCAAAATCACTCGCCAAGAAGAACAACGCAACACTCAAGAGCAGGAGCTCAAACAACTTCTCCAAGTCTATTATATGACTGACCGAGCCAAAGCTAATGGCCATTTACTCAATGATGGGGTAGAAGAAGATCGCATCAGCCAATATTTTCAGCAATTAGCTCAAGCTCGTGCGGAAGTCATTGATGCTATAAGTAAAACAACGGAAGCGTTAGCACACAACAAAAAGCAGCTGGAATTAGAAAAGCAGCAAATTCAAACTCTACTCACCCAGCAGTCAGAGAAAAAGACCTCTCTTGCTAAAACGCAATCACAACGTAAAGGCACACTGAATAAAATTCAGAAAAGCATTAAAGATGACAAGCGTTATTTGGCCGAACTGCAACGCAATGAAACTCGCCTCAAAGCTGAGATAGCTAAAGCAGCAAAACGTAACGCCGTTCCCATGGATGGTTTAGCGAAACAGCGCGGTAAACTGCCATGGCCAATCAAGGGTCGCGTTCTGCATAATTTTGGCACCCGGCAAACGGGTCAAGTTAACTGGAAAGGCATCGTGCTGTCTGCCAGCTATGGTCAACAAGTTAAAGCGGTTTATCCCGGTACCGTTGTCTTTGCAGAATACCTTCGTGGTTATGGTTTAGTCGTCTTGCTCGATCACGGCAAAGGTGACATGACGTTATACGGCTACAACCAAGCCTTGACCAAAAAGGAAGGCGATAAAGTCACTAAAGGGGAAGTCATTGCCCTAGCGGGAGATACTGGCGGGCAAGAAAGACCTTCTTTATATTTTGAAATTCGCCGTAACAGCGAAGCGCAAAACCCCAAATCGTGGCTCAAACGCCGTTAAACAAAGTCGTTTTGGTGATCTTACAGACCACAATAACAAAGTTTAAGCGTAATACTGTTCTACCGCCGAAATAAAAGCATTTAGCGAGGCTTTAGGTAGCTGATTGATGCCTGCTGCGGCTTGTCTTCCACCTCCCGATGGAAACTGCCCACACACAGCCATAGCTCCTTGCTTATTGTTAAGAGGAGCTCGAAGAGACACGGTAAAACTGCCATCACCATTATCGGTTAACACTGCATGAGCAAAGTTTGGCTCCTGATTGGCCAACCAATTGCCATACACACCACTGACCCGACGAGAGAATGCCTGATTCGGTAACTCAAACAGTTTTAATCGTTGACCTTCATACATTGCCAACACACTTTGTGCTCGTGTCATATCTTGCTGGTAAGCCGATTGTAGGGAATAAAAAGGAGAAGTAAGATCCGCAATCACATCGAAGGGAGAAGGATATTGGACTAAAGCACGGAACAAATCGGCCGGGTGAAAATGAAGGTCATCCAATTGAGCACCATAACCATTGTAATTAATCAGCGTCCCTAACTGCTCCAACTGTGTCTTTTGCTCGCTATTCAGCCCAGCAAGATCAGCCAGTTGTTCCGCTTTTGCCAATAAATTATCGCCGTAGGCCCCTGCAATCGCCCAATGATGAAAACGCTGCTCTAAAAGCTCGTCAATAATCAAAGCCGTACAAGTATTGGCGTCTAGATTGATGTGCGCGGTTAAACCTTCATATTTGGGCATGTGACCAGCTTGGTGATGATCGGCATAAAATACTATAGCCCCTTGCCTTAGCACATTTTCTAGACCAACACGGTTTTTCTCCATTGAAATATCCAACACCGTCAGCTCATCACCCGCTTGAACGGTGAGTTTGTCTAGCAAGTGAATATCCCGCTTTACTCCCGTGACCAATTGAGCATCAGTTGGATTGGCCAAACGCAGTTGAAGTAAGGCAATAATCCCATCCGCGTCACCATTAAAGACATCGTAATTCATTGAATATTGGCCTCAACACACCGAAAAGCACTAGATTAACTGTGTAATGCGTTAACCGCATCTTCAAGCAGAATTAACTGCTCCATCCCTTGTGATGTTGCGACTGGCTTAACAACATTGAGCATCTGTAGCATGCCTTGCTTAACCATTTGCTCTGTGATCGGTGTTTTTGGTGACATCGCGAGTTGGTAAGCTAACCAGCTGCAAGCAATCAGGTGTAAGGTACGCACCAAAGATTCCATTTGTTGCGGTTCCACATCCAATAATCTCATCGAGACAAACTCTTGCATAATGGCAATTAAGTTGGCTTGTAACTGATTCTGAATATCGATGTAAGCTTCGTGTAGGTGCTCATCTCGAGCGAGAATTTCTGGTAAGTTTGCGTAGAAGAAACGATATTTCCACATTAAAGTAAAAATGGAATCAAGATAACGCTTCAACATGGTTAAGCTCTCCTGCGAACCTTGAATGGGCGTAAAACGCTCAATTAATTCATTCGAGTAGAGCGTGAAAATATCACGTACAATTTCTTGCTTGTTGCGAAAATGGTAGTAAAGATTACCTGGGCTGATTTCAAGATGGTCAGCAATATGATTGGTTGTCACGTTACGCTCACCCTGTTGATTGAACAACTCCAGAGCAGCATAGACAATTCTGTCGCGCGTTTTCATTGTTATCAAACTCCCTTCTCATTCGGCCATCGAGTATAGCGGCTCACAACGCTTTGGTCGATAGCCGCGCTTTTACCAAAATCAAACGTAGATTATTGTTTTCGTTATATTCTATTTAAGCAATAGGGAACGAGAATGCACTCACTTGGTCAATATGATCACAACCGAGCGCCAACATAATCAAACGGTCGATACCCAGTGCCACCCCTGCACAGTCTGGCAGTCCAGCATGTAGCGCATCAATCAAGTTCTGGTCAATCGGTTGGATTGGTAGCCCCATTTCCAGACGCTTGGCGTTGTCTTGCTCAAAACGAACTCGCTGCTCATGTGGATTATCCAGCTCATGAAAGCCATTGGCTAACTCAATCCCCTTAAAATACACTTCAAAACGCTCCGCCACACGAGGATCTTGCTGGTTAATCTTGGCTAAAGCCGCCTGGGAAGCAGGAAAATCATACACAAAGACGGGAACCTGCTGGCCGATACGGGTCTCCACGCCCATGCTAAACAGTAATTGTAAAAGCGTATCGCGATCATTTTCTTGTGCCGCAATGTCACTTAAGCCGAGAGTATCAGCAACCTTTTTCAATTCAGCCATCGACGCCTCAAGCGGGCACACCTTAAGCACATTGAGAAAAGCTTGTTGATAGGTCATTCGCTCTGCCGCCTCGCATCGCAATATCGCTTGCAGCAACTCGTCCATCTCATCCATTAGCTGATGATGATCAAAACCCACTCGATACCACTCTAACATGGTGAACTCCGGGTTATGATG
The DNA here is from genome assembly GCF_002849855.1 of Vibrio azureus. NCBI lineage: Bacteria > Pseudomonadati > Pseudomonadota > Gammaproteobacteria > Vibrionales > Vibrionaceae > Vibrio > Vibrio azureus. The sequence goes on from NZ_CP018616.1 coordinate 2,850,718, forward strand.
TCGGCCACTTTCTTCATTACGGAATGCTTTACCGATCTGATAAATACAGCCACTGCCCGCCGCCAATAAACGCTTCATGTGAAACTCAGGGCTAGTCATAAAAAATAATGGCTGACCATCCGCATAGCCAGGACCAACAAAACGGGTTTGGAAGGTCTGTAAATGAATGTCCGTAACCGTAGCGTGGCTCATCGCTGGCGTTTCCACTTCCATAACCTGTCGATCAGTGAAAAATTGACGAATGGTCGCGATTAAAGCCGCTCGCTGACGAAGATTTGATATCGAGGCACTCGGTTGCCAGGTCGTTTGCATAACAAAACTCTAAGAACGAGAAAGGAGAGGAAAAATAGCAATTTTGCCCCGTTTTTCCTAGCCCCTCCAAGTAGAAAACTGGCAATATCGAGCACGTGATAATAATCACATATCCTATATTTTCTTATTCTCGGATCGTATTACCGACAAAAAAACCTAAATACATCAATTTTTGCCCCTTCTACCTCCCCTACACTACCCCTACTAAAAGTGAGGGCTTGTTCGCCTTTCATGTTCACAATAACAAGCGGATTTTCCGCATCACCAACTGGAGGATAACTGTGCAAACGATCATCACAGATATCGCAGTCATCGGCGCAGGCGGCGCTGGTCTTCGTACTGCCATTGCAGCAGCTGAAGCAAACCCTGACTTAGAAGTCGCTTTGATTTCTAAAGTTTACCCTATGCGTTCCCATACGGTTGCAGCAGAAGGTGGCTCGGCAGCAGTTATCAAGGATGAAGATAGTCTAGACAACCACTTTAACGATACTGTCGGCGGTGGTGACTGGCTATGTGAACAGGATGTTGTGGAATATTTTGTAGAAAATGCAACCCGTGAAATGATCCAGATGGAGCAATGGGGCTGCCCGTGGAGCCGTAAAGAAAACGGCGAAGTCAACGTGCGTCGCTTTGGTGGTATGAAGGTTGAACGTACTTGGTTCGCGGCCGATAAAACAGGCTTCCATATGCTGCACACCTTGTTCCAAACATCGATGAAGTACAGCAACATCAAACGCTTTGATGAATACTTTGTGGTGGATTTGTTGGTGGATGAGGGTCAAGCACAAGGGCTCATTGCTATCCATATGTCGGAAGGTAAACTTGTTACGATCAAAGCCAAGTCTGTAGTCCTCGCAACAGGTGGAGCAGGACGAGTCTATCACTGTAATACCAATGGTGGCATTGTCACTGGCGATGGAATGGCGATGGCTTATCGTCATGGAGTCCCGTTACGTGACATGGAGTTTGTTCAGTACCATCCGACGGGCCTACCTGGAACAGGTATTCTCATGACCGAAGGCTGTCGCGGTGAAGGTGGGATCATCATTAATAAAAATGGTTATCGCTATCTACAAGACTACGGCATGGGGCCAGAGACCCCTGTTGGAGAGCCAAAAAACAAATACATGGAGTTGGGACCACGCGATAAAGTATCTCAAGCATTCTGGCATGAACAGCAAAAAGGTAACACCATCAAACATCCTCTTGGGGATGTCGTGCACCTTGATCTTCGTCACCTCGGAGAAGAATATTTGCAAGAACGCTTACCCTTTATCTGTGAGCTTGCCAAAGCCTATGTCAATGTCGACCCAGCCAAAGAGCCAATTCCAATTCGCCCAACCGTGCATTACACCATGGGCGGCATTGAAACCAACGCACAATGTGAAACGCGTATTAAAGGTTTGTTCGCCGTGGGTGAATGCGCCTCTGTCGGGTTACATGGAGCTAACCGTCTGGGGTCCAACTCTCTCGCTGAGTTCGTCGTATTCGGTCGTGTTGCTGGTGAACAAGCCGTCAAACATGCCGCTGAATTTAGCGGGTGGAATGACCATTCAATTGCGACTCAAGTCAAGGCTGTTGAGCAGCGTATTACAGCGCTAATGGGCCAAGAAGGTGATGAAAACTGGGCAGATATTCGCACAGAAATGGGGCATACCATGGAAGCTGGCTGTGGCATCTATCGTCAACAAGATTTGATGCAAGCAACCATCGATAAACTGGCCGAACTTAAAGCTCGTTACAAACGTATCCGAATTCAAGACAAAGGCAAGGTCTTTAACACCGATCTGCTATACGCCATCGAGGTTGGTTATGGTCTTGAAGTGGCTGAAGCTATGGTGCATTCGGCAATTTTGCGCAAAGAATCTCGCGGCGCACACCAACGTCTTGATGATGGCTGCACAGAGCGTGATGATCAAAATTTCCTCAAGCACTCTCTCGCCTTCTTCCAAGCCGATGATGCCTCGCCGAGCATAGAATACAGCGATGTCACCATCACTAAATCTCAGCCAAAAGCACGTTTGTATGGTGAAGCAGCAGAGAAAGCCGCCGCACAAGAGCAAACCGCCACACAAAAGCAAACAACACAAACTGAGGCCGTAACTCCACATGCAGAGGAGCAAGCATAATGCCCGCTAACCGCATTCAAAAAGTCGATATTCTGCGTTACGACCCTGAAAAAGATACGCAACCTTACATCCAAAGCTACGATGTGCCGTTTGATGACACTATGTCCGTTCTTGATGCCCTTGGTTACATCAAAGATAACCTCGATAAACAGCTGTCATATCGCTGGTCTTGTCGAATGGCGATTTGCGGCTCGTGCGGCATCATGGTCAACAACGTACCTAAGCTCGCATGTAAAAGCTTTCTTCGCGATTACCCAGACGGTATCACGATCGAGCCATTAGCCAATTTCCCTATCGAGAAAGATTTGATTGTCGACATGACGCCATTCATTGAACGTTTAGAAGCGATCAAGCCTTACATCATCGGTAACGATCGCAAACCGGAAGATGGCACCAACCTGCAAACACCTGCACAAATGGCCAAATATAAGCAGTTTGCCGCTTGTATCAATTGTGGTTTGTGTTACGCCGCCTGCCCTCAATTTGGTCTAAATCCTGAATTTATTGGACCTGCAGCTTTGACTCTGGCACATCGCTACAATTTAGACAGTCGCGATAACGGCAAAGATGAACGCATGGGGTTAATTAATGGCGAAAATGGTGCTTGGGGTTGTACATTCGTAGGCTATTGCTCTGACGTTTGTCCAAAGAATGTGGATCCTGCAGCGGCAGTGAACCAAGGTAAGATCGCCTCTTCGATGGATTTTGTTATCGCGATGCTTAAACCTGATGGTTCACCTCATACAGTGGAGGCAAAGTAATGAGTAACAGAAAGCCTTACATCCGAGAAGTAAAACGTACTTGGTGGCAAAATAATCCATTCTACCGCTTTTATATGTTACGAGAAGCAACGGTATTGCCGCTTATCTTATTTACTCTCTTCCTAACGGTGGGCTTAGGCGCGTTAGTAAAAGGGCCACAAGCTTGGCAAAGTTGGTTAGAGTTCATGGCGAACCCTATCGTTATGGCGATCAATGTTGTCGCTTTACTGGGTAGCCTTTTTCATGCTCACACCTTCTTTAATATGATGCCACAAGTGATGCCTATCCGTTTAAACGGAAAACCGATAGACAAGAAAATCATTGTTCTTATTCAGTGGGCAGCCGTTACCTTTATCTCACTGATTGTTCTCATTGTGATGTAAGGAGCTGACTCATGAAACCAAATTACACTATCAATAGAACACCAAAACGTTCTGATGAGCCTATCTGGTGGAGCTTATTCGGAGCTGGGGGCACGTGGTTTGCCATGTTTACCCCAATTACCATTTTGGTGTTAGGCCTTTTGGTTCCGATGGGGGTGATTGATCAACAAGCGCTTAGCTACGAGCGAGTTGTCGAATTTGCCACGAGCTTTATCGGAGGCCTGTTTATTATCGCGACTTTGGCTCTGCCAATGTGGCATGCCATGCACCGTCTTCATCACGGTATGCACGATCTAAAGCTGCACACTGGTGTGGTTGGTAAAATCGCCTGCTATGCGTTCGCAGCGCTCATCTCTGTGCTTGCTGTTATCTTTGTGTTGATGATTTAAACCAAGCAAATCCTAAAAAGCTGGCACCTGCCAGCTTTTTTATTACTTATTTTCAGCGCAGTGACTCTTGTGGATGACTGATTACTCTATAAAAGTCGCGATTTCTTCAAGAGGCTTTTTGCGCAAGGCATGCTCAGGAATCGTTGCATCGTCTTCCGGGTAACCTGTCACAATCAGCATATAAGGGCGATCCACGTCATTATCCCGACCACAAATTTTACTTAAAAAACTCATCGGCTTAGGCGTATGAGTCAACGTCCCCAACCCAGCGTTATGCAAAGCCTGCAACAAAAACCCCGTCGCAATTCCAGCCGATTCATGCACATAGTAATTGGTTTGCTCACCGTTGTTCTCTATGCCGCCTTTCTTTTGTGAGAAGACTGCGATAAGCCATGGGGCCTTTTCGAGATAAGGCTTGCTGGCATGAGTTCCCAGTGGTTTTAGTGCATCCAACCATTCTTGCCCCGCTCTCCCTTGATAGAAGGTACTTTCTAAATCTTCAGCAGCTTGGCGAATCTGGGTTTTCATTTCTGCCTGATTAATGGCAACAAAATGCCAAGGTTGGTGATTAGCACCACTAGGCGCCGTTCCTGCAGCGCGAATGCAGCGTTCAATAACCTCTTTAGCAACAGGACGATCGGAAAAACTCCGAATCGAGTGGCGTCGTTGAAGTAAGTGCAAATTTGCTTCTGCTCTATCGAGCATTTGTTGTGGTGGATATTCGACAAAATCATCCAACGTGTGATGCTGTTCTACTTTAGACATAAGGCTTCCTTGCGCAATTACCGTCTGTCTCACTATAGCTATAGTTTTGCTATTAACAGCCCATTCTGCTGATTCATCACTCAAGATTGAGAGAAAGTGCAAATATTAATACTGCTGTTCGGGTCCGAGTGAATAAACAAAGAGGCTGATAGTCCATATCAGCCTCTTTTCTCTTAGTTACCACTCACTGCTTTTCTTATAATAAATACATCGCTTGTTAAGCTTTCAGCCACCTATGTACTTTTTGCTTAATTTGCATTTGACCATCGATGTTCTTTTTCATTTTTTAGCTTTTGGCCACCTATGATCTTTTTACTTTTAAAGCTTTTGACTACCTATGATCTTATTGCTGGATGACCTTTTGGGTTTGGTCCATTAAACCCAGAGCACCAAAGCCAGTAATGACATCTAGGTTGGTTTTAAGGCCAGCCGAATCGCCTCCACCAATGTAGTTTTGCGGCATTTGCACTTTGAAGTTTTTCAAGTTGCTGTACAACGACTTAGCTACATCCCGGTTCAGCTCAGCTAAGTAAACTTCATGGTTTGCACCTAAAGCGGCGTATTTCGCTTTCAGAACCTCTGCTTCTGCTCGCCCTGTTTCCAGAATCGCTTTTGCTTCAAATTCTGCCGATAATGAATTCGCTTTTTGAATCGCAAGGTTCGCTTCTGCAATAGCCAGTTCTTTCTCTTTTTCAACTTCCGCTAAGCGCTTCGTTTTTTCAACTTCAACAATTTCACGTTCCGCGATTTGACGAGCAACTTCAACTTCTTTTTGCTGAGCAATAATGGCTAACTCTTTACGACGTTGAGCATCTTGAACTTCACGAGTTCGTTGAATCTCTTTACGTAGCTGCTCGGTCTCTGCCTGTGCTTTTGACGTTTCCTGCTCTTGAATAGCACGAATACGGTCGGCCACTAAACGCTTCTTATCCGCCAATAATTTATCCAGTTGCTTTTCCGGTTGCGGATCACCAATGGTTACCTGAGTGACTTGAATTCCATATTGTTGCAATGGATTATCTTGACGTATAGGCTGCCCCGCCTTGTCCGCAATAGGGACCGTTTTCCACACCAGCTGATTAGTACGTTGTAATTGATTCGCATTACTTTGATTAATACCAACTGGAGCAAGATCCAATTCTTCGACTTCCACTTGGCGACGTTCAGTAAGATAAATACCTTCTCGAAGCTGATCCCCTAGTTTAGATTTAAACTGGTTAAGGCCACCTTGGAAAAATTCTTCTCCTGTATATTGCGTTGCGGTAATCACCGTGACATTGCGAGCATTTTTGACTAACAACGCATCAATGAGGTTGTTGTTATTGCGGAACTCTTTATGCATTTTTTTCAATTCTTCGGGATCATTGCTGAGTTTAAATCGAAACGTCACTGGGATTTTGCCGATGTACGTATCAGCAAAACGCACCTGAACCGGATTTAAACGCTGATAAAAGTCCTCGCCTGTATTATTACCAAATGACACGGTAACCACCTGATCATACTTAAATATCTTAGATAAGAACGGCATTCGAAAATGAATTCCTGGCTCTGTAAATACGTCTAACTCACCCGTTATGTTATTCTGATGCACGTAGGTATAGCCTGCATCTGTCATTAACACCGAGCTATTGATCGTTAAACCCAGTGCCAATAGTGGTACACCAACTAAAGCGACTTTAAGCGTTTTACGTAATTTCTGGCGTCGTTCATTCATTTTTAGATCCCTTCCCAAGTTTCTGTCATACATTATTATCTCCTCTGAACTTAAATAATTGCTTTTAAGTCATGGTGATAGGTCTCCCCCTAGCCACAAAATTAATGTATCAGAGTGCATTGTTAAGAAATAGTCGAAAGATTCATAAAATAACCAAGGTTTTACCGAAATATTTTGTTACTTTTATATCATTAATATTTAGCAGGTATAAAAAAAGGCCGCTTAAGCGACCTTTTTATATGGAATCAAGTAATTACTTTACACGACCTACGTATTCAGCTGAACGTGTATCGACTTTGATCACTTCACCGATAGCGATAAATAGTGGAACTCGAACAACCGCACCTGTTGATAGTGTCGCTGGCTTACCACCCGTACCTTGAGTGTCACCTTTAAGGCCTGGATCTGTTTCAATAACTTCCAGCTCAACGAAGTTTGGTGGCGTAACCGTAATTGGGTTACCATTCCACAAAGTGATCATACAAGTGTTGTTCTCTACTAACCACTTGGCGTTTTCACCCACTGCTTTTGCGTCTGCAGCAATCTGCTCAAACGTCTCATTATTCATAAAGTGGTAGAATTCGCCATCTGAATAGAGATAATCTAGGTCGATATCCATCACGTCTGCCACTTCACAAGTGTCACCAGACTTGAAGGTTTTCTCTAGCACTTTACCAGAAAGAAGCTTACGAATTTTAACGCGGTTAAATGCTTGACCTTTACCTGGCTTAACGTATTCATTTTCCAGGATGACACAAGGCTCGTTATCAAGCATTAACTTAAGGCCGCCTTTAAATTCATTGGTGCTAACTGTAGCCATTTTTTCCTCTTTACATTCTTAGAGCTAATTCAATGCCGCATATAATAACCCGAAAAGTCGAATCTGTTGAGCAAAACTGGCTCAAACAGTTAGCGAATGGGATCTCTGACCCCGCAAAACTACTGGAGTATTTGGAAGTTGATCCTTCTCCATGGCAGGACGGGTTTGCTGCACGTCGCCTATTTGCCCAACGTGTCCCACAAAGTTTTATCGATAGAATGGAAAAAGGCAATCCGTACGATCCTCTTTTACGTCAAGTATTACCGCTAAGTGAAGAGTTTGAGGTCCATGATGGTTTCTCTCAAGATCCCCTAGAAGAACAAGATAATTTGACCCCAGGGCTGCTGCATAAATACCGAAACCGTGCTCTGATGATCGTCAAAGGTGGCTGTGCGGTTAATTGTCGTTACTGCTTTCGACGTCATTTCCCTTATCAAGACAACAAAAGCGGCAAGCAAGCTTGGGCGAACAGTCTCGAATATATTAAACAACACCCGGAGATCAACGAGATCATTTTTTCCGGCGGCGATCCTTTGATGGCGAAAGATCAAGAGCTTGAGTGGCTGATCGAACAAATCAGTCACATTCCTCATGTTAAGCGCTTACGCATTCATAGCCGCTTACCTGTTGTCATCCCTGCCCGTGTGACGGATGCTCTATGTAAGATGCTCGCCGACTCACCACTACAAGTGATTATGGTCACTCACATTAACCATGCAAATGAAATCAATACAGAATTTTGCCAGAAAATGCTCAAACTGAGACAAGCAGGCATTACTTTGTTGAATCAAAGTGTGCTGTTAAAAGGGGTAAATGACAGTATCGATACGCAGGTTGCGCTCAGTGAAGCTCTTTTTGATGCTGGAATTCTGCCATACTACTTACATGTCTTGGATAAAGTTCAAGGGGCAGCGCACTACTATATCTCCGATGACAAAGCCAGAGCCATTATACAAGGTGTGATTACCCGAGTTTCAGGTTACTTAGTACCTAAGCTGACCCGAGAAATCGGCGGGCGCCCAAGTAAAACTCCCTTGGATCTGCATCTAGAGTAACCACGTCGACGTATAAAAGTTATCGTCACGAGTAAAAGCTTTTGTTCGCTTGTGCAAATTTCTATGTGCATACTCCGCTAATTAGGAGGATAAAATGCCAATAACTTTTGAATACATTTTCGATCTCGGGCCCTTTAACTGGGCCGCTCTACTTTGCTGCGCCATTAATGGTTTAATGATCGGTATTGAGCGACAGACTCGTGGCAAACCCGTCGGAATCCGAACCTCAATCTTGGTTATCTCTGGAACCTATTTATTTATGTCCATGGCGGTGTCCTTATCCCCAAATACGTTGGATCAAGCACGAGTACTAGGCCAAATTATTACTGGTGTCGGTTTCTTAGGCGCTGGAGTGATGATGACGCAAGATGGAAAGATCCATGGCGTGACTTCTGCAGCGGTCATTTGGGTACTCGCGGGCATCGGTTTGATGATTGGTTTAGGCTACCTGACTCAATCCATCGTTATTACAGTGTTAGCCCTTATCGTTTTACTTGGGGTAGACAAGGCAGAGAGTCGCATCAAAGCACTGCGCCGAGGTGTGCACCAAAAAATTCTCCAGCGTAAATCATCACGGCGATTAACCAAATAGCCTCCACGGCTAACAAGGTGACAAAATATTGAGAAACAAAAAAGCCGAGGAGCAATCCTCGGCTTTCATTTAACCTGGTTTAGACAACACAGACAAAATGACTACATCATACCGCCCATGCCACCCATACCGCCCATGCCACCCATATCAGGCATTGCTGGGCCGTCTTTTTGTGGTAGGTCCGTTACCATTGCTTCTGTTGTGATCATAAGACCTGCAACAGACGCAGCAAACTGTAGAGCAGAACGTGTTACTTTTGTTGGGTCTAGGATACCCATCTCTAGCATATCGCCGTATTCGCCTGTTGCTGCGTTGTAGCCGTAAGAACCTTCACCAGCTCTCACGTTGTTCGCAACGACTGACTCTTCATCACCCGCATTGGTGGTGATTTGACGAATTGGCGCTTCCATTGCACGTAGAGCAACGCGGATACCAACGTTTTGCTCTTCGTTGTCACCTTGCAGTTCAGCAATCTTAGCCGCCGCACGGATAAGCGCAACGCCACCACCTGCAACAACGCCTTCTTCAACCGCTGCGCGAGTCGCGTGAAGTGCGTCTTCTACGCGGTCTTTCTTCTCTTTCATTTCAACTTCAGTTGCTGCACCAACTTTGATGACTGCAACACCGCCTGCTAGCTTAGCAACGCGCTCTTGTAATTTCTCTTTATCGTAGTCTGATGTTGCATCTTCGATTTGCTGACGGATTTGGGCAACACGACCTTGGATCATGCCTTCTTCGCCTACGCCATCGATGATGGTTGTGTTTTCTTTTGTGATTGCAACGCGCTTCGCTTGACCTAGGTCTTCTAGAGCCACTTTTTCTAGCTCTAGACCGACTTCTTCAGAAATCACAACACCACCAGTTAGGATTGCGATGTCTTGAAGCATTGCTTTACGGCGATCACCGAAACCAGGAGCTTTCACTGCCGCGACTTTAACGATGCCACGCATGTTGTTCACAACCAATGTTGCTAATGCTTCGCCTTCTACGTCTTCAGCGATGATCAATAGTGGACGAGATGCTTTTGCTACCGCTTCTAGTGCTGGAAGCAGTTCACGGATGTTAGATACTTTCTTATCGATCAGAAGGATAAATGGATTTTCTAGATCAACCGAACCCGCTTCTTGGTTGTTGATGAAGTAAGGAGATAGGTAACCGCGGTCGAACTGCATACCTTCTACTACGTCTAGCTCATCTTGTAGAGCTTGACCTTCTTCAACCGTGATCACGCCGTCACGGCCTACTCTTTCCATCGCTTCTGCAATGATGTTACCTACACTCACATCTGAGTTAGCCGAGATAGTACCAACCTGTGCGATGGCTTTAGTGTCGTTACATTCAACAGACAGCTCTTTTAATTGTTCCACTGCTGCGATAACCGCTTTGTCGATACCACGCTTCAGGTCCATTGGGTTCATGCCCGCGGCAACAGCTTTTAGACCTTCGTTTACGATTGCTTGTGCAAGTACGGTTGCAGTTGTGGTACCGTCACCCGCTGCGTCGTTTGCTTTAGACGCAACTTCTTTAACCATTTGTGCGCCCATGTTCTGGAATTTGTCTTCCAGTTCAATTTCACGCGCAACTGATACACCATCTTTAGTGATTGTTGGTGCACCAAAAGATTTGTCTAGCACTACGTTACGACCTTTAGGACCCAGTGTTACTTTTACTGCGTCCGCTAGAACGTTTACGCCTTCTAGCATTTTCACTCGTGCGTCATTACCAAATTTAACGTCTTTAGCAGCCATCTTTGATTTCCTTTTAAATTCTGTTTTCAATCTTGTTGTTATCAGAGCAAAAATTTACTCAATGGTAGCGATTACTCAACGATAGCCATGATGTCATTTTCAGACATAATCAGAACTTCTTTACCGTCTATCTTTTCGGTTTTCGTGCCGTAGCCTTCCGAGAAAATAACAGTATCACCCACTTTAACATCCAATGGCATTACTTCGCCGTTTTCTAGAATGCGGCCTTTACCTACAGCCAAAACCGTACCTCGAGTTGACTTTTCTGCCGCCGAGCCAGTCAGAACGATACCGCCTGCTGATTTAGATTCCACTTCTTGGCGTTCAACGATAACTCGGTCATGTAATGGACGAATGTTCATTGGTCGTCTCTCCTGAAAATTTCCATGGTTTATTTGATAAGTAGGCCCGAATAGCCTGTGATAACTATATAGGGTGTTAAGTCTCTGATCCCAAGGGGAGCGCTAATATTTTTTGTGACATAGTTAAAATAACAAGGGGTTAACCCTCAACAAACACAATCAACACTGTGCCAATCTCACACTTCGCCGCTATGCAACCAACAGAAAAGACAGGAAGTAACATTTTGTAATAACAACAGCTTGCCATAAGTGATGAGTTTAATGGTAAGGCGATGCCACCTCGGCTATGTTCAAAGGGGTCCGGAAATATATAAAATGTTGGCTCGCTCACAAAGAGAGTTTCTTGTATCCTTTGTTATTACCTCACCGGAATAGACATCAAAGATGCTGGAAAAAAAACCATCCGCTCATCACTGTGAAGACAAACATGGTTTATTAACTGCACCCATCGCGAGCACTTTACGCAAGATGACCATTCCCATGAGTGTGGGGATGTGCGCTATTTTGATGTTTAACTTGGTCGACACCTTTTTTATTTCTTTGCTGGGAACCGAAGCACTGGCTGCTATCAGTTATACCTTTCCGGTCACCTTCGCTGTCAATAGCATCAGCATGGGAATAGGTACTGGTCTATCCGCTAATATTGCTCGTATTCTAGGCCAAGGAGACACTTCCCAAGCTGCTCGCTTTACCAGCCACGGCTTATTACTTGCTGTCTCTCTGGTTTCTATCGTTTCTATCACCGGTTTCTTCGCCATTGAACCTCTGTTTAATCAGCTCGGAGCTAAAGAAGATTCAATTCCACTGATTAAGCAATACATGCAAGTGTGGTTTCTGACCATCCCTTTGTTGGTGATTCCTATTGCGGGTAATAGCGCGCTTCGAGCAACTGGAGATACAAAAACACCAGCTAAATTAATGATCTTGGCAGGACTACTGAATGGCATCCTCGATCCCCTACTCATTTTCGGTTACGGCCCATTTCCTCAGCTCGGTATTCAAGGGGCCGCCATCGCCAGTGCCATCAGTTGGTTGGGTGCTCTATGTGGGTCTTTGTATGCGCTATTAAGACGAGAGAACATGCTCGCCCCTCCCCAGCTGGTCTTTATTAAACAAGATTGGCTGCAAACACTAAAAATTGGTACTCCTGCCGCTTTTTCTAACATCATGAACCCTCTGTCGGGTGCCGTGTTAATGATGCTGTTGTCAAGTTATGGTACCGCTGCCGTTGCAGCCTATGGTGCTGCCCAACGTATCGAATCAATTTTGCTGTTGGTTTTGATGTCTCTGACGTCTTCTTTAACCCCATTTATTGCTCAGAACCTAGGTGCGAACAATCCACAACGTGCTTTTGAAGGTTGGTTCTTGTGTATGCGCTTTATTATTTTGTTTCAAGCCGGGATTTTCTTGGCTATGATCACGCTCAGTGGCCCCGTCACAACACTTTTCTCTCAAGATGTTGCAGTAAAAGGACTCCTTAACCACTACTTGCTTGCCGTTCCACTTAGCTATGGTTTCCAAGGAATTGTCATGATGCTTGTCAGCGGGCTCAATGCGATGCATAAACCACTGCGAGCCTTTCAGTGGAGCTTCATGCGCCTATTCATCTTTAATTTGCCGTCTGCTTGGGTGGGGAGTCAGTTATACGGCATTGAAGGGTTGTTTATCGGTATTGCCGTAGGGAATGTGTTAGGTGGCGTTTGTGCTTACCTGTTTGTGGTACGAGAGAGACGATTAACTTTAGAGGCGCATTATCAAACGTCGTCCTCTTCCAGCCTATAATACGATGTCGCTGCTAATGCTATATTGTTACTAATACTATATTGTTACTAATACTATATTGTTACTAATGCTATATCGTTGCTAAGTATAATGTCGCCGCGCAACACATAAAACCTAAGACAACCCCTTATACCCAAGTCACCTCAAGATGCTGGAGTATAAAATGAAAAGCCCCGTCAATGATGTCCATTGACGGGGCTTTTTAAATCATAGCTGCTTATTAGAACAACTCTTCAGCAACTTGGTAGAGATCGCTACGTACAGGGCGTTTCATATTCTCTATCGCATCGATGATATCGTGGTGAACCAGTTGCTCTTTCACGATACCAACACAACGACCACCGTGGCCATCCATCAAAAGATGAACCGCATAGTTACCCATGCGAGAAGCCAGTACTCGGTCAAATGCCGTTGGGCGTCCACCACGTTGAATGTGTCCCAGTACAGTCGCACGAGTTTCACGTCCAGTTGCCGCTTCAATATCTCTTGCTAGCTCATTGGCATCCATCATTAACTCAGTCAGAGCAATAATGGCGTGCTTTTTACCTTTCTCAATACCATCTTGAATATTGCTGATCAGCTTTTCTTTGTCTAATCCGGTTTCAGGAGTAATGATGTACTCACAACCACCAGCAATTGCTGACATTAGGCTCAAGTCGCCACAATGGCGGCCCATGATTTCAACAATGGAAATACGTTGGTGAGATGAAGAGGTATCACGCAAACGATCAATAGCGTCAACGACTGTATTTAAAGCTGTTAAGTAGCCAATTGTGTAGTCCGTGCCTGCGATATCGTTATCGATAGTACCTGGGAGACCAATACATGGGTAACCCATTTCGGTCAGTTTCTTAGCACCCATGTAAGAGCCATCACCACCGATAACAACAAGTGCATCAATGCCATGCTGTTTTAAATTTTCAATCGCTTTTTCGCGAACGGCTTCTTCTTTAAATTCAGGGAAACGTGCAGAGCCTAGGAAAGTACCGCCTCTGTTAATCACATCAGAAACGCTTGAACGATCCAGTTTTTCAATGCGGCCTTCATAAAGACCTAAATAGCCATCGTAAACACCGTAAACTTCCAATCCCTCAGATAGTGCCGTACGAACGACACCGCGTACTGCTGCGTTCATACCAGGTGCGTCACCGCCACTTGTTAAAACACCAATCTTCTTAATCATGTTCACCCTCGATCTTTGGCAATCAATTGTTGGATTTTTTGTAGGCTTCTTGTTATCAAGCAACCTAGTTAATTCAGAACTGTACGTTATGTTACATTTCCTCTACAGGAATACCAATGAAAACGCACTTTTTTATGTAAATTTTCTACTTATGTAATAGTATTACAGTTTCAGCCTACCCTTTGTTGATTCACATCAGGATCTCGATTCTTAATTAACTAAGATGGAAAGATAGCCAATAAGTAGCCATTTGTCTCAACAATATCTGCTTAACCAATGTCTACCAGTCTTGCTCTTTTTGTTCTTTCTCAGCCCCAAAAACAACCGATATGGGATCTTGATGAATCAGAATATCAGCACCCGGAAACTTCGCCAAAAGTGCTTCTTCCGCTTTGTCGGCAATATAATGTGCCTCAATAAGACGTAGGTTATCGTTTAATTCCAAGTGCAGCTGAATAAATCGTGTCGGGCCCGACATACGAGTTCGTAGTTGATGAACACCTAATACACCTTCAACGGTGAGGCAAGTCGTGCGAATTTGCGCTAATTCTTCATCAGGCAATTTTCTATCTAATAAGGTTTGCGTCGCTTCTTTCACCATATTAAACGCACTGTAAAGAATAAACACACCAATGCCGATCGCAAATGCCGCATCCGCTTGTGTGAAGCCAAAATAACTGAGGCCCAGCGCGACCATGATCGCTCCGTTCATATACAAGTCGGTTTGATAGTGTAGTGAGTCAGCCGCAATCGCCTGACTGCCAGTAACCCGAACCACATGCTTTTGGAACACGACAAGCCCAAAGGTGACAACGATAGCAAACATCGAAACATACACACCCAGTTCCGGATCATTGAGTTCCCCGGGGCGGAAAAAGCGTTCAATACCATTGAGAATAAGGAAAACTGCCGAGCCAGAAATGAACATCGCTTGTGCTAAAGCCGCCAAGGATTCTGCTTTACCATGACCAAATGTGTGCTCTCGATCAGCAGGCTGTAGGGCATAGCGCACCACTACAAGGTTAACGACCGAGGCAGCAATGTCCAACATCGAATCAATCAAAGATGCCAGTAAACTCACTGAACCTGTCATCCACCAAGTGATGACTTTTACGATTAATAAAAGGGTTGCCACTATCGTCGCCGTCCAAGCAGCCATCGTGACTAAACGTGCATATTGGTGTTTCATAATCAAAAAGTTACTTCAAGCCATATGTTGAGTATATCTTGATAATCATGTCATGAGTATGAATTTACCAATCAAAAAGAGCAGCGGATGCTGCTCTTTTGGGGGCATGATTCGAGATTGAGAATCAATCGTTGTGCTTTTTCTCAAGGCGAATGTATTTTTTCTCAGCACATTCCTGCGTACGTGCCTTTTTCAGCTCGGCATATTTCACTTTTTGTGCAGGTGTTAATACGCTAAGCAATTTATGTTTTTTCTCCAACAATGCGACGCGACGCTCGGTTTGCTTTTCAACCATTTCTTTAGCAAGCTTGTTCGCCGCTTCTTTATCAAAGTTGTCTGCCAACACAAGAGCTTGCACTTTCTCGTTGTGAGTTAAACGTGCTACCTTTTTTTCTTCCAGCTTGGCAAACTTTTGTTTCTTTTCGAGTTTGCTGAATTTACGTAATTCTTTTATCTGTTCTTTTTGCGCATCAGTTAAATCAAGCTGCTTCAAAAGCGCACGTTCTTGACCCATGCACTTGTCACCTGAATGCGCTTTACCATCAGAAGCAAATGCACTTGCTGCACTCAAAGTTAAAGGTAGAACCATCGCCGCTAGTACAAATTGTTTGGTCGATTTCATAATTAGATTCCTTACACAGGTTAGTGATTCATCTGAGCTGCTCTCACAGCGCTTGAGTGTAGAATAAAACCTGTTAGGTAAAGCAACGTATAGAAAGCGTAAAGAATCGTAAAGAATCGCTTGAGATACCCTTGCTCACACAAGATAAGATGTAAGATTAAACAAAAACCACTCGATTATGGATATGACAATGGCAAACATTCTCTTAATTGATGATGATATAGAACTCACTGGCTTGCTAAAAGAAGTGCTCAGCTTTGAGGGATTTTTGGTTACCGAAACCAATGATGGCCAAGCCGGGTTGGCTGCACTCAATGCCGATATAGACCTCATCTTACTTGATGTGATGATGCCCAAACTGAATGGGCTAGAAACACTGAAACGTCTACGAGAGCAATGGGACACCCCCGTACTCATGCTGACCGCAAAGGGAGAAGAGATTGACCGAGTCATAGGTCTAGAACTTGGCGCTGATGATTATTTACCAAAGCCATTCAGTGATCGCGAGCTGTTAGCCCGTATTCGTGCCATTCTTCGTCGTACAAGCAGCAATCAAAAAAGCAGTAAAGATAGCGATTGTGTCGAGTATCAACAGATAAAACTTTATCCAGGTAAGCAAGAAGCTTACTTTGAGCAAACATTACTCGATTTAACCACCACCGAATTTGCCCTGCTGACGCATTTTT
The DNA here is from genome assembly GCF_002849855.1 of Vibrio azureus. Taxonomy (NCBI): domain Bacteria; kingdom Pseudomonadati; phylum Pseudomonadota; class Gammaproteobacteria; order Vibrionales; family Vibrionaceae; genus Vibrio; species Vibrio azureus. The sequence continues at coordinate 2,867,210 of NZ_CP018616.1, forward strand.
TACAGCACCCAGGTCAAGTGCTTACCAAAGAGACGTTGAGCATCGAAGTACTTGGGAAACGCTTAGCCGCCTTTGATCGTGCGATTGATATGCATGTCTCAAATTTACGCAAAAAACTCCCAGAGCAAAATAACGGCAAACCGCGCATCAAAACGTTACGCGGACGCGGCTACCTGTTTGTTGAGGAGGACTAATGCGCCAATCACGTTTTAGCTTGCCACACCTAAACAGTTTATACGGACGTATTTTTGCGATTTTTTGGCTCACCATGTTTTTGGTTCTCATCGCAGTTTTGTCACTGCCCCATCTTGACCCTCGTAAAGTACATGATATCCCACAATCTCAGCAACAGACCTTACTGGAGATTCGCAATAACCTAGAAAAACAATATCATGGTCAAACAAACCTCGGCAAAATTCTCTTTGGTATCGAAGGGATACGACACAATAAATACCCTCTGCGTCCACGCCTATTCTTTACTGATCATGAAGGCACGATTCTCAGCACTGCCAAACACAAAGAGTTCAAGCTTCGTGCTCTGAAAAATTTTGTCACGCTCAGCGAAGATATCTCTCGCCCAACCCAAAAATTGTATGGCCGCTACATGTTGGCAGGACCAATCCCCATCACACTGGCGAACTCTGATTTACTGATGTACGTCGGTTTTAAATGGAATGAACCGCCTCCATTTATGCTGCGCTTATTTGACCATCCTGTACAGCTCTTATTAGCGATTATGCTGGCCAGTACACCTTTGCTTTTGTGGCTCGCTTGGGCCCTCAGTCAACCCGCTCGCCGATTAGAAGCAGCAGCAAAGAATGTAGCTAGAGGGGCGTTTATTATTGATCCCAAATTAGAAAGGGGCACGACAGAGTTTCGTCAAGCAGGTGCGAGCTTTAATCAGATGGTTGAAGCAGTGAATCAAATGATTTCAGGTCAGCAGCGTCTGCTGTCTGATATCTCTCATGAGTTACGCTCCCCCCTGACACGATTGCGCATGGCCAACGCATTAGCAACACGAAAACAAGGGGAGAGCCCTGAACTGACTCGTATTGATACCGAAGCCCAGCGCCTTGAACAAATGATCGCTGAGTTACTGACACTCTCGCGCAGCCAAGTCGACAGCCATTTAACGCGAGAAACACAACCTCTTTCCAGTTTATGGGAGGAGATCCTTGAAGATGCTCAATTTGAAGCCGAACAAATGAGCAAACACCTCCGCTATACCCCTCTTCCCGAGCGAACGATCTCCGGGAACCCCAAGCTGCTAATGAGCGCAGTGGAAAATATTATTCGTAACGCTATTTACTATGGTAAAGACGAGGTAAAGATCGAAATTACCGATTCTCCTGAACGATTAAGCATCGTGGTTGATGACAATGGTGAAGGCGTCCCAGAGCAAGAACGTGAGGCCATTTTCCGTCCATTCTACCGAGTTTCAACCGCTCGAGACCGACACTCTGGAGGCACAGGGTTAGGCTTAACCATTACCGAGAGTGCCATTCGCCAGCATAGCGGAACCATTCTTGCTTCAGAGAGCCCGCTTGGTGGCTTACGAGTCACGGTGACCTTGCCTTTGCTCAGGTAAGAGTTAGGCAAATAAAGGTTATCTTGCTACTTATGATGGCTGGCCGTTTCTCACGTCACATCTTCTCAAGTGGAAAGTTCTCAAGTAGAAAGTTCTCAAGAGAAAAGTGGCTAGCCATCGGAACTCAACTCTGGTTGCGTCTATACCCGACGCCCTAACTGCGTATATACTGCTGACCTATTTTCACTCAATCGATGACCAACCATGTTTGATATTGCTCTATATGAACCAGAAATTGCACCTAACACAGGTAATATTATTCGCCTATGTGCTAATTGTGGTGCCAACCTCCATTTAATTGAGCCACTTGGCTTTGATCTTGAAGAAAAAAGAGTTCGCCGAGCTGGGTTAGATTATCGTGATTTAGCCCGCGTGACACGCCATAAAAACTATCAAGCTTTTCTGGAATACTTACAGCAAGAAAAACAAGGTAACTTTCGCCTGTTCGCTTGTACAACCAAAACGACAGGTCATCATGTTGATGCTACCTATCAACCTGGTGATGTACTCATGTTTGGCCCTGAAACGCGCGGCTTACCTGCAGAAGTGATTGATAGCCTACCCATGGAACAGCGTATTCGTATTCCCATGATGCCTGATGCTCGCAGCCTCAATTTATCCAATGCCGTCGCAATTATAGCCTTTGAAGCATGGAGACAAATGGGCTTTAACGGCGCGGTCTAAACCGTTATTACCTCACCCATCTCTTTCGTTCTATGCATAAAAAAGCCCAATCAAGTGAATTGGGCTATTAATGAACACTCAGCAAGCTCCGTTGAGATTAAAGTCAATTGAGCTTGTTTCGATCATCATCGTCTTTACGTTCATATTCCCCTTCAAATGTCTTCCCTTGTTCGGAGTGACTATCGAATGGGCCATGATTTGAATAGCCAGCATGAAAACCACCATTTCCCATTGGCTTAAGCACGACTTTTGCCATGAGATACTTGGCCATCATTGCTCGAGGTGCAGGTAATAACATCGTCATTCCCAAAGCATCGGTCAGAAAACCAGGGGTTAAAAGTAACACTCCCGCAACCGCCAACAATACACCTTCGAAAATTTGCTGAGCAGGCAATTCACCTTGCTGTAAGCGAGTCTGAACAGACATCAATGTTTGCAAACCTTGGCTACGAACCAAAGAAGCACCAACAAAAGCGGTAATCAAGACCAGTCCAATGGTTGGCCAAAAGCCCAAAAAGCCGCCCACTTTAATAAACAAACCAATCTCAATAACTGGGACAAGAATAAAAGCCAATAATAAAATAGGAAACACACTCACTCCTTTGTTTCGATATACCTCTGCCAATTCAAGTTGTTACTCTGGATAGCGCATGCTGTTGATGCATTGAACGCCTCTAAAGCCCCTTGAATGCAGTCGCTTGAGTACAGTGTAATGGCAAACCTCTACTTGGCTCAAATAAACCTCACTATGATCCAAATCATGGCAGCAACGAAATTACTTTGAGCGCCCACCTCATCAGTTTTCTCTTCAAATAAACCCTGTTTATATATTGCAAAATATCGTGGTTAAAATAACAAGAAAAGTGATCCACTTACTATTTTTATACGCAAACTGCAGTATTATGTACCGCATTAAGTCAGGACGGATTTTCCAGCCAAATACTCTGATGAACGGACTCTCAACTGCAGATGTGGCTAAAAAACACTCTTTATATCAGAATTACCATCTAAGGATCCTGTTATGGCTACACTATCTGATGCTCCACAAACAGCACATCAAGCCACACGAATTGAGGAAGACCTGCTCGGCCAACGTCATGTTCCAGCTGATGCTTACTATGGCATCCATACTCTGCGTGCGATAGAAAACTTCAACATCTCAAGTACCACCATTTCAGACGTTCCTGAATTTGTACGTGGCATGGTCATGACCAAAAAGGCTGCTGCACTGGCCAATAAAGAGCTCGGAGCCATCCCTAAAGACGTCGCTGATTACATTCTTCAAGCGTGTGATCTTATCCTTGAGACAGGCAAATGTATGGACCAGTTCCCATCAGATGTATTTCAAGGTGGAGCTGGCACTTCTGTCAATATGAACACCAATGAAGTGATTGCCAACGTCGCGCTTGAACTGATGGGCAAGGAAAAAGGCCAATATGAGTTCATCAATCCAAACGATCATGTCAATAAAAGCCAGTCGACCAACTGTGCTTACCCAACAGGATTTCGTATCGCGGTTTTCAACAGCGTACAACAGTTGATGGAAGCAATTGAATATCTAAAAGGTGCCTTCGAACTGAAAGCATCTGAGTTTAAAGATGTTCTTAAAATGGGACGTACCCAGTTGCAAGATGCAGTGCCAATGACGGTAGGTCAGGAATTCCACGCTTGGGCCGTGACACTAAACGAAGAAATTCGTGCACTCGATTACACGTCTAAACTGCTACTCGAAATCAACCTGGGTGCGACCGCTATCGGTACAGGCCTGAATACACCAACCGGTTACCAAGCTTTGGCCGTCAAACACTTAGCAGAGGTAACAGGCCTAGACGTTGTTCCTGCTGAAGATTTGATCGAAGCAACCTCTGACTGTGGCGCTTATGTTATGGCACACGGCGCACTTAAGCGTCTAGCAGTCAAACTTTCAAAGATTTGTAATGACCTTCGTCTACTTTCTTCAGGTCCACGATCAGGTCTTAACGAGCTGAACTTACCTGAAATGCAAGCTGGCTCTTCGATCATGCCAGCAAAGGTTAACCCTGTTATTCCAGAAGTCGTCAACCAAGTCTGCTTTAAGGTACTCGGTAACGACAATACCGTCTCTTTCGCAGCAGAGGGTGGGCAACTTCAGCTCAACGTTATGGAACCTGTGATCGCACAAAGCGTCTTTGAATCGATCTCTCTTCTTCACAATGCGTGTGTTAATCTGCGTGATAAATGCATCGATGGTATTACCGTCAACAAGGAGATCTGTGAGAACTACGTTTACAGCTCCATCGGAATCGTCACATACCTTAACCCGTATATCGGTCATCACGAGGGGGATATTGTCGGCAAGATCTGCGCAGAAACAGGCAAGAGTGTCCGTGACGTCGTTCTCGAGCGGGGCTTATTAACGGCTGAAGAACTCGATGACATCTTATCAGTCGAAAACTTTATGCACCCAACCTACAAAGCAAAACGTTACGATTAAGTGCACACAACTTAGGGCTCCCAAGGGGGCCCTTTTTTAGGCCGCACACTTAATCCCTTATTTTTTAAGTGGTTTATATTTTCTCAATGTGAGTCTACTTTTCTGAATATTTGTTTCATCCCTCAGTGCCTACAAATTCAAGTATTCAAAAAATCAGAATCTTAAAACTCAAGAGGTAATAATCTATGGTCATGGTCGAACTCTTTGTGGTTCTCTTCTTCATTTATATTGGAGCAAGAATTGGCGGTATCGGCATTGGTTTTGCGGGTGGTGCAGGTGTTGTTGCGTTATCGCTCATTCTGGGTGTCCCAACCAGTCAATCTTACATTCCGGTTGATGTTATTTTGATCATTATGTCGGTCATCACGGCGATTGCGGCGATGCAAGTGGCAGGTGGTCTCGATTGGATGGTTCAAGTCGCCGAAGATTTTTTACGTCGCAACCCTGCCAGAATCACCTTCTATGCACCCATTGTGACTTTTCTTATGACGCTTCTCGCTGGTACTGGGCATACCGCATTTTCAACCCTACCAGTCATCGCAGAAGTTGCCAAAGGTCAAGGTGTCCGGCCTTCTCGTCCGCTATCGATTGCCGTCGTTGCTTCACAGATTGCCATCACAGCCTCTCCTATCTCTGCCGCTGTCGTGGCCTTTGCTGCAATGTTGGCACCATTTGGAGTGGATTATCTCACCTTACTTGCCGTGTGCATCCCAACGACCTTTATCGCCTGTATGATCGGTGCATTCGTCGCAAACTATATGGGTTCAGAGCTAAAAGATGATCCTGAGTATCAAGAGCGTTTAGCAAAAGGCCTGATCAAACTTAACACCGAATCTAGACGCGAAATCTTGCCCACCGCGAAAAAAGCCACTTTTATCTTCCTCGCAGCGATCGCGTTTGTGGTGTGTTATGCCGCCGCTATTTCAGGCTCAATCGGCTTAATCGAGAACCCTGCTCTGGGTCGTAACGAAGCCATCATGACCATCATGCTGGCCGCCGCGACTGCTATCGTGATGTGTTGTAAAATCGATGCTGACAAAATTCCTTCAGCGGCCACGTTTCGTTCCGGTATGACCGCATGTGTCTGTGTACTTGGTGTCGCTTGGTTAGGCTCAACTTTCGTTAACGCACACGTTGATGGCATCAAAGAAGTCGCTGGAACATTATTGGCAGATTATCCTTGGATGCTGGCTTTAGTTCTTTTCTTTGCCTCAATGTTGCTTTACTCACAAGGCGCAACAACCGTCGCTTTAATGCCGGCAGCACTTGCCATTGGCGTAGCTCCATTAACAGCAGTTGCCTCCTTTGCTGCGGTCAGTGCGCTGTTTGTTTTACCGACTTACCCAACGCTCCTGGCAGCAGTTGAAATGGATGATACAGGTTCAACCCGTATTGGCCAGTATGTTTTCAACCACCCATTCTTCATTCCAGGGGTGACCACTATTAGCTCAGCGGTGGCATTAGGCTTTATATTTGGAAGCTTTATTCTGTAAGGCTTTCTTGATTTGATTGGGGAGCGACAGCTCCCCTTTTTTTATCTTCAAATAATTTACTGAACGAGAAATAACCACAAAGATGAAACTAATTCAATCACAAGCCTGTCTGATTAGGTTAAACTGACAACAAATAATTAAATTCAAACGAAGTTCTTATGCGTGCATTATTTTCTGTATTACTCTTGGGGCTCATGACCTTTTCAACGCCCACGCTAGCCCTGTTTGGTGACCAACAAGGCAGCAGTACACCAACCAGCAGCTTTACCAACCAAAACGATGGTTTTGTCTCTGTTGAACAAGCATTTTCATTTAACTTTTATCAACAAAATCAGCAATTGATGCTCGATTGGCAAGTAAAAGAAGGTTATTACCTCTATCAAGAGCGTCTATCGTTTACGAGCGAAAACGTGACTCTCGATAGTATCGAAATGGAGGAAGGTACCCCACACAAAGATGAGTTCTTCGGTGATGTACATATCTATAGTCAACCGCTTTTCGTTAATCTTAATTTATCTAACTGGCAGCCTGAAGCTCGTGTTATCGTTCAGTATCAAGGCTGTGCGAAAGCAGGTTTTTGCTATCCACCAGAAACTCGTATCATCCCGATTAGTGCGTTCAAGGCCTCTGAGGTCGCCACTCAGAAAGCGTCTTCGACTGAAGCATCAGTGCCCTCCGCCAAACCAGCAGAGGTGAAGCCAACCACTCCATCATCGGCAACGACAACGCCCTCTGAAACGGGTACCCAACAAAACAGTCTTGCTGCAAATTTAGCGGATAACTGGTGGACTCCACTGCTCTTTTTAGCCCTGGGTGTAGGCCTCGCTTTTACTCCATGCGTTCTACCTATGTACCCGATTTTAACCAGTATCGTTCTTGGTAGCGGCAAGCTCAGTCAACGCAGAGCACTAGGACTTTCATTCCTTTATGTTCAAGGCATGGCTCTCACCTATACGTTACTTGGCTTGGTTGTCGCCTCTGCTGGTATTCAATTTCAGGCGGCGATGCAGCACCCTTATGTGTTAATTGGCCTGAGCGTGCTATTTGTTACTCTGTCTCTCTCAATGTTTGGTTTGTATAACTTGCAACTGCCAAGCAGCATTCAAACTTGGCTCAATAACCTAAGCAACAAACAACAAGGTGGTAGTGGTGCAGGTGTCTTCGCTATGGGAGCCATTTCTGGATTAGTCTGCTCCCCTTGCACAACCGCCCCACTTTCTGGCGCGCTGCTTTACGTTGCACAAAGTGGCGATCTTATCACTGGTGGTGTCGCTCTTTACGCTCTTGCCATGGGTATGGGTATCCCACTAATTCTAGTTGCTGTGTTTGGCAATAAGTTGCTCCCAAAAGCCGGAGGATGGATGGACAGAGTCAAAACACTGTTTGGCTTTATCTTACTCGCTGCCCCTATTTTCCTGTTGGAGCGCATTTTGCCCGAAGTCTGGTCGACAATCTTGTGGTCGGCGTTAGGCTTCGCCGCTTTCAGTTGGCTGTATCATATAAAGAACAGCTTTGAATTTGGCGGCTGGAAACAAAGCGCAGTCGGAATCGTTGCCGTCCTTGGGCTGTTTGCTTCAGCGCAACCCGTGTTTAATTATTGGTTCCATTCCACTTCTGCTATCTCGTCAGAAACCATCAAAGTCGAATTTATTCGCGTGTCTAACATCGCTGAACTAGAACATCAGTTGACGTTAGCCAAACAAGCTGGAAAGCCTGTCATGTTGGATTTTTACGCCGATTGGTGTGTGGCCTGTAAAGAATTTGAAAAATACACCTTTCATGATCCCTTAGTTGAAAAGAAGCTGGCTGAGTTTGTGCTACTTCAAGCCGATGTAACCAAAAACCAAGTTGAGGATATCGAGCTTCTTAAACATATGGATGTACTAGGTTTACCGACGATTGAGTTTTGGAATGCGAATGGCGAACCGGTACCTGAAGCTCGTTTAAGCGGCTTCATCCAAGCCACCCCTTTCCTTCAACACATTGATCAATTCTAAACCAACGAATTGATACTCTTACTGCGCCAGTACCTAATCACTGGCGCACTCGTAACCGTTCATCTCTCCTTAGACATCCATTTCATATGCGTTTTTTTTAATAAAAGTCGATTTGGTTCAGAATTTTAAATCCTGATTATTGTTCGCTCCCCTAAAAGGTGGACAATAATTCAAATAACTAAATAGTCAAAAAAGTGTATTACGTCATGGACTCGACCTACACCATCATCATTGCCGATGATCACCCCCTTTTTCGCAATGCTCTCTTTCAATCCGTACATTTAGCCGTCAGCGGAGCCAACCTCCTTGAAGCCGACACTCTGAATACTTTGCTTGATCTACTAGAAAAACAACCCGAGCCAGATCTGGTATTACTCGACTTAAAAATGCCCGGAGCCAACGGCATGTCAGGTCTTATCCAGTTACGCGCAGATTACCCGCACTTACCTGTTGTGGTTGTTTCTGCCAGCGAAGAACCCAGTGTCGTCACGCAAGTGAAAAGTCATGGAGCTTTCGGTTTTATTCCTAAATCCAGTGATATGCGTCAGTTGGTCAATGCCCTTAACCAAGTCCTCAACGGCGATCCCTATTTCCCTGCCGATTTGATCACCAACAACGAAGTTTGTAATGATTTAGCCGATAAGTTGGCCGCACTGACTCCCCAGCAATATAAAGTCCTCAGTATGCTGTCGGATGGATTACTCAATAAACAAATTGCTTATGAGCTGCACGTATCAGAAGCCACCATCAAAGCTCATATGACGGCTATTTTCCGCAAACTTGGGGTAAAAAACAGGACACAAGCGGTTATCCTTTTACAGCAAATGGAGCCAGAACTTTGAGTCTAACTCAATCACTTCCTAAAATGATTTGAGACAAGGTTGAGTTATTGACCTTAAATAAATGACATAAAACTCAGTAATTGACGTTACAGGTTAAAAGCTGCACCATGGCGCTTTTTATGTATCGATTCATCATTTATACAGGAAGGTCATACTTTGCTCAGTATTCTCATCACCCAATTCGTTGTTCTGTGGGCCGTCATTGATCCTGTCGGTTCTGTACCTGTTTACCTCTCCCAAACTCAGCACCTATCCGCTAAGCAACGCCAACTTGTGGCCCTCAAAGCCGTTGCGATCGCGATGGGTGTCTTGCTGTTTTTCTTAATTGCAGGCCAGCTCCTTCTAGAAGCAATGCAAATCCCCCTTCCGGCCTTCCAAGCCGCTGGTGGACTCGTGCTACTGCTGTTTGCCTTAAGTATGATTTTTGGCGAGAGCAAACCGGAACAAGAACAAAAATTGAGTGAAGAAGTCAGTCATTCCGATTTGGCTGACCTTGCTGTCTATCCGCTTGCCATACCGTCGATCGCTTCGCCTGGCGCCATGATGGCAATTGTGATGCTGACAGACAACAATCGCTACTCGGTTATCGATCAAGCTATGACGGCAGGCGTGATGTTGGCGGTGTTACTGGTAACGTTAATATTACTTCTAGGCGCCAATACCATTCAAAAAATCATAGGCAATGTCGGAGCCGCCATCATCAGCCGCGTTATGGGTCTAATACTTGCCGCTGTTGCACTGAATAATTTACTGCTTGGCATCAAAGAATTTTATATTAACTGATAAATATTTTAGACCTTTGGCTAACATCACAGACGATTCACATCGTTCTTATCGCTCTTTTCTTACTCAGCGCCCTTGATAGGGCGCTTTTTCGTATTTTCTTATCCCGACTAAAGTTGAAAAGTATTCTGTTTCCTATCTTGATAACGTAAGTGAATGAAACATTTCATTAACAATCAATGTAAATCGTAAGGAGACGGTATGGCATTTGAAGATAAAGAAAAAGCAAAAGCCTATTGGGATAAAAATGTCAAACTCATGATCACACTCATGACCATTTGGTTCGTCGTATCATTTGGCTGCGGTATTTTATTTGTCGATCAGCTTAATCAATTTCAGTTAGGTGGGTATAAGCTTGGATTTTGGTTTGCTCAGCAAGGTTCAATCTATGCTTTCCTAGGCATTATCTTTTATTACGCATGGAAAATGCGTCGTATCGATCGTGAATTTGGCGTAGACGAGTAGAGGCATTAACATGGATCTAAAAACAATTACTTACCTAGTCGTTGGTGCGACGTTTCTGCTCTATATTGGTATCGCTATCTGGGCGAGAGCTGGATCAACCAAAGAGTTTTATGTCGCGGGTGGTGGGGTTAACCCGATTGCTAATGGTATGGCAACAGCGGCTGATTGGATGTCTGCGGCGTCTTTCATTTCAATGGCCGGCTTAATCGCCTTTATGGGTTACGGTGGCTCTGTCTTTTTAATGGGTTGGACAGGCGGCTATGTTCTCCTTGCCCTATTACTTGCTCCCTATTTGCGTAAATTCGGTAAATTTACCGTACCAGAATTTGTCGGTGAACGTTTCTATTCCAAAGCCGCACGCATTGTCGCTGTCGCTTGTTTGATCATCGCCTCAGTCACTTATGTTATAGGGCAGATGAAAGGGGTTGGGGTTGCCTTTGGCCGTTTCCTTGAGGTGGACTACGCAACAGGACTGCTTATTGGTATGTGTATTGTGTTCATGTATGCCGTTATGGGCGGCATGAAAGGCATTACCTACACCCAGATTGCTCAATATTGCGTACTCATTCTTGCTTACACTATTCCCGCAATTTTCATTTCTTTACAGCTGACTGGGCACCCTCTACCTCAAATTGGCTTAGGCAGTACCATCAATGGGACCGATGTCTATCTGCTAGATAGGCTCGATCAAGTGGTCACCGAGCTTGGGTTTAGTGAATACACCACACAAGTGCGTGGCGACACATTAAATATGTTTGTGTACACCTTATCGTTGATGATAGGTACCGCAGGCCTGCCTCACGTTATCATCCGTTTCTTTACCGTGCCTAAAGTTCGAGATGCAAGAACTTCAGCTGGTTGGGCGCTCGTTTTTATTGCGTTACTTTACACCACTGCCCCCGCTGTTTCTGCTATGGCTCGCCTTAACCTGATGGACACAGTGACACCGACCCCTGGTCAGCATTTAGCTTATGATGAGCGTCCAGATTGGTTTAAAAATTGGGAAAAAACGGGCTTACTTGGCTTTGATGATAAAAATGGCGACGGTTTGATCGAATATACGTCGAATCCTGCCACTAATGAACTAAAAGTCGATCGCGATATCATGGTGCTGGCTAACCCAGAGATTGCACAGCTCCCTAACTGGGTCATCGCTTTAGTCGCGGCTGGAGGATTAGCTGCAGCACTCTCCACGGCAGCAGGCTTGCTCCTAGCGATTTCGTCTGCCATCTCGCATGATCTGATAAAGGGCGTAATTAATCCAAACATTTCCGAAAAGAAAGAGTTACTTGCCAGTCGAATATCGATGGCGGTCGCGATTGCGGTGGCGGGTTACCTTGGCTTAAATCCTCCCGGCTTTGCTGCTGGAACCGTTGCCCTAGCCTTTGGTCTAGCCGCATCATCCATTTTCCCCGCCTTAATGATGGGTATCTTTAGTAAGCGGATTAATAAGGAAGGCGCCATTGCTGGTATGATTGCAGGCATTACTCTGACGCTGTTCTATGTATTCCAGCATAAGGGGATTTTATTTGTTGCCGATTGGACTTTCCTACAAAGTTGGGGGAAAAACTGGTTCTTTGGTATTGAGCCCAACGCGTTTGGTGCCATTGGTGCTGGATTTAACTTCCTCGTCGCTTTTGCGGTTTCAAGAGTCACTGCAGAGACACCACAAGAAGTGAAAGATCTTGTCGAAGAAGTACGTGTGCCTGTAGGCGCAGGTGGTGCAATCAGTCACTAAACCTCAATAGACAGCATAAAGCCCCAACTCGGGGCTTTTTGTTGCTATCGTTCGCGGTGATATCCCCCCCCAACAAAACATGAGTAAAAGGAGTTCCGCATGTTCAAAAATAAACACGTCATTATCGCCTTACTGGTTGCGCCACTGCTTTCTGTCATCGCTTATTTTGGTATTGACCTTGCTTTGAGTGAAAAACCGCATGCTGCCCAAGCTGGACAGAGTTATAAATTAGCCAGTCAATCTAACTGTCGTTACACCAGTGGGCTATGTGATATGAAAAATGGCGAGTTTAAAGTTCGCTTTCGCTCAGAGAAATTGACCGAAGATCAGCTACAACTCTCTTTAAGCACAGATTACCCTATCGAAGGAGTGAAACTGTCCATCGTCGATGATCCAGACCATCAGCCACTCCCCATTGAGATGACTAAAGCGGATAGTAGCCACCAGCAGTGGTACGTTACCCTCAACAAGCCTCAATCAGCAGCAAGTTTACTCCGTGTCGTCATTCAATCAAATGGCACACTCTACTACGGAGAAACACAAACCCCTTTCGTCAAATATGAGACATTATTTACTGAAGAAACCGAGAATTAAAGGCTCACAAAGAGCCTCAAACTATTTGATTCAGTAACGCACGTAATTTGAGAGGTTTAACGGGCTTAGCAACAAAGTCAAAGCCGTTCGCTTTAATCCCATCAACCACTTCATGGGTCCGATCTGCACTGATTATCACCCCTTTGAAACGATGACCTAAACGTAGACGGCACTGCTGTAAGACTTCTAAGCCAGTCCGTCCATCATCCAAACGATAATCTGAAAAAATCACATCTGGAATCCATTCATCATCAATCATTTTGAGGCTTTCAACAATATCGCCAGCCAGACGGGTATCACACCCCCAGCGAGAGAGTAAATTGTCCATACCCACCAAAATATCAGGCTCATTATCGACACACAGTACTCGTAAATGACTCACATTCGATGACTCACGTTTTGACTCTTGAATGAGCTCAAGTTGAATCTTTTCTGCTTTGTCCAAAACAATGGAAAACACGCTGCCTTGACCAAACCAAGAGCGCATTGAAATTTGATGCCCTAATACTTGGGCAATGCCCTTTGAAATCGCCAGTCCTAAACCTAGCCCTTGATCAGAGCGTACTTGAGTGCCTCGGCTGAACTCTTCAAAAATCTCTTGTTGTTTTTCTTGTTCGATGCCCATGCCATTATCCCAAACATCAATACGAACTTGACCCTTAATACGCCGAACACCTAAAACAACCTTCCCTTTCGGCGCATAACGAAACGCATTGGTTAAGAAGTTCTGTACAACTCGACGTAATAATTTGGGGTCAGACTTCACCATCAATGAGGAAGACACCATTGAAAATTGAATATTTTGCTGTTTGGCCAAAGCACTGAACTCAGCGTGCAAATTCGCCAAAACATCATTGATGGCAAAACCATAAGCATGCACATCTAATTTGCCCGACTCCAAACGAGAAATATCCAGCAAATCACCAATCAAATCTTCCGCGGCTCCTAACGCACTCTCGATATGCGAAGAAAGTCGGTGAACTTCACCATCCTTAGCCACTTCCGATAATGAGGAGGCAAATAAACGCGCGGCGTTAAGCGGTTGCATCAGGTCGTGACTTACGGCGGCAAGGAAACGAGATTTAGATTGTGACTCTTGTTCAGAACGCTGCGTTGCAATCACCAGTTGTTTATTCAGTGCTTCCAACTCATGAGTACGAACTTGTACACGTTCTTCCAAGGTTTCATTGGCCTCTTTCAACGTTTGTTCCGCTTGACGGAAAACCGTGATATCGGTAAAGCTCATCACAAACCCTCCACCTGGCATCGGATTACCTTGCACCTCAATCACACGTCCATCAGGTCGAATACGAGAGGAAGTATGGCGAGTACCTTTTTCTAAATGCTCTACCCGCCGGCGTACATGCTGCTCAGGATCGCCCGGGCCACACAAGCCTTGCTCAGCATTGTGTCGGATCACTTCAGCAATAGGGCGGCCGACTTGAATCAGGCCCGGAGGAAAAACGAACAATTCAAGATAACGCTGATTCCACGCTACCAGTCTAAGTTGCTTATCCACGACCGCGATGCCTTGACCAATGTGTTCTATCGCACCTTGCAGCAGACCTCGGCTAAAATCGTACAATTCCGAGGCTTCATCGACTATCGTCGCGACCTCTTCAAGCCGCATGTTTTTTCCCTGCAGAGCAGAAGTAAGTACTAACTTAGAAGAAGAGGCTCCAAATACACCAGCGAGCACGCGTTCAGTGTGACGAATTAAACTCGACGGAGCTTGCTGGCTAGATTGGAGGATCTGACCATGTTCCTTCCAATAGGTTTGAAATGCTGACTTCATACGCTCTCGGCCCACAAAACGAGAAGCCAACATTTCCAATTCATTCACCGTCACTCGACTTTGATACAGGCTAATATTTTCACTTTCCGCTAAACCGATACCAATAAAAGAAGCAGATTGTAAGCGCTCACTTACACTTGCCCTTGTCATTAAAGACACGATGATAAAACACAGTGCATTCGCACCAACACTCAGAATCATTCCCCAATCCGAACAAGCGATATCAAAACCTGCAAGCCATTCAGGAGGGGTGATTAACCAGATTAAGCCATTATTTTCAGCTTCCCCCACCAGCATATTTGCTTGGTTGAGCAACGTAATAAGCCACAAGGTAAAACCGACGAACAACCCGAAGTAGACACCTTTTTTATTACCTTGACGCCAGTACATCCCGCCAATCAATGAAGGAGCAAACTGAGTGATCGCAGCAAAGGACAGAAAGCCAATCGTAGACAGTGAATGAATACCATCTAGAGCCTGATAAACCAGCCATGCTCCCAAAAGCAGTAATAAAATTAAGCCACGGCGAATTCGTAGCAGCAGATCTGAAATATCATGATGGCTGTGCTGAGACAGTTTGAAACGGCGCAAAATAAGAGGCATCACCAAATCATTAGACACCATAATCGCTAGTGCAATCGTTGATACAATAACCATCCCACTGGCCGCTGATGTCCCACCTAAAAAGGCCAATAAGGCAATATGATCCGCACCAACGGCCATCGGCACACTGATCACGTAATTCTCAGCTAAGTCAGGGGCTAACAGACTTTGCCCGACCCAAGCGATAGGAAGCACAAAAGCCCCCATCAATACTAAGTACAAAGGAAATAACCAACGCGCAACATGGAGATCTTGAGGTCGTTCATTTTCAACCACCATGGTATGAAACTGACGCGGTAAACACACGATAGCTAAGGCGGTTAAAACAATATGAATCATCAAGGTAGCCACGTTAGGCGACTGATAAGTTTGCGTGGCGACCTCCGCCAAATTGATACTGTCGGTGTTAAAGGCTAGCCAAACAATAAACACTCCAACCACTAAAAAAGCCACCAATTTAAGCACCGATTCAAAGGCGATCGCCATCATCATCCCACGATGATGTTCCGTTGTATCAATATGGCGAGTACCAAAAAGCATGGTAAACATCGCCATTGCCCCGACCACAAACAACGAAATACGGCCTTCTTGGTACTGTTCATGATTCACCAACTCAGGCGCAATCATTTCTAGCCCCATGGTGATACCGCGCAATTGTAGGGCGATGTATGGCAGGATCCCAGCAACCGCAATTAACGTGACCACAACCGCTAACCCCTGAGATTTACCGTAGCGCGCAGCAATAAAATCGGCAATCGAAGTGATATGCTCGCGCTTAGCAATTAAGATCAATCGCGCCAGCACACGCCAACCTATAGTGAAGACTAAGATAGGCGCAATATAAATGGGTAAAAAAGACCAAGGATTGACACTGGCCTGCCCCACCGTGCCGTAAAAAGTCCATGACGTACAATAAACCGCTATCGATAGGCTATAGATCCAAGGCCGCCAACCTGATAACCATTGTTTATTCCTATCACCATACCAAGCAATTAAAAATAGAACTCCCAAATACACTAACGAAACGGGAACCACCAGCCATCCTTGCATGCGCTTTCCTTGCTCATTTTTCTAATAAAAAACCTCCCCAGACAGGAGAGGTTTCATTTAACACTGCTTTGTTGATTGATACAAAAGTTAGTCTTTTATACTGGTCACAGAAGTAGGATTATCTGTTCCCTGAGAAGGTTTAGATAAGTCAACAATAGAGTAATCCTTCCTCTGCGGCTCTAACTTAATCATTAACGCCAAGCCACCCATCGCTGCCATCAACCAAAAAACGTTCCCTCCCCATGACTCATACAGTCGACCACTTAAAATCGTCATCAAAGCAATAAAGCCACCCAGTGGAATGGCGTTATACAGAGCTTGTAACACAACCACTTTGTTTTCTGCTGCACGCTGGATATATTGAATTGCCGCGATATGTGCAACAGCAAAGGTAACCCCATGAAGGAGTTGTACCAACACTAAGACCCACATTGCGGTACTCATTGCCGTCATCCCCCAACGCAATATCACACCAAACGCAGCCATAATAAATAGGCTTCGTATGGACCAACCAGAAAATAGACGTTTGCTCAAGGCAAAAATAGCGACTTCAGCAGCAACACCTAAACTCCAAAGATAGCCAATCACTTCTGCGGAAATGCCTGATGCTTGCCAGTAAATCGCACTAAAACCATAGTAAGCTGCGTGGCTACCTTGAATGAGGGCCACTAAGCATAAAAACTTGACGGTCGCACGATCGCTTAATAACGCCAACAAACTTGGTCGTTGTTGGAAATGCTGGCTCTCTGTGACGGGCATAGGATTAACAAGGCGCATGGCTAACACAAACGAGACCAATAATCCGAACATGGCGGTATACAAAATCATGTCAGTGCCATAAGCCGTGATCAAATAACCCACCGCAGTAGAACCCAAAATGAAAGCAATGGAACCCCATAGTCGTGTTTGGCCATAATCTAGCATTTTCAAGCGAGCATAGTAGTTCGCCACCGCATCAGATACAGGGACAATCGGTCCACAACAACTGTTAAACAAAATGGTGACCACCGCCATAAGCCAAAAGTTACCGCCGACCAGAAAATGGCAACCAACAAAAATCAACGCCAGCACACTGAAACAACGCAAGGCTGGTAATAAGTGTTCAACTTTGTGCAACCTTGGGGTTAAGGTCAAATTAGCCACACAGCGGGTGACTAAACCCAGCCCAACGAGCAGACCAATATCCGCAGGTGAAACACCCTGCTTCTCAAACCATAGAGACCAAAATGGCAGGTAAACGCCATAAGCAAAAAAGAACCCAATAAAGTATTGAGAGATCCAACCATAAGGTGAGGGAGTTAACATCAAAGACGTCCTAACATTGACAAGCAAACACCACACTTTGTGCGGCAATGAATTATGAAGAGTGTATTTAATTATGAAGACTCTATCGCGTATAAAAAGCGAAGTGTTGGCAACATATTGTTTCCATGGTGGAAATATAAACGCAGTTGAGCCTCCTTACTGAACACAGCCCCTTGAAGTCACTTGGGTATACATATTCTCAAAGGTCTCTAGCTCATCGCTCCTTGGTATCTCTCGTAAACAAAGGCTTTAGACCCACCTCCCATAATTACTTTTATCTCAGCCAAGTTTCTGTATACATATCACTCTCATCCTAAAGTCTAATTGTATAACTCAACACAGTAACGGACAGTGAGCAGCACAACGTCATGAATTTATCTAAGTGATTTAAGGCGTCACTTAGAAACAGCTTACAAGGCACAAGGGAGAGAAGCCATGAGTGAAGCTCACGTTTATCCGGTAAAAGAGAATATTAAGAACCATACCCATGCGGATAATGATACTTACCTAAACATGTATCAGCAATCAGTTAGCGATCCTGAAGGTTTTTGGGGTGAGCATGGAAAAATCGTTGATTGGATTAAACCATTCACTCAAGTCAAAAATACGTCTTTCGACACCAGTCATGTTGACATTCGATGGTTTGAAGACGGCACACTTAATGTCTCAGCCAACTGTATTGACCGCCACCTTGCAGAACGTGGAGATGACGTGGCCATCATATGGGAAGGTGATGACCCGCAAGATGACAAAACACTGACCTTTAAGCAACTTCACCAAGAGGTATGTAAATTTTCAAATGCACTTAAAGAGCAAGGCGTTGCTAAAGGTGATGTTGTTTGCCTCTACATGCCGATGGTACCTGAAGCCGCCATCGCCATGCTCGCTTGTACTCGTATTGGTGCGGTTCATACTGTCGTCTTTGGTGGTTTCTCACCAGAAGCCTTATCTGGCCGCATTATCGACTCAGATGCAAAAGTGGTGATTACCGCAGACAAAGGTGTAAGAGGCGGTCGCGCTGTACCATTAAAGAAAAATGTCGATGAAGCACTGACTAACCCTGAAGTACACACCATCAAAAAAGTTATCGTACTAAAACGCACTGGCGGTGACATTGATTGGCATGAGCACCGTGACGTCTGGTGGCACGAAGCAACGGCAGTGGTTTCAGATGTGTGTCCACCAGAAGAAATGAAAGCAGAAGATCCGCTGTTTATTCTTTATACTTCTGGCTCAACAGGTAAACCAAAAGGCGTCTTACATACCACTGGTGGCTATCTCGTTTACGCAACCATGACCTTTAAATATGTCTTCGACTATCAACCGGGAGAAACTTTCTGGTGTACGGCGGATGTCGGTTGGATAACGGGCCATACCTACCTTATTTACGGACCTCTCGCCAATGGTGCGAAAACAGTTCTGTTCGAAGGCGTGCCGAATTATCCAAGTACTGCTCGTATGAGTGAAGTGGTCGACAAACATCAGGTGAATATCCTTTACACAGCACCTACTGCAATCCGAGCACTGATGGCCAAAGGCAACGAAGCCGTTGCTGGAACCACACGCTCAAGCCTACGTATAATGGGTTCTGTCGGTGAACCGATTAACCCTGAAGCTTGGGAGTGGTATTACAAGACCATTGGTAATGAAAAATCCCCGATTGTGGATACTTGGTGGCAAACTGAAACGGGTGGCATCCTAATTGCTCCTTTACCAGGTGCAACCGATCTAAAACCAGGTTCAGCAACTCGACCATTCTTTGGTATTCAACCCGCCTTAGTCGATAACTTAGGTAATATTATTGAAGAGACCACCGCAGAGGGGAATTTGGTTATTCTTGATTCTTGGCCGGGCCAAATGCGTACCGTTTATGGTGATCATGAGCGCTTTGAGCAGACTTACTTTTCAACATTTAAAGGTATGTACTTTACCAGTGATGGCGCACGTCGTGACCAAGATGGGTACTACTGGATAACAGGCCGAGTCGATGATGTTCTCAATGTCTCGGGTCATAGAATGGGCACAGCAGAAATAGAGTCTGCGTTGGTTGCACATAATAAAATTGCAGAAGCGGCGATTGTCGGCATTCCTCACGATATCAAAGGCCAAGCCATTTATGCCTACGTCACCCTAAATGATGGAGAATTTCCATCGGCTGAGCTGCACAAAGATGTTAAAGACTGGGTCCGCAAAGAAATTGGCCCTATCGCCACACCGGATGTGTTGCACTGGACCGATTCATTACCAAAAACTCGCTCAGGAAAGATCATGCGTCGTATTCTGCGTAAAATTGCCACAGGTGATACCAGTAATCTCGGTGATACCTCGACACTTGCTGATCCAAGCGTGGTTGAAAAGCTGATTGCAGAAAAAGCAGAGCTCGCCTAGTGATTCACCTGATAAACGCTTGATTTTGAGCCGCCTATGCATGGGCGGCTTATTTTTTAGTCGTCAAATTTCGGCAACCAACTTCTAGAACATCCTCTCATTTTTGTTCACTTCGTTGCACAAACACGACAACAATCAGGGTGATTAGACCAGTAATTTGCTGCTAATTGCTGTGAATTAGCTATAATCTTGGTCTATTTTTTAGAATTTGTGCGGTTTCAACAGAAAAACCGTTGCGAATTATCGTATATTTGGGAATATTAACGCTCTACTCACGATATAGGAAGATAGCAACACAATGTCTGCAAAGTCACGGATTCTTGTCCTAAACGGACCAAACCTTAACCTATTAGGTCTACGCGAGCCAACACATTATGGTCACCGTACCCTAGCACAGATTGTTGCGACTTTAACTGAGCAAGCTCACAGCTCGGGATTCGAACTAGAGCATCTTCAGTCAAATCGAGAGTACCAATTAATCGAAGCCATTCATGCCGCTCATGGCAAGGTGGACTTTATTATCATCAACCCAGCAGCTTTTACTCATACAAGTGTCGCGCTGCGTGATGCATTACTTGGTGTCGCTATCCCATTTATAGAAGTACACCTATCGAACGTTCATGCACGTGAGCCATTTCGTCATCACTCTTATCTGTCTGATAAAGCAGAAGGCGTGATCTGTGGCTTAGGCGCACAAGGCTATGAGTTCGCTCTGTCTGCAGCGATAGCAAGATTGCAGATAAAATAGGCCACATGCTCTGCAGCCTGTAGGGTTGTCTTAATCACAAGATAAAAGAGAAAGAAAAGATGGATATTCGTAAAATCAAAAAACTGATCGAATTAGTTGAAGAGTCTGGCATTGCTGAACTAGAAATCTCTGAAGGCGAAGAGTCGGTACGTATCAGTCGTAACGCTCCAGCTACAGCAGCACCCGTTCAATATGCAGCAGCTCCTATTGCAGCGCCTGCACCAGCAGCACCTACTGCGTCTCCAGCAGCAGAAGCTCCAGCGGCTGCACCAGCAACACCAGCTGGTCATCAGGTTCTTTCTCCAATGGTGGGAACGTTCTACCGCTCTCCAAGCCCAGATGCAAAAGCTTTCGTTGAAGTGGGCCAAAGCGTAACCGCTGGTGATACTCTATGTATTGTTGAAGCAATGAAAATGATGAACCAGATTGAAGCTGACAAATCAGGTGTTGTCACTGCAATCCTAGTTGAAGACGGCCAACCAGTTGAATTCGACCAACCACTCGTTGTAATCGAATAAGCGAGGCTCGCCTTATGCTAGATAAAGTAGTCATCGCGAACCGAGGTGAAATTGCACTTCGTATTCTTCGCGCTTGTAAAGAGTTAGGTATCAAAACGGTTGCTGTGCATTCAACAGCTGACCGCGATCTAAAACACGTCCTTCTTGCTGATGAAACCGTCTGTATCGGTCCAGCGCGTGGCATCGACAGTTACCTAAATATTCCTCGCATCATTTCTGCTGCCGAAGTAACAGGAGCTATTGCGATTCACCCAGGCTACGGTTTCCTCTCTGAAAATGCAGACTTTGCAGAGCAAGTAGAACGTAGCGGCTTCATTTTCGTTGGTCCTAAAGCAGAGACCATTCGCATGATGGGTGACAAAGTTTCAGCCATCAACGCAATGAAAAAAGCGGGCGTTCCTTGTGTACCAGGTTCTGACGGTCCACTCGACGACGATGAAACCAAAAACAAAGCTCACGCTAAACGTATTGGTTACCCAGTAATCATCAAAGCATCTGGCGGCGGCGGCGGTCGTGGTATGCGCGTAGTCCGTTCAGAAGCAGACCTTATTCAAGCGATTGCAATGACTCGTGCAGAAGCAAAAGCGGCCTTCAATAATGACGTCGTTTACATGGAAAAATTCCTAGAAAACCCTCGTCACGTTGAAGTACAAATCATTGCAGACGGTCAAGGTAGTGCGATTCATCTTGGTGAACGTGATTGTTCTATGCAGCGTCGCCACCAGAAAGTCGTTGAAGAAGCGCCGGCACCAGGTATCACTGAAGAAATGCGTAAATACATCGGTGAACGTTGTACTCGTGCGTGTATCGAGATTGGTTACCGCGGTGCTGGTACATTTGAATTCTTGTACGAAAACGGCGAATTCTACTTCATCGAAATGAATACACGAATTCAGGTTGAGCATCCAGTAACAGAGATGGTGACAGGTGTAGACCTAATAAAAGAGCAGCTTCGTGTTGCAGCAGGTCAACCGCTGTCCTTTACTCAAGATGACATTAAGATCCGAGGTCATGCGATTGAGTGCCGTATCAATGCTGAAGATCCCGAGCGCTTCTTGCCTTCCCCAGGTAAAATTGAGCGCTTCCATCCACCAGGTGGAATGGGTGTTCGTTGGGAATCTCACATCTACACAGGTTACACGGTTCCTCCACACTACGACTCAATGATCGGCAAGCTGATCACATTTGGTGAAAATCGTGACGTTGCAATCTCACGCATGAAAAATGCACTCAGCGAAATGATTATTGAAGGTATTAAAACCAATATTACCCTTCAAGAGTCGATCATGAATGATGAGAACTTCCAACACGGTGGTGCTAACATTCACTACCTAGAGAAGAAGCTAGGCCTTCAATAAGTACTCATTTTCTCTTGTTCAAAATGGGCTGCAACTTGCAGCCCATTTTATTTGTTTTAATACCCAGCCAATCGAAGTTTCACCTACTTAAAGCGCAAATCAAAAACCCCATCCATCATCCCTGAAAATAGGTTTTCACTTCTAGTACTGGCCGTCTAGTTTTGCCAAAATAGTGAGCTTTTCTTAATACATAAACGAATAAAAACGAATACATATACTGGTAAAAAAATCAATCTCGACCTTGTGAATCGAGCAGCATTCACATCACGTAATATAACGGACAAGATTTGGGTATAACGCAACATTGAACGTTAATCACTCGATAAAATTGGACTCAATCAATGAAGACTCTATCAGAGCGCTATCATCAAGCACATAAAGAAGCTAAATGGTCATGCGCTTTAGCACTCGCTTACTTTGTTTGGTGGTATTTATCCGCCTACGTCATCGCACCAGAACCAAACTCATCAGAGGTACCTGAACTCTATTTTGGATTTCCTCTATGGTTTTTACTTGCCTGTATTTTAGGCCCACTTATTTTCAGTCTCTTATGTGCTCTGATGGTGCGCTACCTTTTCCAAGATATGCCTCTCGATATTACGGAGGATGATAATGAACATTGAACTACTGCTCTCTCTAACCCTCTACCTTTTAGCAGTGTTTGCATTAGCTTTGTATTCGCGACGTCATAAAAACAACAGCAGCAATTTTTTAACTGAACATTTAATCGGTAATCGCAGTATGGGAGGCTTCGTGCTTGCCATGACACTCGCAGCAACGTATGCCAGTGCCAGTTCATTTATTGGTGGACCAGGAGCCGCCTATCAAATGGGATTGGGTTGGGTATTACTTGCGATGATACAATTACCTGCAGCTTGGTTAACCCTCGGTGTACTCGGCAAAAAATTTGCTATCGAGGCAAGACGACATAACGCGATCACCCTTAACGATATGCTCTATGCTCGTTACCAAAACCGTGCCGTGGTGATCTTCGCTTCATTAGCGCTATTATTGGCTTTCTTCGCCACCATGGTCGTGCAATTTATTGGTGGAGCAAGGTTATTACAAACAGTGACTGGACTTTCATACACTCAAGGTCTGATGATTTTCTCACTGACTGTTGGTTTATATACCACTATTGGTGGCTTCAGAGCCGTAGTAATGACCGACACATTACAAGGGATCATGATGATCATTGGCACTGTCGCTTTACTATATGGGATCGTTCAAGCTGGTGGAAGTGTCGGTGAATTGATCCAAGGCCTACATACCATTGATCCAGCGCTCATTTCACCTTACGGACCAAACCAATTTCTCAATCAACCTATGATGTTGAGTTTTTGGGTATTAGTCTGTTTTGGTGTCATTGGCCTCCCTCATGCAGCCGTGAGGTGTATCTCTTACCAATCCAGTGCATCATTACATCGTGGTATGGTGATCAGTACGATCATGGTTGCCTTCCTTATGTTTGGCATGCACCTCGCTGGGGCGTTAGGTCGTGCCATCGTGCCAGACATAGCAAGCCCGGACCAAATTATGCCAACACTTATGATGACCGTACTATCTCCAATCGTTGCAGGTCTCTTTTTAGCAGGCCCAATGGCAGCGATCATGTCAACGATTGATTCACAGCTCATTCAAGCATCCGCTACATTACTCAAGGATTTATACATTAACTACCTTAATCCTAAAATGACTGAAGAAGCAAATGCCAACCGAAAGCTGTCGAAGCTTTCGATATGGATTTCCGTTATATTTTCTATTCTCGTCTTTTTTGCCGCATTGAATCCTCCCGAAATGATCATCTGGCTCAACCTAGTCGCATTAGGTGGCATGCAAGCGGTATTTTTATGGCCACTTATTATGGGGCTCTATTGGAGAAAAGCCTCCGCGATTGGTGCTTTAGCCTCTATGAGTGTTGGACTAACCTGCTACCTTTGTTTGGTTTGGTTTAAACCCAACCTTGGCGGTATACACGCAATTGTGCCGACTATGATTATTGGCTTAATTGCATTTTTACTCGGCAGTTATTACAAACCTAACGAAAGACCAATAAAAGCCATCTAGCGCTTAAGTTCTCATTATTTCGTATGCCTCCTTTGCATTATTCAAGGTGTTCTGTAAAACGAGCACCTTGAACATAACGCATTTTTATAATCTTTCTGCGCTTACTTAGTCGTTTAAAAATCAACCAATATACTTCAACAGATCTGCAAGAACTGTTAGAATCTGCCTCCTTAACCATAGCTAACCAAAAAAAGCGAATAAATACATGCCTTGGATTCAAATCAAACTTAACGCGACCAATGAGAACGCTGAACAAATCGGCGACATGCTAATGGAAGAGACAGGCGCGTTATCTGTGACATTTTTAGATGCACAAGACACTCCAGTATTCGAACCTCTCCCTGGTGAAACTCGTTTGTGGGGCGATACTGATATTCTGGCACTGTATGATGCTGAAGCGGATACTGACTTTATTATTAGCCAAATTAAAGCAAGCCAACTTCTCGCGAGTGACTTTGCCTACAAAGTGGAACAGCTCGAAGATAAAGACTGGGAACGTGAATGGATGGAGAACTTCCACCCAATGAAATTTGGCGAGCGCCTATGGATTTGCCCAAGTTGGCGCGAAGTACCCGATCCACAGGCAGTCAATGTTATGCTTGACCCTGGCCTTGCTTTTGGTACAGGTACTCACCCAACAACAGCATTATGTCTTGAATGGCTAGAGAGCCTTGATCTATCAGGAAAGACGGTTATCGACTTTGGTTGTGGTTCTGGCATTCTCGCCATTGCTGCCATCAAACTAGGGGCACAACAAGTGATCGGGATTGATATCGATCCACAAGCTCTTCAAGCCTCTTTGGATAACGCACAGCGCAATGGCGTCGCAGATAAATTAGAAGTCTATCTGCCTCAGAATCAGCCTCAAGGTCTAGTGGCAGACGTCGTCGTTGCCAATATCCTTGCTGGCCCATTAAGAGAGCTCGCACCTGTCATTAAAAGCCTAGTGAAACCTGGTGGTGGGTTAGCGATGTCAGGCGTATTAGATACTCAAGCCGAAGACGTAGCGAACTACTATCGTGATGATCTTGATATCGACCCAATTATCGAACAAAACGAGTGGTGTCGCATCTCTGGCAAGAAGCAAAACTGATTGCGATTTTAAAATTTAATTGACTGAATTTTATGCAATTTCACAAACAATTTGTAAATGCTCAAATATTAGTCTTTTCACACAGTGAAAAAATGCGTAAAATGCGCGCCCTTGCTGGAACAGAACTGTGATGACGTTTTGAAAATCGGAAACTATCAACTTAAAAACAATCTAATCGTAGCCCCAATGGCTGGTGTAACGGATAGACCGTTTCGCGAGTTGTGTCTTCGCTATGGTGCCGGTATGGCAGTCAGTGAGATGATGTCTGCCAACCCGAAACTGTGGGGAACGTCAAAATCGAAACAACGCATGGTACATGAAGGTGAATCGGGCATTCGCTCTGTACAAATTGCAGGAGCCGATCCACAGCTTATGGCTGATGCGGCTCAGTTCAGTGTTGAAAACGGTGCACAAATCATCGACATCAACATGGGTTGCCCAGCAAAGAAAGTGAATAAAAAGCTTGCCGGTTCTGCCTTACTTCAATATCCAGACATTATCGAACAGATTTTGACTGCGGTAGTAAAAGCAGTAGACGTACCTGTGACGTTAAAAACCCGGACAGGTTGGGATACAGACAATAAAAACTGTGTCCAAATCGCTAAATTAGCCGAAAACTGCGGCATACAAGCTCTTGCTCTCCACGGCAGAACAAAAGCGTGTATGTACAAAGGTGAGGCCGAATACGACAGCATTAAAGCAGTGAAACAAGCTATATCCATTCCGGTTATCGCAAACGGTGATATCGATAGCCCGGAAAAAGCAAAGTTTGTACTAGAGTACACCGGTGCTGATGCTTTAATGATTGGACGCCCTGCCCAAGGCCGTCCTTGGATTTTTCAGGAAATCCATCACTATTTGGAAAACGGCACCACAATGGGTGAACTTCCTAGTGAGGAAGTGAAAGCCATTATGCTTGGTCATGTTAATGCTCTACATGACTTCTATGGTGAGTTCTTAGGCCCGAGAATCGCGCGTAAGCACGTAGGCTGGTACCTAAAAGAACATGAGCAAGCAAGTGAGTTTCGCCGTACCTTCAACGCTATCGACGCTGCAGAACTGCAACTTGAGGCGTTAGAAGGTTATTTTGATAACGTTGCATCATAATTAAGAGAAGAGCTAGACCGAATATGTTCGAACAAAATCTGACTTCAGAAGCATTAACAGTAACTACAGTAACGTCACAAGACCAGATTACGCAAAAGCCTTTACGTGACTCTGTTAAAGCATCTCTTAAAAACTACCTAGCCCAATTAAACGGTCAGGAAGTAACAGAGCTATATGAATTAGTTCTAGCTGAAGTTGAACAACCACTACTAGATACCATCATGCAGTACACTCGCGGCAACCAAACTCGTGCAGCGACTATGATGGGTATCAACCGCGGTACTCTTCGCAAAAAACTTAAAAAGTACGGCATGAACTAATAGGTTTATAAAGTATCTTTGTAAAAAGGGGTGAGTCAGCAATGACTCACCCCTTTTTATTGCTTATTGCCTTTAAAATTATGACCTCAATTCTGCATCGAGCACATGGCATTAGACTAGATAAAAATATCGTCAGGCAAGGAGAAAGAATGGCGCCTAGACTCGCCACAAAGGACTGAGAGCACAATGGTATCAAGAAAGTATAGAACGTTATTGTATGATCACCCTTAGCCCTTAAAAAGCTATACAGCTCGTATTTTCATCTCTCTAAAAAAGACCGACATTTATTGTCAAAAGGCAAAGCCATCTAATGCCAATTAAAGTAAAAATATGATCTAATTGAGGTTGTTACTTTATCGTCAAAGGGATGCAATGGACAACCTCGATAACACTGATTTTAAAAAGCTTGCTAGCCAACAAAAATCTATCCAGATGAAGATGCGATTACTCGCATTGGCACACTTTAAAGATGGCCACTCTCGCACCCAAATCGCCAAGTTCCTTAAAGTCAGTAGAACCAGTGTGAACAAATGGGTACAAACATTCTTTGAAGAGGGGGCTTGAAGGACTGCAAGAGAAACCAAGAACGGGTCGACCAGCATTCCTCAATACCCAACAACGTGAACAGCTAAGCCTGTTTATAAAGGCACGTGCCGAAGATTCATCTGGGGGGAGGTTAACAGGTACTGATATTCATGCTTATATCGTGAAAGAGTTTGGTAAACACTACCACCCAGACTCTATCTACTATTTGCTTAATCACATGGGCTTCTCTTGGATAACATCACGCTCCAAGCACCCTCGTCAATCCCAGCAAATCCAAGACGATTTTAAAAAAATTCAAAATTGAAACGATCCTTAAGATCCCCGGTCACATGGGGCTTGATAACGTCGATGTCTGGTTTCAAGATGAAGCAAGATTTGGTCAGCAAAACACGACCACTCGACTTTGGGCTAAGCGTGGGTCAAGACCAAGAGCAGTTAAACAGCAGCAGTTTGAATATGCGTATTTGTTTGGCTCAGCATGTCCCGCTAGAGGTATTGGCGAGGCGCTGGTCGTTCCTTGGGTTAACAAGGACATTATGGTTGAGCACCTTAAGCAGATATCCGCGGTGACCGAAAAAGGTCGTCACGCAGTGGTCATTATGGATGGTGCTGGCTGGCATACAGATGACATTGCTGAACAGTTCAGTAATGTCAGTATCATCAAACTCCCGCCATATTCACCAGAGCTAAACCCAATAGAACAAGTGTGGAGTTGGCTCAGACAACACTATCTTGCCAATCAGAGTTTTACCGACTACCAAGATATTGTGTCGAAAGTGTGCACTGCATGGAATCGATTCTTGGAGCGTGCTGATAGGGTTACCCAAAAGTGTACAAGGGATTGGATTGACCTGATCAGCTAATTTTCCAGATTGGTATAAGGTATGCCAGAAGGGACAACAATGTGTTAAGTCATATCTTCAGATGCAAAAAAGCCCACTCATCAGAGTGGGCTTTTTTAAATTTAAAGCCTGGCGATGTCCTACTCTCACATGGGGAAGCCCCACACTACCATCGGCGCTAATTCGTTTCACTTCTGAGTTCGGGATGGAAGTCAGGTGGGTCCAAATCGCTATGGTCGCCAAGCAAATTCTGTTTTAAATCCTGTTATCAGGATTTAAATAATCTGGAAAGCTGTTTCAGTTCTTACACATTCAATTCGTTCTTGCTTTGAGTCCATCAAAACCCTTTGGGTGTTGTATGGTTAAGCCTCACGGGCAATTAGTATCAGTTAGCTCAACGCCTCACAACGCTTACACACCTGACCTATCAACGTCGTAGTCTCCGACAACCCTTTAGGATACTTAATGTATCAGGGAGAACTCATCTCAAGGCTCGCTTCCCGCTTAGATGCTTTCAGCGGTTATCGATCCCGAACTTAGCTACCGGGCAATGCGTCTGGCGACACAACCCGAACACCAGAGGTTCGTCCACTCCGGTCCTCTCGTACTAGGAGCAGCCCCTTTCAATTCTCCAACGCCCACGGCAGATAGGGACCGAACTGTCTCACGACGTTCTAAACCCAGCTCGCGTACCACTTTAAATGGCGAACAGCCATACCCTTGGGACCGACTTCAGCCCCAGGATGTGATGAGCCGACATCGAGGTGCCAAACACCGCCGTCGATATGAACTCTTGGGCGGTATCAGCCTGTTATCCCCGGAGTACCTTTTATCCGTTGAGCGATGGCCCTTCCATACAGAACCACCGGATCACTATGACCTGCTTTCGCACCTGCTCGAATTGTCATTCTCGCAGTCAAGCGGGCTTATGCCATTGCACTAACCTCACGATGTCCAACCGTGATTAGCCCACCTTCGTGCTCCTCCGTTACGCTTTGGGAGGAGACCGCCCCAGTCAAACTACCCACCAGGCACTGTCCGCAACCCCGATGAGGGGTCGACGTTAGAACATCAACACTACAAGGGTGGTATTTCAAGGACGGCTCCACCAACACTGGCGTGCTGGTTTCAAAGCCTCCCACCTATCCTACACATGTAGGGTCAATGTTCAGTGCCAAGCTGTAGTAAAGGTTCACGGGGTCTTTCCGTCTAGCCGCGGGTACACTGCATCTTCACAGCGATTTCAATTTCACTGAGTCTCGGGTGGAGACAGCGTGGCCATCATTACGCCATTCGTGCAGGTCGGAACTTACCCGACAAGGAATTTCGCTACCTTAGGACCGTTATAGTTACGGCCGCCGTTTACCGGGGCTTCGATCAAGAGCTTCGACCGAAGTCTAACCCCATCAATTAACCTTCCGGCACCGGGCAGGCGTCACACCGTATACGTCATCTTACGATTTTGCACAGTGCTGTGTTTTTAATAAACAGTTGCAGCCACCTGGTATCTGCGACTCTCAACAGCTCCATCCGCGAGGGACTTCACCGTCGAGAGCGTACCTTCTCCCGAAGTTACGGTACCATTTTGCCTAGTTCCTTCACCCGAGTTCTCTCAAGCGCCTTGGTATTCTCTACCCGACCACCTGTGTCGGTTTGGGGTACGATTCCTTACAATCTGAAGCTTAGAGGCTTTTCCTGGAAGCATGGCATCAATGACTTCACTACCGTAGTAGCTCGACGTCGTGTCTCAGCCTTAAGAAGAGCCGGATTTACCTAACTCTTCAGCCTACGCACTTGAACCTGGACAACCGTCGCCAGGCCCACCTAGCCTTCTCCGTCCCCCCATCGCAATTGTAAGAAGTACGGGAATATTAACCCGTTTCCCATCGACTACGCCTTTCGGCCTCGCCTTAGGGGTCGACTTACCCTGCCCCGATTAACGTTGGACAGGAACCCTTGGTCTTCCGGCGAGGGGGTTTTTCACCCCCTTTATCGTTACTCATGTCAGCATTCGCACTTCTGATACCTCCAGCATGCTTTACAACACACCTTCAACGGCTTACAGAACGCTCCCCTACCCAATGCACAAAAGTGCATTGCCGCAGCTTCGGTTTACTACTTAGCCCCGTTACATCTTCCGCGCAGGCCGACTCGACCAGTGAGCTATTACGCTTTCTTTAAATGATGGCTGCTTCTAAGCCAACATCCTGGCTGTCTGAGCCTTCCCACATCGTTTCCCACTTAGTAGTAATTTGGGACCTTAGCTGGCGGTCTGGGTTGTTTCCCTCTCCACGACGGACGTTAGCACCCGCCGTGTGTCTCCCGGATAGTACTTACTGGTATTCGGAGTTTGCAAAGGGTTGGTAAGTCGGGATGACCCCCTAGCCTTAACAGTGCTCTACCCCCAGTAGTATTCGTCCGAGGCGCTACCTAAATAGCTTTCGGGGAGAACCAGCTATCTCCAGGTTTGATTGGCCTTTCACCCCTAGCCACAAGTCATCCGCTAATTTTTCAACATTAGTCGGTTCGGTCCTCCAGTTGATGTTACTCAACCTTCAACCTGCCCATGGCTAGATCACCTGGTTTCGGGTCTATATCCAGAGACTGAGCGCCCAGTTAAGACTCGGTTTCCCTACGGCTCCCCTAGATGGTTAACCTTGCCACTGAATATAAGTCGCTGACCCATTATACAAAAGGTACGCAGTCACCCAACAAGTGGGCTCCTACTGCTTGTACGTACACGGTTTCAGGTTCTATTTCACTCCCCTCACAGGGGTTCTTTTCGCCTTTCCCTCACGGTACTGGTTCACTATCGGTCAGTCAGTAGTATTTAGCCTTGGAGGATGGTCCCCCCATATTCAGACAGGATATCACGTGTCCCGCCCTACTCGATTTCACTTTAAATGCGTTGCCGGTTACGGGGCTATCACCCTGTATCGCACAACTTTCCAGAAGTTTCACCTGACGCATAAAAAGCTTAAGGGCTAATCCAATTTCGCTCGCCGCTACTTTCGGAATCTCGGTTGATTTCTTTTCCTCGGGGTACTTAGATGTTTCAGTTCCCCCGGTTCGCCTCGTTATGCTATGTATTCACATAACGATACGTGCTTATGCACGTGGGTTTCCCCATTCAGAAATCCCAGACTCAAATGGTTGTTACTACCTAATCTGGGCTTATCGCAAGTTACTACGTCTTTCATCGCCTCTGACTGCCAAGGCATCCACCGTGTACGCTTAGTCACTTAACCATACAACCCCAAAGAGTTTCAGAAGAAATCTTGAGTTTGTTGTTTAAACAACCAAAGTTGCTATCTCATTATTTGAATGAGCGAGATAGCGTTCGATTTTGCCGGACTCAAATATGTTTTTCTTCATTCATTAAGAACGAAGTAAAACCCAAGAACACTTGAATGTGTATTGGTACCTACATCTTCAAAAGACATAGGATTTGAGAACTTTTATTAGACAACAATTCATCAAATTGTTATCTGTCAGCTTTCCAAATTGTTAAAGAGCAATTACAGCTTGAAGCCTAATGCTTCAAAACCATCAATCTGTGTGGACACTTGTCTTAATAATCATCGTATAAGGAGGTGATCCAGCGCCAGGTTCCCCTAGCGCTACCTTGTTACGACTTCACCCCAGTCATGAACCACAAAGTGGTAAGCGTCCTCCCGAAGGTTAAACTACCTACTTCTTTTGCAGCCCACTCCCATGGTGTGACGGGCGGTGTGTACAAGGCCCGGGAACGTATTCACCGTGGCATTCTGATCCACGATTACTAGCGATTCCGACTTCATGGAGTCGAGTTGCAGACTCCAATCCGGACTACGACGCACTTTTTGGGATTCGCTCACTTTCGCAAGTTGGCTGCCCTCTGTATGCGCCATTGTAGCACGTGTGTAGCCCTACTCGTAAGGGCCATGATGACTTGACGTCGTCCCCACCTTCCTCCGGTTTATCACCGGCAGTCTCCCTGGAGTTCCCGACATTACTCGCTGGCAAACAAGGATAAGGGTTGCGCTCGTTGCGGGACTTAACCCAACATTTCACAACACGAGCTGACGACAGCCATGCAGCACCTGTCTCAGAGTTCCCGAAGGCACCAATCCATCTCTGGAAAGTTCTCTGGATGTCAAGAGTAGGTAAGGTTCTTCGCGTTGCATCGAATTAAACCACATGCTCCACCGCTTGTGCGGGCCCCCGTCAATTCATTTGAGTTTTAATCTTGCGACCGTACTCCCCAGGCGGTCTACTTAACGCGTTAGCTCCGAAAGCCACGGCTCAAGGCCACAACCTCCAAGTAGACATCGTTTACGGCGTGGACTACCAGGGTATCTAATCCTGTTTGCTCCCCACGCTTTCGCATCTGAGTGTCAGTATCTGTCCAGGGGGCCGCCTTCGCCACCGGTATTCCTTCAGATCTCTACGCATTTCACCGCTACACCTGAAATTCTACCCCCCTCTACAGTACTCTAGTCTGCCAGTTTCAAATGCTATTCCGGGGTTGAGCCCCGGGCTTTCACATCTGACTTAACAAACCACCTGCATGCGCTTTACGCCCAGTAATTCCGATTAACGCTCGCACCCTCCGTATTACCGCGGCTGCTGGCACGGAGTTAGCCGGTGCTTCTTCTGTCGCTAACGTCAAACAATACCGCTATTAACGATACTGCCTTCCTCACGACTGAAAGTGCTTTACAACCCGAAGGCCTTCTTCACACACGCGGCATGGCTGCATCAGGCTTGCGCCCATTGTGCAATATTCCCCACTGCTGCCTCCCGTAGGAGTCTGGACCGTGTCTCAGTTCCAGTGTGGCTGATCATCCTCTCAGACCAGCTAGGGATCGTCGCCTTGGTGAGCCCTTACCTCACCAACTAGCTAATCCCACCTAGGCATATCCTGACGCGAGAGGCCCGAAGGTCCCCCTCTTTGGCCCGTAGGCGTTATGCGGTATTAGCCATCGTTTCCAATGGTTATCCCCCACATCAGGGCAATTTCCTAGGCATTACTCACCCGTCCGCCGCTCGACGCCGTTATCGTTCCCCGAAGGTTCAGACAACTCGTTTCCGCTCGACTTGCATGTGTTAGGCCTGCCGCCAGCGTTCAATCTGAGCCATGATCAAACTCTTCAATTTAAGATTTTGTTTGACTCAATGAATACTGAATAAATTGACTGTGCCAAGTCTTTCGACTTGATTGGTCACTCAGTTCATTGAAATCGAATTTGAAGCCTCTCATTAAGAGAAGTTTCTAATTGGATTATCATCAACGAGTGCCCACACAGATTGATAGGTTCTTATTTTTAAAGAGCTTTTCTAACTAACTCATCGCTTCAGCGCCTCGTCGTTAGGGGTGCGTATCTTACGCTTCCCATCCAGAGAGTCAAGTGTTTTTTTAAATTCTTTTCTCTCTTTCGACTCGTTGTGTGACTTTCGCCTCACTCCGTGTCGGTGGATGCGCAGTATAGGGAATTCCAATTTCTACGCAAGCTTTTTTCTAAAAAAAAACACCAAACGAACACAAAGCACTCACAATGAATATTTCAACGCCTGATCGGCGATGAAATAAACAATACTTGCTACTATACTTACTGCGTAATCTTAATAAAGCTCGTATCTTCAACTGGACTAGAGTGTTGAAATGCTAATTTACCAAGTACGACCTTCATATCACTTGAGAATACTAACTTCTCACATAATTGGTAAGTTGCCTTCGAACCATTATTCACAAGCGCATCCATATAGAAGCCTTTTGCCCTTTTAATATCTCCATCTATTTCTGCGTACTTTCCTAGCAGCACATAAGACAACACTGAATTACGTACTTTCAGCCCTTGTCGTAAATACTTTTTAGCCTTACTCATCTTGCCATTGAGCATCGAGTGCAATGCAAGAGCCTCATATATTTTTGGCTGAATAAAGCCAAGTTGCATTCTGACATTGGCTTCAAGCTTCCTTTCAAGCTCCTTAAGTCGATTCATATTTAACTCAGGTTCAAATTTCAAAGCTTGTTGAATATGATATGCCACCAGCAGCTCAGCCTGCACATAAGCATTATCTTTTTCTAGGGATAAAGTCTTCTCAAGTAGATCGATCCCGTGCTGAAAGGGTTTTCTTTCTTGTATTGAGAGGAAGTGATTTGCTTCTATGAACAGTTCTAAAGCATCCGCATCCATTGGGAGGCCAGCATTAAGAACTTTAGATTTCAGTCTAGCTTTAGGTACATTAAGTTTGCGCAGCAATTCCAAAGGTATATGTCGCATCAAAGATCGTAACTTATCTTTTTTCAGCACATAGTCACGTTTGAAGATCACTTTATCTAAGATATTGTCTCTATATTCAACTTCAAAGATGTCTTTCCCGTGACGTCCTTTAATGCTGGTGAATATGGTTTTTCCTGCCTTCTGGGCAGACGTCTGTTCTTCAACCTTGTTAATTACTTCAAAGTCACTCAGTAAAGCGACATCGAACATCAGTTTTTGAGCAAAACCATCCGCCAAACTATAAAATTCATTTTTCCTACTAATATGATCTCGGAATTGAAATTCTATAACGTTTGCATCTAGCTTTGTTGGCTTATTCGGTTGAGAATAGGCCAAAGTGCCAAGTAAAGTTGCCAAGGCACTAAACAAAAAAAAGTTCATGACGTTAAGACGCCTGTGTGAAACTTTCTTATGTAAAGAGAAAAGATGACAAATCATATCTGCACATTTCGCAGTCATTGTCTTCGAGGTCGGAAGCGTTTGCTCAACTGACGCATATTTATCAGTTCTTGTTGGTTCTTGCTCTATCTTTTTGCAACTTTCAGAAGAAATATTAATCCCGAAAGCAAGACAAGCAGAAATAAACTCCATATGCGATAGAGACTTTACCGTTGTGACTAATTTATAACCACGTTTAGGGACAGTGATGACATAATTTATTGAGTCAGCACGGCCATCACGCAGCAGTTTACGAAGTTCAAAAATAGATTGCGTGACTACCTGTTCTGTCACAGCTGCACCACCCCATACAGATTCGATTAATTCGTCTCTATTGAAGATCCTATTGGGATGGCGCACCATAAAATGCAGTAAATTAATTAAGCGCGGCTCAACATTTACTTCCTTGTCTTGTCGATACAGCTTATTTTCATCAATATTCAATATCCAATCATTGATTTGAAAATAGCTTCCAACCATATTTGATCAACTCTCATTGTTAGCATAATGACCTTACTTGCATCCCAAAAAGTAGAGTAATGCAAAGATCCGAAGAGGCGGAATTATATGTAAAAAAGAAGGGGAGACCTAGGCCATATATTTATCAAAATTGAGACAATAATAAATTATTCCAGTGCAGCAAGAATAGAACAGTGACTCGCATCATCATTACGATGGCCGCAACAAGCGTCGTTTATTTTTTTTAAAGCACGGCGTATTTTTGTCAATTCTGCAATTTTTGCATCAATTAGATTTAATTTAGCTGACGTAATTGCTTTCACTTCAGCACAACTGTGCTCCGTTGCCTCGAGCTTGATGCCTAACAGATCTTTTATTTCCTCTAAGCTCAAACCCAGTTCTTTGGCCTTTAAGATAAAACGTACCTGCTGTTGATTTTCTTCATTGTAGAGGCGGTACCCTGACTCACTGCGACCAGCAGGATTAAGCAGCGCATTCTTTTCGTAGAAGCGCAACGCATCCGTTGTTACACCACAACGTTTCGCTAGCTCACCAATCTGAAACATACAATCTCTCCATCCAGTCACTTGTACTTTTCAAGCCTAGAAATTAGCATTTTCACAATATTTTCGTCAATGCCAAACGATTGCGCGAGCTTTTTTATAAGAAGTTAGTTAGAATGTGCGCCATCAGATCGTACAGCTTGCTTACCTAGGCAACATCCGGCAAGGATTTTTACCAAAACTAGCCAAAATTACTCCGATGGATATCAGTTGGCTCACTTTTGGCAAACATCTTTAACTCCGTGAATTTGAGGAAAATGGAAGCATGAACAACGCTCGTCCTATTCGCCGTGCGCTTATCAGCGTATCAGATAAAACAGGTATTGTTGAATTTGCACAAGCTCTTACTGAGCGTGGTGTCGATATCCTATCTACTGGTGGTACGGCTCGTCTACTTGCAGAACGAGGCATCACTGTAACAGAAGTCTCTGACTACACTGGTTTCCCAGAAATGATGGACGGTCGCGTTAAAACGCTTCACCCGAAAGTTCACGGTGGTGTTCTGGGTCGTCGTGGCCAAGATGATGACGTGATGGAAAAACACGGAATCAACCCTATCGATATGGTTATTGTTAATCTATACCCATTCGCAGAAACCGTAGCAAAAGAAGGCTGTACGCTTGCTGACGCGGTTGAAAACATCGATATCGGCGGCCCAACGATGGTTCGCTCTGCTGCGAAAAACCATAAAGACGTAACTATCGTTGTGAACGCTCACGACTACAACCGCGTGATCGCTGAAATGGACGCGAACGACAAATCTCTCACGCTAGAAACTCGCTTCGACCTTGCTATCGCAGCATTCGAACACACGGCTTCTTACGACGGCATGATCGCAAACTACTTCGGCACAATGGTTCCATCTTACGGTGAGAACAAAGAAGGTGATGAACCTTCTCCTGAAAACAAGAGCAAATTCCCACGTACGTTCAACCAACAGTTCGAGAAGAAGCAAGACATGCGCTACGGAGAGAACAGCCACCAAGCGGCAGCCTTCTACGTAGAAGCCAACCCACAAGAGGCATCTGTTTCTACTGCTCGCCAAATCCAAGGCAAAGCGCTCTCTTACAATAACATCGCAGATACAGACGCAGCGCTTGAGTGTGTGAAAGAGTTCAACGAACCTGCATGTGTCATCGTTAAACACGCAAACCCATGTGGTGTAGCTCTGGGTAAAGACATCCTAGAGGCGTACAACCGCGCTTACCAAACTGACCCAACATCTGCATTCGGCGGCATCATTGCATTCAACCAAGAGCTCGACGCAGAAACAGCTGCTGCTATCGTTGAGCGTCAATTCGTTGAAGTGATCATCGCCCCTTCCGTATCTGCTGAAGCGATTGGAGTTGTTGCGGCGAAGAAAAACGTGCGCTTGCTTGAGTGTGGGGAATGGTCAACCAAGACAACAGGTTTCGACGTGAAGCGTGTTAATGGCGGTCTACTGGTTCAAGACCGTGACCAAGGTATGGTAAGCCTAAATGATCTGAAAGTGGTTTCTAAACGTCAACCAACCGAGGAAGAGCTGAAAGATGCCCTATTCTGCTGGAAGGTCGCGAAGTTTGTTAAATCAAACGCGATTGTTTACGCGAAAGGTGATATGACTATTGGTGTGGGCGCAGGCCAAATGAGCCGCGTTTACTCAGCGAAGATTGCAGGCATCAAAGCTGCAGATGAAGGTTTAGAAGTTGCAGGCAGTGTCATGGCATCTGACGCTTTCTTCCCATTCCGTGATGGTATCGATGCGGCGGCAGAAGCTGGCATAAAATGCGTTATCCAGCCGGGCGGCTCTATGCGTGATGATGAGGTGATTGCTGCTGCTGATGAGCATGGTATGGCAATGATCTTTACAGGCATGCGTCACTTCCGCCACTAATTCATATAACGAAGCCCTAGAAACTAGGTGCTAGAGTGGTTAATAGCCCTGTCACTCACCCAGGGCTAAACTAAATCATTGATAAAGGATTCTAATATGCGAGTTTTAATTATTGGTTCAGGCGGTCGTGAACACGCACTAGGTTGGAAAGCAGCACAAAACCCAAGTGTTGAAACAGTCTTCGTTGCTCCGGGTAATGCAGGGACAGCACTAGAGCCTAAACTAGAAAACATCAACATCGCAGTAGATGACATTGAAAGCTTACTTACTTTTGCAAAAGAACAAGCCATTGAGCTAACGATCGTTGGCCCTGAAGCGCCACTGGTTATCGGTGTTGTGGACGCTTTCCGAGAAGCAGGTCTGCCTATTTTTGGCCCGACACAAGCTGCCGCGCAACTTGAAGGTTCTAAAGCCTTTACTAAAGATTTCTTAGCACGCCATCAGATCCCAACAGGTGCTTACGCAAACTTTACTGAAATCGAGCCTGCTCTTGCTTACGTGCGTGAACAAGGTGCACCGATTGTCGTTAAAGCCGACGGCCTTGCGGCAGGGAAAGGAGTCATCGTCGCAATGACGTTAGAAGAAGCAGAAGACGCGATCAAAGATATGCTCGCTGGCAACGCATTTGGTGATGCTGGCAGCCGCGTAGTTATCGAAGAATTCCTCGATGGTGAAGAGGCTAGCTTCATCGTGATGGTCGATGGTAAAAATATCCTACCAATGGCCACCAGCCAAGACCACAAACGTGTTGGTGATAAAGATACAGGTCCGAATACGGGTGGAATGGGAGCCTACTCTCCAGCTCCAGTTGTTACATCTGAAATCCATAATCGCATCATGGAAGAAGTAATTTACCCAACTGTGCGCGGTATGGAGTCCGAAGGCAACCCATACACTGGTTTCCTATATGCGGGGCTGATGATCGACAAAGACGGCACTCCAAAAGTGATCGAATACAACTGCCGCTTCGGCGACCCTGAAACGCAGCCGATCATGATGCGCATGGAGTCGGATCTTGTTGATCTCTGCCTTGCTGCACTCGATGAAAAACTTGATCAAGCAGAATCAAAATGGGATCCTCGCGCGTCGATCGGTGTTGTACTCGCAGCAGGTGGTTACCCAGCCACATACAGCAGGGGCGACATAATTTCAGGTCTGCCGCAAATTGAAATTGAAGGTGAAAAAGTCTTTCATGCAGGAACCAATAACAAAGATGGCGACATAGTAACAAACGGCGGTCGCGTACTTTGCGCCACAGCACTCGGCAACAGCGTATCAGAAGCACAACAGCGCGCTTACGACCTGGCAAAACACATTAGTTGGGATGGGATGTTCCATCGTAGCGACATTGGCTATCGTGCGATTGCTCGTGAGAAACAGAGCTAAGTTTTACCATTTAGCGAATAACACTAACCAACAAAGGTGCTTCATGCACCTTTGTTTGTTTTTATATACCGCCACGAGTAAGCTCACAAAGAGATGTAAAGTGGATGGCCGAGGAAATGCTGTAAACTCATCGATGAACGAGGGTGATTATTCCGCAAGAAGCGTCGGCCTTTTCACACACTCAAAGGAGTTTGGTTTGGTCATGAGTAACTGATTTGCTTGCACTGTATAACGAGATTCCTGACCAGTAAAAGCGATATAATACTTATCTGAATATGGCGGATTCCCATTTGCTAGCATCGTGGACATTTGCCCCAGTGACGATACCGAGTACTTACGCCCATCATGACAAGAGCGGAAACCTGATGAATCACTCCAGTGTCCTTGGATTAAGCTCTCACCTCGACTGGATAGCTTTCTAACAGATGCAACGACTGATTTTGCTTCCATTTTGTAGTTGTCTAACTGGTTCTGCTGCAAAGGAAGAATTCTGCCATTCACGCGATAACGTTGGTAAATTGCCTCACCCTTTTTATTAAAACGTATGTGGATTTGAAATGGGACCAAGCCATGCGCTGCACTGAGGTGTGTGCCTGTTCGCATCAGTTCTCTGAGTTCACCTTCACTCCAACGATAGTCACTCTGATAAGCACCTTTATCTCCCATCATAACGTAGTCTGCTGCTGAACTCGTACGCGAAAGCCATTCTGTCAACCAGTAAAACTGCACACCATCTTCTATCACTTCACCAGCAGAAAAGTGGCTGAAAGATTCTATAGGGGAGGTTTCAACAGAAGAACAGCCTGCTAATAAAGATAGAGACGATATGAGGAAGGAAGGGAGTAAATATTTTTTCATGATATTGCACCGAGGCGAGAAACCTCGGTGCATTGTAACTTAATTCACTGATTCTTTCAGTGCTTTACCTGCTACAAACGCTGGTACGTTCGCTGCTGCAATTTGAATTTCTTTACCAGTCTGAGGGTTACGACCAGTACGTGCAGCACGGTGGTTCACTTTGAATGTACCAAAACCAATTAGTTGAACTTGGTCGCCATCTTTAAGTGCGCCAGTAACGCCTTCAAGAGTTGCTTCAAGAGCAGCTTTAGCTTGTGCTTTTGATAGATCTGCTTTCTCTGCAATAAAGTCGATTAATTGGGTCTTGTTCATTAGGTTTCCCTTCTCAATATGTTATCGGATACATCTCACTCTAAAACATAAATGCCCCATCTGGCAAAGGTTTGTGAGTGTTCTTTCGATTTTCTGACGCAGTTTTAGCCACAATATGAGTAATAACTCACAATTTGTTACTACTTACCAAGCAAAAGCGCTTGCTTTCTACTGCAATAAGACCGATTTATATGACAAATTTTGCAGTGATGATCCAGCCAGCTCAAGAGACCAACTGGCCCGAAATTATCTTTGAAGTAATTCGGGTATATAATTTCTGCAAATCCTGACTATCCACTACATTCAAGGGCAACTATGCTGCTGTTATCTATTTATATCTCTATTGCAATCGGCGTTTCATTTATCTGTTCGGTGCTAGAGGCGGTTCTACTGAGTATTAGTCCAAGCTACATTGCACAACTTAGACAACAGGGTAACCCTGCTGCGCCGCAGTTAGAAAAGCTCAAGGCAGATATCGATCGACCACTGGCTTCTATTTTGACGCTTAACACTATTGCGCATACGATTGGTGCTGCAACTGCAGGTGCACAAGCAGCCATTGTGTTCGGCAGTGAGTCTCTCGGTGTATTTTCAGCGTTATTGACTTTAGCCATTCTGGTCTTATCTGAAATTGTACCTAAGACCATAGGCGCAACCTATTGGCGTCAATTAGCGCCAACTGCAGCGGTTTCATTACGTTGGATGGTGTGGGCACTGACACCGTTCGTTTGGTTCTCTGAGCAAATAACCAAACGTCTTGCACGCAATCACGAAGCACCCAAAATGCGTGATGAGCTGTCAGCTATGGCGATTCTGGCCAAAGAAAGCGGTGAGTTCGCGGAAGGTGAATCTAAAATCCTGAGCAACCTACTTGGCATTCAGGATGTGCCAGTTACCCAAGTCATGACACCACGCCCCGTTGTATTTCGAGTAGACGCCACGATGACGATTGATCGTTTTCTTGAAGAACATCAGGATACGCCTTTTTCTCGTCCACTGGTCTACAGTGAGCAAAAAGATAACATCATTGGTTTTGTTCACCGTCTAGAGCTATTTAAGCTTCAGCAAACAGGGAGTGGACAAAAGCAACTGGGATCCGTCATGCGCCCAATTCAAGTTGTTTTGAATAACACGAACCTGCCCAAAGTATTCGATCAGATGATGACGCATCGCTTACAACTGGCTTTAGTGGTTGACGAATATGGAACAGTTCAAGGTCTAGTCACGTTGGAAGATATCTTTGAACACCTGTTAGGTGAGGAGATCATCGATGAAGCAGACAAAAGCACAGATATGCAGGAACTGGCTTACCAGCGCTGGGAAAGTTGGAAAGAAAAACACGGCGTAATTGAGAGTCGAGATGACGATGAAGACGATCAAGATCTCGAACAACACAAATCAACTCAAGCCATAGAGCCTGCTCAATCAGAGACAAAGGCACCTTAATCGACTTGAACGAAAATTTGCTTAAACTCAGTCGTTAACAAAGTCAAAAGGCACCCAATCACGGGTGCCTTTTTCACATTGAGACAAGTTGCTATTTATCGTTTATACCCAAATGACCTCAAGATACTTGATATTTAAAGCGCGATACCGATATTGCTGACACCTTCCTCACGTAATTCTTCACGTAAATCTTTAATCAAACTGATATCACGCTCTGTTGCTTCACGAAGAGGACGGAAAATAGCCCACTGGACATCCCATTCTTCACAAACCGCTTCATTTTGTTTTTGATTGTCATTCGTGATTGGCTCAGCACCCTGCGCTTGCTCTAAATCGACAACGGTTTGTACCGATTGCTGGCTAATCTTAATCATTGAATCAAACAGATAATCACGATCGAGTAGGCCATGCAGAAGCGTCGATAAACTCTGGCATGCATCCATTGAAGGATACACACCATAAAAGTCATATTCATCCGCACTAGGGAAAAGCGCTTCCAGCTTCTCTAATTGACGTTCAAAATTCACTTTTGCGGTCTTAACTGTCAGAATTTCCCATACACTATCAAGAATCGCTCGGTAAGCTCGGGGGTCTGCAAATTCGGTATTCTCACAAAACATCGCATAGTTGGGATACATGCGTTCACACAGACACGCCATGAAAGTAATTTGTTGCCAAGGTTCTAGTTTTTCCAAACGAACCTGAAGAGGATTCTTAAGCATAGTCACTCAATCATTGAAGAAAAAAACAGCGAAAGTGTACTTGATTCATCACTGGGAAAAAAGTTAATGCCGCAGCCAAATCAGATTTTCCTGCCTTTAGAGCATCACAACACCGATAAAACTTTATTCAAACAGAAGAAATTGGCCAAACAATGTTTGATTGAACAATCCAAAACCATTCAACTCATACAGGCAGATATCGCATTACTATTACAAAGATTAGCCGAGTTTTCACCGCTTGACTGGCTACAATCAACGTTGATTAAGGCAAAGACCTTGAGGTTAAGAAAAGAGAAGGCCATGTTATGCGTTTAGAGAATCTGCTAAAACAAGTTCGTGCATGTCAAATCTGTGTTGAGGACCTGCCTTTGGGCGCAAACCCTGTTGTACAGGCAGGGAAAGAAGCACGCATTTTAATCATTGGCCAAGCCCCTGGCACACGAGTACATCAAACCTCAATACCATGGAATGACCCAAGCGGTGATCGACTACGCCAGTGGTTAAATATCGATAAAGACGACTTCTATGATCCAAATAAAATCGCCATTGTTCCAATGGGCCTCTGTTATCCGGGCAAAGGTCAATCTGGCGATCTACCTCCTCGTAAAGAGTGCGCCCCCACTTGGCATCAAAAAATCCTTGAGCAACTTCCGCGTATAGAACTGACTTTATTGATTGGCCACTACTCACAGCAATATTACCTAACCAATAAACCCAAAACGCTGACTCAAACCGTGCGACAGTGGCAGGATTGGCAGCCAGATTTTATTCCACTTCCCCACCCCTCTCCACGTAATTCATTGTGGCTAAAGAAAAATCCATGGTTTGAATCAGACGTCGTGCCACATCTTCAGCAACGAGTTCACTCAATGCTTTAGGTCACCTATGATCCTTTTACTTGCTAAGCTGTACAATGAAATTCAAACACAACTAAATAAAAAATAAACTCATGATTTTATTGCCATAAAACTCCCCAGTATCGCCTCATAACTAAATAGAACATAGTAGGCCAAATGCAACCAAAGCTGTACAATCCTAAATTTCAGGCAAAAAAATGCCGACACCGGTTGCCAGCATTTGATTGCAAAGTGTTGAATTTTATTGTGATAAATGACTTTAATCTCTGATGTACAGCTTAAATAGCAATTGGATCATAGTAGGCCAAATACTACCAAAGCTGTACAACCCTAAATTTTAGGTAAAAAAATACCGGCATGAAGTGCCGGTATTTGAGCTAAAACGTCGAATTTACTTGTGATATGGCTTAGATAATTCGTGTACCGCTTCAACAAACACGCCTGCGTTTTCTGGCGGTACGTCAAGATGAATGCCGTGGCCTAAGTTAAACACATGGCCAGTACCTGCATCACCAAAGCCTGCTAAGATATCCGCAACTTCTTCACGGATACGCTCTGGTGAAGCATATAACATAGATGGATCCATATTACCTTGGAGCGCCACTTTATCACCGATACGCGCTTTCGCATCTGCAATGTTGATTGTCCAATCTAGACCAACGGCATCACACCCCGTCGCTGCGATTTGCTCAAGCCACATGCCGCCATTCTTGGTAAACAAAGTGACTGGCACACGACGACCGTCATTTTCGCGAATCAGACCATCAACAATCTTGTGCATATATTGCAGTGAGAACAGGTTGTAGTCACGAGGTGTCAGTACTCCACCCCATGTATCAAATACCATCACCGATTGTGCACCCGCTTTAATTTGCGCGTTTAGATATTCGATAACGCTGTCTGCAA
Organism: Vibrio azureus; assembly: GCF_002849855.1. NCBI lineage: Bacteria > Pseudomonadati > Pseudomonadota > Gammaproteobacteria > Vibrionales > Vibrionaceae > Vibrio > Vibrio azureus. The sequence continues at coordinate 2,911,693 of NZ_CP018616.1, forward strand.
GCTTATCTAGAAGTAAGTGAAGCGTTTGTGGCTCTGCGTACATCATCTTCTTGATCTTAGTGAACGCTTTCGAGCTGCCACCTTCAACCATGTATGTCGCAAGTGTCCATGGGCTTCCTGAAAAACCAATCAGTGGAACATCACCATTTAAGTCTTTGCGGATTTGACGCACAGCATTCATGACGTATTGCAGCTCACCTTCAGGATCCGGTAAGCCAATTTTTTCCACATCTGCTTTACAAGTAATCGGTTTGTCGAAAACCGGACCTTCACCAGCAGCAAAACGGAGCTCAAGGCCCATCGCATCTGGAATAGTAAGAATATCAGAGAATAAAATTGCAGCATCAAGAGGAAAACGGCGTAATGGCTGAAGGGTGACTTCCGACGCTAGTTCAGCATTCTTACACAAAGACATAAAATCACCAGCCTGCGCTCGGGTAGCTTTGTATTCAGGGAGGTAACGACCTGCCTGACGCATCATCCATACTGGTGTGTAATCGACTGACTCTTTAAGTAGAGCACGCAGATAACGATCATTTTTTAATTCAGTCATTCCGTCATTCCAATTATTAGCTTTCAACTGACCCGTATTCTAGCATTGATTTAATGTGAATAGTTGACTCACCAAACAAGGAAAGTGTTTTAATTCACCCAGAACCAACAATACTTAACCTATTTGCTGGGGTATTTGTTTAAGACTGAATATCCTGACGTGTTCTTTCAATAAGAGCCCTTGCGATCGTCCCCTGAGGAGCGATAGCAGGAAGCTTTGTGATATCAAACCACTTCGCATCAGCCAATTCGGCATAGTCCGGCTTTATTTCACCCGCTTGATAGTCAGCAAGAAATCCCACCATCATGCTTGATGGAAAAGCCCATGGTTGACTGGCAAAATAACGAATGTTGTTAATATGGATACCCGTTTCTTCATAAACTTCTCGCGCAACACATTCTTCTAATGTCTCCCCTACCTCTAAAAATCCTGCAATCACCGTGTACATACCGTTACGATGTCTCGCATGTTGTGCAAGGAGGACCTGTTCACCTTTACGAACGGCCACAATAATACATGGGAAAATACGCGGATAGTGCAAGGTTCGACATTCACTGCATTGCATTGCGAGTTGATTATGGTTAAGGAAGTTGCGGCCACCACATTGAGGACAAAAGCGTAAACTGCTGGTCATATGACCGTATTGAGCCGCTTTACTGATCAATAAAAAGAGGGCTTCGGGAAAATGAAGGCAGTCTCGCAAAGAAGTGAGCTCAAGGTCACCTTCAAGGTCGGATAAATTAACCCACCTAACAGGCTCTCCCTGATAATGGCCAATTTGATGACCACAACCGTCAGGAAGAGAAAAATCAGCAGCTTGGCCGAATGGAATATGTCCATTGAGCAGCCAAACTTCACTGCCTGATACAACACACCAATAAGCCTTACCGACATGGTTAACTTCACTTTTTCTTAACATTATGCTTACCTTTGCTTGAAGTTCATTCATTTTACTGGCAATCTAATTTCATACCAGAGTTTGTTGTTTGCTGATTTTACAGCTATAAATTCTAGTAAGGACAAGAGTTTGTAATCACTTTACTTACTTTGCTATGCAAAGGATACGTTCACCAGTAGGTGTCCAGATCATGAGGGCATGGTCATGCTAAAAAAATTCAAACAAACACAAGATCAATGGGGTGGTTCGAGTGAGGTAATCGACCACTGGTTAGAGACGAGACAACTTCTCATCGTCGAATATTGTAAGCTTGCATCTCTGCAGCCTTGTTCTAGAACGAATGTTGTTGAGCTTCCTGCTCCTGATGATCTACAACATTTTTGCCAGCACCTCGTCGATTATATTTCTGAAGGTCACTTTAAGATATACGACATGGTGATGGATAAGTGGAAAGCAACGGGCTTTGTTGCGACAGATGAGATCAACCAAACCTACGCTAAAATCGTTATTACGACAGAACCACTCCTAAATTTTACCGACAAATACTCTGATGTTTCCATTGAAGATGAGCTGGTAGACTTTGATTCAGACATGTCTTTGCTTGGTGAAATTATCGAGACACGTTTTGCGGTAGAGGATCATTTGATTCAGCTTATCGCAGATAGCCTGTCGATGCCGCCAGGTTCATAGCGAAAAGGAATTCGGGATTAAGCTTCCCCAGAGAAACAAGAAAGCCACTTGACAGTTGTTGTTGGGCTTTCTTGTTTCTAAACAGTTTTACTTAGTGGCGATAAGCCTGCCACATTGGGTTCTCAGCAAAGTAGCGTTCAACAAGGTTGATGTGGCTTTGTGGACGAGGGACTCGAAGATATTCAGCGACAACATTATACATCTCCTCACGTGGTGTTTTGTAAAACGCATTAATCTCATCATCAAGATAAGGCAGCACTTGCTGTCGGATCATCATTTGATGAATATCATGTGTCATTAATTGCAAACCACGCGACGAGTTAGCAAAGCTACTGTCATGCGACCCCCAGTGATGGCCAAACTCATGTCCAACGATACCAATCCCTGAGTTATAGTAGTGGGCATAGTAGTTCCAAGTGTCAATGCCAAGTACATCACCACCACCCAGACCACCGCCAATGGTTGATATACCAAGGCGAATGCGATCGCGATTCATAAAGGCTTGGTAAATATTCTGGTAATCTTCCGCAGTAAAATTTCCGCCTGGGCCATCAACCGGACCTGAGTTACCGAAGAACTCATTTTGACCTTGACCAATACTTTGCTTGTAATTGAACCATAGGTGTTCAAACTCAGGGCTATTCATCACGTACGCATAATTCGCCATGATGATCATCCATTCACGCGCATAGGCTGACGTGATTTTTTCCCAGTGGCCGTTTGCTTGTGAGTAAGTACCGAAACTCAAACGCCATTTCGATTGCCAGTCTGTCAATTTCTGCACGAATTCATCAGTTCCAGATGTCAGACGGATATCGACCAAATCTCGAGGTAGATGTGTAGCCTCTGCTAAACCTTTAATCGTAAATGACTGCAGGCCATCAAGACTCGCGTATTTCACACCATCTTTTAAAGTATGTGACGTTGTGTAAGTCGCAAATGGCTCCAGCTTATCAAGTGTGCCCAATTTGAGCCATTTCCCTTCATCACCAAAGCGCGCTTCAACGACCAGGTCGTAAGTAGTTTGAGCCGCATAGCTGGTGATATCCAGACCATCAATACGCTGTGTACCCGATAATAGACGGTCGATACTTACTTCATGGTTAGAAGTTAAACTCTCCCAACTTTCACCATCAAACAGCAACGGCTTCTTGACGACTTCAGGCGCTAATAAATCAAATACGTGATCGTGAGTCGCTGGCTTATTGCCTTGGTGAACACGCAGTACATCCACATTAGCAACCACTACGGTCCGGTCTTGCAGCATAGCTAAAACTTTAGCCTCAACCGCCAAATCAAAACTCGCTTTTAGTGATTGATCTTTTTCAGTACCAGTGTCAAAAAAGCCTTTAAAGGAATGCATCGCATCACCTTCAATACCGCCTTCGACAAAACTAAACTGGTCTTGGCTAAACTCTTTTACAACACCTACATTGCTGCCGACATAAACTTCACCATTACTGGCTTGATAAGTATTACGGTAACGAGTATTGGTAAAACGATGTTTCGCTTCGACTAGCTCGTCACCTGCTTTTACGGATGCAAGATCGAATACGTAAGTTAACGCGTTGTCAAAGTTAACCACCAGCTCATTGTTCACCACTTCCATCTTTAAGTTGCGATAGATGGAATTACTTTCTGGCAAATTGAAAAAACCATACTTAGACAATTTTTTATGGTTGGCCAGCTTGACATCTTCTTGACGGTAAATAGAAATTTTACCTGTGATATCAGCAACAAAAATAAACTCATCGTTTGCTGCAACGCTGTATGGGTGAGTCAAAGTTTTATCGAAAGTATTGCCCGACCAAGAACCAGTCCCCAAAGACATAACAATTTGGTCATTGTTGTTGGTATCGTAGATATCGACGCGGTTAGACGAGAGAGAAGCAACAAATAAGTGGCCATCGTGTTCCACCACATCGCTTACGACGCGGTAGGTTTCACTTATACCATTAAGCGAAAAACCAGTGATAGGCGCCAGCGGCTGATTCTTTCTCAAATCATATCGAGCAATATGAGAAAAAGCACTGTTTGTGTTACCGACATAAATTTTGTCATGACTTAATGCCACTGATTCGGGCAAAAATTCATTTTCAACTTGATAGCCAAAATCTGCATAAGTTAGAGTTTTACCTGTACCCAAAAATTTTATCTCAGTTAGACTTTCACCGTCTTCTAGTGCACAAGTGTCATTTTCTAGCAACAGATGCGTCATACCGTTTGGTGAGTAAACATCCCCTTCAGGGCCATACTCAATTAAACATCCATTACCGTAGTCGTAATTACCATAGATCTTATTCACGACCACCATACCAAAGTTATACCAACTGAGTTCCCAATCATCATTTAAGAAATCAAACACATTACGGAACATGCTTTCATCAGTGAATGGTATCGGCAAGTCAAACTTAATATAGTTACCTTGGTTGATTTGGTATTCAACACCGTTAACTTCGATAAAACGCTGACCTTCTTTTACGATGACATTATTTTCATCTTCAGCATATTTACGCAGCTCAGTGATACGCTGCTGAATTTGGCTATGAGTATCGTTAAGTTCATTAGCAAAGGAGGGGTTATTGCTGGCCTGTACAACACCAGATAACAGCGCTGAGCCGATAATTAGAGACAAACATTTTTTATTCATCGCTTTACCACTTATTTATTAAGAAGATATCAATCTTATTCCCAGCCAAACAGAACGGCAATCCGTTTATTTGGAAGTAAGATCGCGATACACAAAAGACATCTGTCCCTTAAGAAAGATTTTCCGCAGAAGATAAGTCAGCTTTGAACCACATAGTAAAATGGCATATTCAGAATCACTTGTTAAACATTGGATCGTTCACCTTTCGGTGGGTTTTCAACTCGCTTGCGATCTTGCTTTGCTCTTTCTCCTAAATATATGGTTGGTATCCAATACGCACTCAAATCCCAGAGTAAGGCATTATCTACTCCCACATCTCGTAGCGTAATAACCTATTACTACAGAAACAAAAAAGGCACCAGAAGGTGCCTTTTATATTTAAAGTTCTTAACGATTAATCGTCAGAAGAGAAGCCAGCATTTAGAAGGGCTGCTAGATTGTCCGTTGCTTGTTCAGCAGAAGGACCTTCTTGCGCTTCAACACGCTTAGCTTGACGCTCTTGGTGGTAAGCGAAACCTGTACCTGCAGGAATCAAACGACCAACAATTACGTTCTCTTTTAGACCACGTAGATCATCACGCTTACCAGAAACCGCAGCTTCTGTTAGTACGCGAGTCGTCTCTTGGAACGATGCCGCAGAGATGAACGACTCAGTCGCTAGAGATGCCTTCGTGATACCCAGTAGCTCACGCTCGAAACGTGCTGGCTCTTTACCTTCAGCTTCTAGATTACGGTTAGCAATCTTAACTTGTGAGTATTCAACTTGCTCACCAGGTAAGAACTCAGAATCACCAGCGAAAGTAATCGTACACTTACGAAGCATCTGACGAACGATAGTTTCAATGTGCTTATCGTTAATCTTAACCCCTTGTAGACGGTAAACTTCTTGTACTTCGTTAGCGATGTACTGAGTTACCGCGTGTACGCCACGCAAACGTAGGATGTCATGTGGAGACTCTGGGCCATCTGCGATGACATCGCCACATTCAACACGCTCACCTTCAAACACGTTCAATTGACGGTGTTTAGGGATCATCTCTTCATATGCTTCACCGCTATCGCGAGTGATAACAAGACGGCGTTTACCTTTAGTTTCTTTACCGAAGCTAACTGTACCAGTATGCTCAGCAAGAATCGCAGGCTCTTTAGGCTTACGAGCTTCGAATAGGTCAGCTACGCGTGGTAGACCACCGGTGATATCTTTGTTACCGCCAGATTTCTGAGGGATACGAGATAGTGTGTCACCAATGCCAACTTCAGCGCCATCTTCGATGTTTACAATCGCTTTACCAGGTAGGAAGTAGTGAGCTGGCATTTCTGTACCAGGGATCATTACATCGTTACCTTGCTCATCAACAAGTTTGATAGCTGGACGCATATCTTTACCTGCTGCTGGGCGAGCGGCTGGGTCAGTTACTTCGCTTGAAGATAGACCAGTTAGGTCATCTGTTTGACGAGAAACTGTAACACCGTCGATCATGTCTACGAACTGGATGCGACCTGCCACTTCAGTGATGATTGGCATGGTGTGCGCTTCCCAGTTAGCAACAACTTCACCAGTTGTTACTGCGTCGTTGTCGCCTTTGCTTAGGATAGAACCGTAAGGAAGTTTGTGCTTCTCTTTAGTACGACCGAATTCATCAATGATTGTTAGCTCAGATGCACGAGACGTGATGACTAGCTTCTTATCTTTGTTGATTACGAACTTAGCGTTGTGTAGTTTAACGGTACCTGTTGTCTTCGCTTGGATGCTGTTCTCTGCTGCTGCAGTAGATGCCGCACCACCGATGTGGAACGTACGCATCGTAAGCTGTGTACCCGGTTCACCGATAGACTGAGCAGCGATTACACCAACTGCTTCACCTTGGTTCACTAGGTGACCACGTGCTAGGTCACGACCGTAACACTGTGCACAACAACCGAAGTCAGAATCACAAGTAACGACAGAGCGCACTTTCATGCTGTCTACTGAGTTATCTTCCATGATCTGACACCACTTCTCATCAATGAGAGTGTTACGTGGGATCAGAACTTCTTCTGTACCTGGCTTAAGAACGTCTTCAGCGACTACACGACCTAGAGCTAGCTCAGTTAGTGCAACTTTAACATCACCACCCTCGATGTGAGGCATCATGTCAACACCTTCGTGGGTACCACAGTCATGCTCAGTAACAACAACGTCTTGAGCAACGTCTACTAGACGACGAGTTAGGTAACCCGAGTTTGCTGTCTTCAGTGCCGTATCCGCAAGACCCTTACGAGCACCGTGCGTTGAGATAAAGTACTGAAGTACGTTTAGACCTTCTTTAAAGTTCGCAGTGATCGGCGTTTCGATGATCGAACCATCCGGACGTGCCATCAGACCACGCATACCCGCTAGCTGACGAATCTGTGCTGCAGAACCACGAGCGCCCGAGTCAGCCATCATGTAGATGCTGTTAAACGATTCTTGTTGCTCTTCTTCACCATCACGGTTAATAACCGTTTCAGATGAAAGGTTTGCCATCATCGCTTTTGCTACGCGATCGTTGGTCGATGCCCAGATATCGATCACTTTGTTGTATCGCTCACCCGCAGTAACAAGACCAGATTGGTACTGTTCTTGGATTTCACGTACTTCTTCTTCCGCTTCTGCGATTTCAGTGTACTTAGCTGCTGGTACAACCATATCATCGATACCAACCGATACACCTGATAGTGCCGCGTATGCGAAACCAGTGTACATGATTTGGTCAGCGAAGATTACAGTGTCTTTCAGACCAAGCTTACGGTATGCCTCGTTCAATAGGTTAGAAATCTGCTTCTTACCTAATTTTTGGTTAACGATGCTGTACGGCAGGCCTGCTGGAACGATTTGCCAAAGCATTGCACGACCGATAGTGGTATCAACCATCTTAGTCTCAGTTGTGCTATGACCGTCTTCATCAACAACAGTTTCAGTGATACGAACTTTTACTCGTGCGTGAAGCTCAGCCGTCTTGGTGCGGTATGCCTTTTCAGCCTCTTCTGGGCCAGCAAGGTACATACCCTCGCCTTTAACATTGATCTTTTCACGAGTCATGTAGTACAGACCCAATACAACGTCCTGAGAAGGTACGATGATCGGATCACCTGACGCTGGCGACAGAATGTTGTTTGTCGACATCATCAGTGTACGAGCTTCAAGCTGTGCTTCTAGAGTTAGAGGCACGTGAACCGCCATTTGGTCACCATCGAAGTCCGCGTTGTACGCCGCACAAACAAGTGGGTGTAGCTGGATAGCTTTACCTTCGATCAGTACTGGTTCGAACGCCTGAATACCAAGACGGTGAAGTGTTGGTGCACGGTTCAATAGTACTGGGTGTTCACGGATAACTTCGTCTAGGATATCCCAAACAACCGCTTCTTCACGCTCAACCATTTTCTTCGCTGCTTTGATCGTCGTCGCCATGCCACGAGTCTCTAGCTTGCTGTAGATAAATGGTTTAAATAGCTCTAGTGCCATCTTCTTAGGAAGACCACACTGATGTAGACGAAGGTATGGACCTACTGTGATTACAGAACGGCCAGAGTAGTCTACACGCTTACCAAGAAGGTTCTGACGGAAACGACCTTGTTTACCCTTGATCATATCAGCAAGAGATTTCAGAGGACGTTTGTTAGAACCTGTAATCGCACGACCGCGACGACCGTTGTCTAATAGCGCATCAACAGACTCTTGCAGCATACGTTTTTCGTTACGTACGATGATGTCTGGAGCCGCAAGCTCTAGAAGACGCTTCAAACGGTTGTTACGGTTGATCACACGACGGTATAGGTCATTCAGATCTGAAGTCGCAAAACGACCGCCATCTAGAGGAACCAGCGGACGTAGATCAGGTGGCAATACTGGAAGAACAGTAAGGATCATCCACTCTGGGTTGTTACCAGATTGAATAAACGCTTCGACCAGTTTTAGGCGCTTAGTGACTTTCTTACGCTTAGTTTCAGAGTTAGTTGTTTCTAGCTCTTCACGCATTTGTTCCGCTTCAGCCTGCATATCCATAGAACCTAGTAGGTCCTTGATAGCTTCTGCACCCATCTTAGCGGTAAACTCATCACCCCACTCTTCTAGACGATCAAGATACTCTTCTTCAGTAAGCATCTGACCTTTTTCTAGATCCGTCATGCCTGGTTCTGTTACTACGTACATTTCGAAGTAAAGAACACGTTCGATATCACGCAGTGGGATATCCATAAGCAGACCGATACGAGACGGTAGCGATTTTAGGAACCAGATGTGAGCTACTGGTGAAGCAAGTTCAATGTGGCCCATACGGTCACGACGAACTTTAGTCTGTGTAACTTCTACACCACACTTCTCACAGATAACACCACGGTGCTTCAAGCGCTTGTATTTACCACAAAGACATTCGTAGTCTTTAACTGGACCAAAAATACGTGCACAGAACAAACCATCGCGTTCAGGCTTGAACGTACGATAGTTGATCGTTTCAGGTTTTTTAACTTCACCAAAAGACCATGAACGGATCATATCTGGTGAAGATAGACCGATTTTGATTGCATCAAATTCTTCGGTCTTATGCTGTGCTTTTAGAAAGTTTAATAAGTCTTTCACAATCAGCTCCTGTAAGGAGTTAAAAGGAGCCCACTCGTATCAAGTGAGCGCCTTCTACTAAATAACCACTGAAATGCTCTCGATCATTGCCGAGAGCAGCAGAGATTACTCTTCGTCTTCTAGCTCGATGTTGATACCTAGCGAGCGAATTTCTTTCAACAATACGTTGAACGATTCTGGCATACCAGGTTCCATGCTGTGGTTACCGTCTACGATGTTTTTGTACATCTTAGTACGGCCGTTAACGTCATCCGACTTAACCGTTAACATTTCTTGTAGAGTGTAAGCTGCACCGTATGCTTCCAGTGCCCATACTTCCATCTCACCGAAACGCTGACCACCGAACTGAGCTTTACCACCAAGTGGCTGCTGAGTTACTAGGCTGTACGAACCAGTTGAACGAGCGTGCATCTTGTCATCAACAAGGTGGTTCAGTTTCAGCATGTACATGTAACCTACTGTTACAGGACGCTCAAACTCATCACCCGTACGGCCATCAAACAGTTTTAGCTGACCTGATTCAGGTAGGTCGGCAAGTTTGAGTAGCGCTTTGATCGACGCTTCAGGTGCACCATCAAATACTGGAGTCGCGATAGGTAGACCACCACGTAGGTTCTTGATCAGAGTACGAACTTCGTCATCTGATAGAGCAGAAATATCTACTTTCTGACGCGTATCGCCTAGATCGTAAACTTTTTGCAGGAACTCGCGGAATTTCGCCAGTTCTTGTTGCTCTTTCACCATTTGGTTAATCTTGTCACCGATACCTTTCGCAGCCAGACCTAAGTGAACTTCTAGGATCTGACCGATGTTCATACGCGAAGGTACACCCAGTGGGTTAAGTACGATGTCAACAGGCTGACCTTTCTCATCGTATGGCATGTCCTCAACAGGGTTAATCTTAGAGATTACACCCTTGTTACCGTGACGACCCGCCATCTTATCACCAGGCTGGATACGGCGTTTAACCGCAAGGTAAACCTTAACAATCTTCAGAACACCAGGAGCAAGATCATCACCTTGTGTGATCTTACGACGCTTAGTATCAAACTTCTTATCAAAGTCTGCTTTTAGCTCGTCGTACTGCTCTGCAAGTTGCTCTAGCTGAGATTGAAGTGCGTCATCTTCTAACGTCAGTTCTAGCCACTTCTTACGATCAGTCGTGTCTAGTTTTGCGTCAGAGTAACCGCCTTCAAGAAGCACGGCTTTCACACGGTTTAGAAGACCACCTTCAAGAATCTGGAATTCTTCTGTTAGGTCTTTCTTCGCTTCTTTCAGCTGCATTTGTTCGATTTCAAGTGCACGCTTGTCTTTTTCTACGCCATCGCGAGTAAAGACTTGTACATCGATGATCGTACCAGATACAGAGTTAGGTACACGTAGAGAAGTATCTTTAACATCTGATGCTTTTTCACCAAAGATAGCACGTAGTAGCTTCTCTTCAGGCGTTAGTTGAGTTTCACCTTTTGGTGTCACTTTACCAACTAGGATGTCACCACCCTTAACTTCCGCACCGATGTAAACGATACCTGACTCGTCTAGTTTAGACAGAGCAGACTCACCTACGTTTGGAATATCAGCTGTGATCTCTTCAGAGCCCAGCTTAGTATCACGTGCCACACAAGTCAGTTCTTGAATATGGATTGTCGTGAAGCGGTCTTCTTGAACTACGCGCTCAGATACTAAGATCGAGTCTTCGAAGTTGTAACCGTTCCAAGGCATGAACGCGATACGCATGTTTTGACCAAGCGCTAGCTCACCCAGGTCTGTTGAAGGACCATCAGCAAGCACATCACCACGTGCAACAGGTTCACCTGGCATCACACATGGGCGCTGGTTAATACATGTGTTCTGGTTAGAACGTGTGTATTTAGTTAGGTTGTAGATATCGATACCAGCTTCACCTGGTACTAGCTCTTCTTCGTTCACTTTAACAACGATACGAGAAGCATCTACAGACTGGATTACACCGCCACGTTTCGCTACTGCCGTTACACCTGAGTCAACGGCTACGTTACGTTCAATACCAGTACCAACAAGCGGTTTGTCAGCTTTCAGTGTTGGAACTGCCTGACGTTGCATGTTCGCACCCATCAATGCACGGTTCGCATCATCGTGTTCTAGGAACGGGATAAGCGAGGCAGCGATAGATACAACCTGGTTTGTCGCAACGTCCATGTACTGAGCGTGCTCACGAGGGTGTAGACCAGATTCACCTTTTTGACGAGCTGTGATCAGCTCATCTGCAAAACCGCCTTCTTCAGTTAGCGCAGCGTTAGCCTGTGCGATAACGAATTGGCCTTCTTCGATTGCAGATAGGTAATCTACTTCGTCTGTTACAACGCCATCTACAACGCGACGGTATGGTGTCTCTAGGAAACCGTACTCGTTACAACGCGCAAACGCAGATAGAGAGTTGATCAGACCGATGTTTGGACCTTCCGGCGTTTCGATAGGACATAGACGACCGTAGTGAGTTACGTGTACGTCACGTACTTCGAAGCCAGCACGTTCACGAGTTAGACCGCCAGGACCCAATGCAGAAATACGACGCTTGTGCGTAACTTCTGATAGCGGGTTGTTTTGGTCCATGAACTGTGAAAGCTGTGAAGAGCCAAAGAATTCTTTAACCGCTGCAGAGATTGGTTTCGCGTTGATCAGGTCTTGAGGCATGATTGCGTCAAGATCGCCTAGGCTTAGACGTTCTTTAACTGCACGCTCAACACGTACTAGACCGACACGGAACTGGTTCTCAGCCATTTCGCCGACAGAACGGATACGACGGTTACCAAGGTGGTCGATATCGTCCACTTCGCCTTTACCGTTACGGATCGCGATAAGCTTCTTCATCACTTCGATGATATCAAGCTCATCAAGCGTGCCTTGCTCTTGAGCATCTTCACGGCCGATAGAACTGTTGAACTTCATACGACCAACAGTCGATAGATCGTAACGCTCTTCAGAGAAGAATAGGCTTTCGAATAGGGCTTCTGCAGCTTCTTTTGTTGGTGGCTCGCCAGGGCGCATCATGCGGTAGATTTCTACCAATGCAGAAATACGATCAACGGTGCTGTCGATGCGTAGCGTTTCTGACATGAATGGACCGTGGTCTAGATCGTTGGTAAACAACGTTTCTAGTGATTTGTGGCCAGCCTGAGATAGGTTCGCTAGTGCTTCCAGGCTAATTTCCTGGTTAGCGTTAACAATGATCTCGCCTGTTGCTTCGTTGATGTAATCTTTCGATGCAACTTTACCTACGATGTACTCAACAGGTACTTCAATATGATCAACGCCATCTTTTTCTAGTTGGCGGATATGACGAGCTGTTACGCGACGACCTTGCTCAACGTAAGTTTTGCCGTTTGCTTCGATGTCGAATGACGCAGTTTCACCACGTAAACGATCAGGAACCAACTCCATAAGTAGAGTTTGGTCTTTCACTTCGAAGTTCACTTTCTCAAAGAAGATATCTAGGATTTCTTCTGACGATTTACCAAGTGCACGAAGAATGATCGATGCTGGTAGCTTACGACGGCGGTCGATACGCACGTACAGGTTATCCTTAGGATCAAACTCGAAATCAAGCCATGAACCACGGTAAGGAATAACACGTGCATTGTATAAAACTTTACCCGAAGAGTGAGTTTTACCCTTATCGCTGTCGAAGAACACGCCTGGGCTTCGGTGCAGCTGGGATACGATAACCCTCTCGGTACCATTAATTACGAAGGTACCATTGTCTGTCATAAGCGGAATTTCGCCCATGTAGACTTCTTGTTCTTTAATGTCTTTTACAGTACCTGCTGGTGCGTCTTTATCAAAAATAACTAGACGTAATTTTACGCGCAGTGGTTTTGAATAAGTTACACCACGAATTTGACATTCTTTGACGTCAAAAACTGGCTCACCAAGACGGTAGCTAACGTATTGCAGCTCAGAGTTGCCATTGTAGCTCTGAATTGGAAATACAGAACGGAAAGCAGCTTCAAGACCATATTGACCTTCAGGATCCTGTTCGATAAATTTGTCGAACGAATCGAGCTGGATCGATAGCAGGTATGGAATGTCCAAAACTTGTGGACGAGTACCAAAGTCCTTACGGATGCGCTTTTTCTCGGTATAAGAGTAAACCATGGGGTTCCTCAGCTCGCTGATAAGTGACCCAAACTGTCCGCCCGCTCCTAGTTACTTAAGGGGGGTAAGGGACAGTGACTAAATAGCTGTTTACTGTAGTGACATTCCATCTCGTATGAATGAAACGTTTTTTGCTTGGATATCGACGCTTAAACAGCGGGAAAATTCGCCTATACCCTACAGCGCAAAAAGGCTGGTGGTTAAAAAAACCACCAGCCAAATAGCCGTTAGGCTAAGAAACTATGCAATAATTACTTAACAGCAACAGTTGCACCAGCTTCTTCTAGCTGAGCTTTAAGAGCTTCAGCTTCTGCTTTCTCAACGCCTTCTTTTAGAGGTGCTGGAGCGCCGTCTACAAGAGCTTTAGCTTCTTTCAGACCTAGGCCAGTTGCGCCACGTACTGCTTTGATTACAGCAACTTTGTTACCGCCAGCAGATTCTAGGATTACGTCAAATTCAGTTTGCTCAGCAGCAGCTTCAGCTGCAGCACCGCCAGCTACAACTGCAGCAGCAGCAGTAACACCGAATTTTTCTTCCATAGCTTCGATTAGTTCAACAACTTGCATTACAGACATTTCTGCAACTGCGTCTAGGATTTGCTCGTTAGTAATAGACATAACAATTCTCTTTTAAGTCAACAATAAGTTTATTTTGCAACCAGTAAAAAGCAAGGCTTAAGCCGCAGCTTCTTCTTTTTGCTCGCGGATAGCAGCGATAGTACGTACCAGCTTGCCAGCAGAAGCTTCTTTCATGCACATCATTAGGCGTGCGATTGCTTCGTCGTAAGTTGGTAGTGTTGCTAGTACTTCAGCGTCAGTTAGAGTGCCTTCAAATGCAGCAGCTCTGATCTCGAAATCTTTGTTCTCTTTAGCGAAGTCTTTGAAAAGACGCGCTGCAGCACCTGGGTGCTCGTTAGAGAACGCGATTAGAGTAGGACCAGTGAAAGTGTCAGTTAGACACTCGTAGTCTGTACCCTGAACCGCACGACGTGCTAGAGTGTTACGCACGACTTTCATGTAAACACCCGCTTCACGCGCTTGCTTACGTAGAGAAGTCATTGCGCCAACTTCAACGCCACGAGAATCAGCTACAACTGCAGAAAGTGCACCACTGGCAGCTTCGTTGACTTCAGCAACAATTGCTTTTTTGTCTTGAAGGTTTAAAGCCATCTTGGATTTACTCCTGGTTGTCGTTACACCACTCACTATTATCACAACAGTGAGAGCTATTTAGGTGCATTCCCAGAAGAAAGTTAACTATTGTTACATAGAGCTTTCTGTCAGTTCGGGCACCATCTACGTAGGATAATTAAGTTTATTGTTTAATAAACACCTACGGTCTTGGACGGAGACTGGGTCTTAATTTACTTTAAATCACTCAAGGATCTAAAGAACCAAAGTTCAGCCCCAACCACAAATATTAGGCGCGAAATTATACACAAATTTCGCGCCTAAGCAAATAAATTATGCTTGAGTGTTCAGGCTAGCCTGATCAACAGCAACACCAGCACCCATAGTAGTAGAGATGCTTACTTTCTGCAGGAATGTACCCTTCGCAGAAGATGGCTTAGCTTTCTTCAGAGCAACTAGAAGTGCTTCTAGGTTCTCTTTGATCTGCTCAGCAGAGAAGTTTGCTTTACCGATAGTAGTGTGGATGATGCCGTTTTTGTCGTTACGGTAACGAACCTGACCTGCTTTAGCATTCTTAACTGCTTCAGCAACGTTAGGAGTTACAGTACCAACTTTAGGGTTTGGCATTAGACCGCGAGGACCTAGGATAGTACCTAGTTGACCTACAACGCGCATTGCATCTGGAGAAGCAACAACTACGTCGAAGTTCATTTCGCCTTTCTTAACTTGCTCAGCAAGATCTTCCATACCAACGATGTCTGCGCCAGCTTCTTTAGCTGCTTCAGCGTTTGCACCTTGAGTGAACACTGCAACGCGGATATCGCGGCCAGTACCGTGAGGTAGTACAGTTGCACCACGTACGTTCTGGTCAGATTTACGAGCATCAATGCCTAGGTTAACAGCAACGTCTACAGACTCAACGAACTTAGCCGTTGCTAGCTCTTGAAGAAGAGTAACAGCTTCGTTGATTTCGTATTCTTTAGTTACGTCAACTTTTTCGCGGATTACGCGCATGCGCTTAGTTAGTTTTGCCATCTTATTAACCCTCTACCACTAGGCCCATTGAACGAGCAGTACCAGCGATAGAACGCTTCATCGCTTCGATGTCAGCACCAGTCATATCAGCAGCTTTAGTTTCTGCGATTTCTTGGATTTGAGCGTCAGTTACAGTGCCCACTTTTTCAGTGTTTGGACGACCAGAACCAGACTTAACGCCAGCCGCTTTCTTTAGAAGAACTGCTGCAGGTGGAGTCTTAGTTACGAACGTGAAAGAACGGTCGCTGTATACTGTGATAACTACTGGAGTCGGTAGACCTTTCTCAATAGATTCTGTTTTTGCGTTAAACGCTTTACAGAATTCCATGATGTTAACACCGTGTTGACCTAGAGCAGGACCAACTGGTGGACTTGGGTTTGCAGCGCCAGCAGCAACTTGTAGCTTGATATAAGCTTCAACTTTCTTAGCCATGATAATTCCTAAGTTTGGGTACAATCGCTAGTCGTCAACCAGCTCCCCGTTTATGAAAAAACTTTTTGCTTCATTAAAAGCAAAAAGGCGCGAAATTATAGTCATAATTCGCGCCTTAAACAACCCTTAAAAGGTGTTTTTTTAATCAAGTTTCTCGACTTGACCAAATTCAAGCTCAACCGGTGTCGCACGACCAAAGATCGATACAGACACTTTCAGACGGCTCTTCTCGTAGTCCACTTCTTCAACGGTACCATTGAAGTCAGCGAATGGACCTTCGTTAACACGTACCACTTCACCCGCTTCGTACATAGTACGTGGGCGCGGTGCTTCACTCGCTTTTTCAAGACGGTTAAGAATTGCATCCGCTTCTTTGTCAGTGATAGGTGCTGGACGGTCTGATGTACCACCAATGAAGCCCATGACACGTGGCACACTGCGTACTAAGTGCCATGATTCATCGTTCATAATCATCTGAACTAGAACGTAACCTGGGAAGAACTTACGCTCAGATTTGCGACGCTGGCCCGCGCGCATTTCTACAACTTCTTCAGTAGGAACCAGTACTTCTCCGAATAACTCTTCCATTGCATGCATTTTGATATGCTCGCGAAGAGATTGAGCCACACGACCCTCAAATCCAGAGAAGGCTTGAACCACATACCAGCGTTTTTTTGGAGCTTCACTCATGAACTTAAACCCTCTATACCCCAGTCGCTAGAGCTACTAGACGAACCATAATGCCGTCAATACCCCAAAGCGCTAGAGCCATTACAATACTTACAGCTAAAACAATCAATGTAGTTTGCATGGTTTCTTGGCGAGTTGGCCAAACAACCTTACGAACTTCCATACGAGATTCTTTTGCAAAACTGATCGCTTCTTTACCTTTAGTGGTTGTTGCTGCAACGCCGAGAGCAGCTGCAATAAGAACAACAGCACCTGCAGCACGAAAAACTACAGACGCCTCACCATACAGGTAATTACCCACAACAGCGGCTACAGCCAGAACGAAAGCGACAATCCACTTAAACGTATCTGCTGAATTTGAGCTATCAGGAGTCTCAGCATTATTTGCTTTCATAACATCAACCTGTCACAAGTCTTAATATAGACGACAATAGCCCCGCTGTTGCAGGGCAAACTCCATATCGCCGAAATACTTCAGCGTTACGTCTCTTTAGATTAACTCATAGAGCCAATCTTGCTCTGCTCATCACAAATATTTGTGCAAGAAAACAGCAAAAATTGTGTTGAGTGCAGAAAAAGGGCATCAAATGATGCCCTTTTTGATACTAGTTCGTCAAATCTAATTCTAGATTTTCCGAAGATATTCGTTTAATTCGTTAAGAATTAGTCGAAGATCTTAGCAACAACACCAGCACCTACAGTACGGCCACCTTCACGGATAGCGAAACGTAGACCTTCGTCCATTGCGATTGGAGCGATTAGCTCAACAACCATTTGGATGTTGTCACCAGGCATTACCATTTCTACGCCTTCTGGTAGAGAGATATCACCAGTTACGTCAGTTGTACGGAAGTAGAACTGTGGACGGTAGCCTTTGAAGAACGGAGTATGACGGCCGCCTTCGTCTTTAGAAAGTACGTATACTTCTGACTCGAACTTAGTGTGTGGAGTGATTGAACCAGGCTTAGCTAGTACTTGACCACGTTCAACTTCGTCACGCTTAGTACCACGTAGAAGTGCACCAACGTTCTCACCTGCACGGCCTTCGTCTAGAAGCTTACGGAACATTTCAACACCAGTACATGTAGTAGTAGTAGTGTCTTTGATACCTACGATAGCAACTTCGTCACCTACGTTTAGGATACCACGTTCGATACGGCCAGTTACTACTGTACCACGACCTTGGATTGAGAACACGTCTTCGATAGGCATTAGGAATGGCATATCTACTGCACGCTCTGGCTCTGGGATGTAAGTATCTAGAGCTTCAGCTAGTTCAACAATCTTCGCTTCCCACTGCTCTTCGCCGTTTAGTGCGCCTAGTGCAGAACCTTGGATTACTGGTAGGTCATCACCTGGGAAATCGTACTCAGATAGAAGCTCACGAACTTCCATTTCTACTAGTTCTAGTAGCTCTTCATCGTCAACCATGTCACATTTGTTCATGAATACGATGATGTAAGGGATACCAACCTGACGGCCTAGTAGGATGTGCTCACGAGTTTGTGGCATTGGGCCATCAGTCGCAGCAACTACAAGAATACCACCGTCCATCTGTGCAGCACCAGTGATCATGTTCTTAACGTAGTCCGCGTGTCCTGGACAGTCAACGTGCGCGTAGTGGCGAGTTGGAGTGTCGTACTCAACGTGAGAAGTTGCGATTGTGATACCGCGCTCACGCTCTTCTGGAGCGTTATCGATAGATGCGAAGTCTTTAGCTACACCGCCGTAAACTTTAGCAAGAGTAGTACAGATAGCTGCAGTTAGAGTTGTTTTACCGTGGTCAACGTGGCCGATAGTACCAACGTTAACGTGCGGTTTAGTACGTTCAAATTTTTCTTTAGACATGAGTTGTCCCTCTAGGTACGGATTTAGGTGGTCTAAACAAGGACCACGCAACCAAAAAAATTAATTGGTAAATCTTATATCTATAGGAAATAACTTGAGAGCTGGTGCTGATAGGCAGACTCGAACTGCCGACCTCATCCTTACCAAGGATGCGCTCTACCACCTGAGCTATATCAGCACTCAAATTAGATTGGAGCGGGCAGCGGGAATCGAACCCGCATCATCAGCTTGGAAGGCTGAGGTAATAGCCATTATACGATGCCCGCACACGTAACTCTGAGAGCTATTTCCTAAAGAAAATGGTGGAGGGGGACGGATTCGAACCATCGAAGGCAGTGCCGGCAGATTTACAGTCTGCTCCCTTTGGCCACTCGGGAACCCCTCCAAAATACTTTATTCTTAACTTGCTGAATGAACAGTCCTTAAAGAATGGTGCCGACTACCGGAATCGAACTGGTGACCTACTGATTACAAGTCAGTTGCTCTACCTACTGAGCTAAGTCGGCATAAGTGCTGCGCATTTTATTGAATGATTTTCTAGGTTGCAATAGTAATTGCAAAAAAAAGCGTATTTTTTTAGTTTTTAGATTTGTTTGATGAAAAATCATACAAGCCTCGCTTTTTAAAGCAAAGTTTCGATCTTTGTCATTTGCTTTGAGCACGGCTTGTTGTATGTTCTTGCTCTCTATGAAACGAAGGATAGAATAGACCCATGAGTCCATTTTTGTCATTTGACCGTAACGAATGGGCAGAACTGCGTAATTCTGTTCCGATGACACTCTCTGAAAACGATCTCATTGCATTACAAGGTATTAATGAAAGCCTCACCATGCAAGAAGCGGTCGAAATCTATCTTCCCTTATCTCGCTTATTGAATTTATACGTGCAAGCACGTCAGAGCCGTAATTCGGTTCTCCAGCAGTTTTTAAACACCGAGGAACACGCACCTCCTTTTGTGATTGGCATTGCTGGTAGTGTCGCCGTCGGTAAAAGCACCACAGCCCGCTTGCTGACCGCACTTTTATCTCGCTGGGAAAATCACCCTAAAGTGGCCTTAGTGACAACTGATGGTTTCTTATACCCGAAAAAGATACTGGAAGAAAAAGGCATTATGCACCGTAAAGGCTTCCCTGAATCATACGATATTAAACGTTTGGTGGAATTCGTATCTGATGTCAAAGCGGGTAAACCTAACCTCGAAGCACCTATTTATTCGCACATCACTTATGATATTACCGATCAATTTAAATCGGTGGATAAACCTGACGTGCTCATTATTGAAGGTTTAAACGTTTTACAAAGTGGCATGGATTACCCACACGAGCCACATAGCGTCTTTGTCTCAGATTTTCTTGATTTCTCAATTTATGTCGACGCTGAAGTCGACACAATAAAGCAATGGTATATCGATCGATTTTTAAAGTTTCGACAAGGTGCCTTTACTAAACCTGGTTCTTATTTCAGCCACTATACTCAACTTTCTACAGAAGATGCGAAGAAAAAAGCGAAGGAAATTTGGTGTAGTATTAACGAGCTAAATTTAAAACAAAATATTTTACCCACTCGAGAGCGAGCCCACTTGATCCTTCATAAAGGCTCGAACCACTTAGTCGATAAAGTATTCTTAAGGAAATAACCACTACCTTTAGTGGCTATTTTTTCTCAGAGAGACCTCTCCGCCAATATAGGTCTCTAAACCATTGTCAGTTTCAATCACAATACCTCCTTGGTGATCGATCCCTTTGACAATGCCGTGCACTTCTCTTGGCCCAATAAGTAATTTAACTGAGCGACCTAAAAAGTTATCCAATCGGTTCCAACGTTCAACAAACCCAGTTAATCCAGTCAACTCATATTCCACAAGTGCACGTTGCCACTTTTCGATCAAATTGATGGCCAGTTGAGTACGGTCTACCACAGCGCCATTATTAATTTGATTCAACATCATCCATGGTTGGTCAATATCAGGTTGTTGATCTGGCATACCAATATTCAACCCCATGCCAATCACGACATGTGCGGCACCACCCGTTTGCCCTGAGAGCTCAACTAAAATTCCAGCCAGTTTCTTATCTTGATAATAAATATCATTGGGCCACTTTAACTTGACACCTTGAATGCCGATACTTTCAATTGCTTCAACGGCTGCGACGCCTATTGCTAGGCTTAGCCCCATCGCAGCTGCCATGCCTGCATCTAAGCGCCAATACATAGATAAGTATAAATTGGTACCAAAAGGTGAAACCCAGTGTCGGCCTCGACGCCCTCGTCCCTGAGTTTGATACTCAGCAAGACAAACGCGACCTTTTTCCGATTTGTCCACATTATCGAGCAAATATTGATTGGTTGAATCAATGACTGAAATGAGTTCACATTGGCTAGCTGTGCTAGCTTGAATCTTCTTTTCATCGAGTAACTGTAAAGGAGACGCAAGCTGATAACCACGGCCTTGAACCCGATAAATATCCACTCCCCAGTCGTTAAGTGTTTTAACGTGTTTTGCAATCGCCGCTCGCGAGATCCCTAGAGCCTGCCCCAAACATTCACCGGAGTGAAACCCGCCATCACTCAGTGTTTTCAATATATGTAGTTTCACTGAATGCTCTTTCTTCATCAAACTGCCTCGATCTTTGCTAAATTCGTTTCTGCTGTACTGCCCATAAAACGGACTTCATGTTCTAGTACTATCTGATATTTGTTCCACACTGCTCTTTTCACCAGAGAAGCTAAATGAATAATATCTTCTGCGCTGCAATTATCCGCGTTGGTTAAAACCAAGGCCTGCTGCGGATGCACTTGAGCACCATTCACAGAGACCCCTTTTAAACCACATTGATCAATCAACCATCCGGCCGCAACTTTGATCCCAGCATCGCTAGGATAAGCCACGATATCAGCATACTGCTCTTTAAGTTGATCATAGTGATCTTTCTCGATCACCGGGTTTTTGAAAAAGCTGCCTGCATTACCCACTCGATCTGGATCTGGTAGTTTTTCTTTTCGAATTTCGCAAACACGCTCAAAGATCGCTCTTGGACTCAACGCCTCTTTTGCAATGGTTTGTAAAGGGCCATATTGATTGAGTGGCTGCCATTTTTTCGATAACTTAAGCCCAACTCCTGTGATAAAACATTGGCCTAATAGTGCTTGTTTGAAAATAGAATCACGGTAGCCAAAGTGACAATCCTCTGCCGTCATACGCTGAGTTGCAAAAGTCTGTAAGTCCAAAATATCGACGTAATCGCACACATTTTGAAATTCCTGCCCATAAGCTCCGATGTTCTGAATAGGAGCAGACCCCACACAACCAGGAATTAAGGCCAAGTTTTCTAGTCCACCCATACCTTTGTCCACACACCATTCAACCAAACTTGGCCAATCCTCACCACCTTCAACATGCAATAAGTAGTGTGTTTCTGTTTCCTGTATCGATTTACCCATTAGGCGATTAACAATAACGACTCCCTGATAAGGGCAGGTAAAAAGAACGTTACTACCTTTGCCTAGAAAAAGCTTGGGTATGGTTTGTAACTTTGGGCTTTTAAAAAGCTTTACCACGTCATCAACGGATTCAACCACGGCAAGGTAGTCACAAGTTTGCTCGATACCGAACGTGTGAAAAGCCTTAAGGCTTGCGTGTTCTTTAATTTCCATATGGATTTGCAACACCAAGTGAGATTCTCTTAAACTGTAAACATTCTACATTACTTATCTTATCACTGCAGCGACAATGCCCGACTCATTACACATAGAGGAATTACCACCTCTTAAGCTTCCTCTTATTAAAAAGCTCTATAAACAATATTACCCAGCAGGAAAAGCCAAAAGCGATGAACTGATCCTCACGGCGATACAAGCAGGGAATATCGTTGCCTTGCTTAGGTTAAAAAATATCGACCGTTTTCGTCTTCTTACTGGAATGCTTGTTATTCCTGATTACCGAGGAACTGGCGTTGGTAAATCTCTCCTTGCTCACTGCAAGCAGCATATTTTTAAAGAGTCTGACTACTGTTTCGCTTTCAGTCATTTAGAGAGTTATTACTCTCAATATGGTTTTAAAAGCATCACGACTGATGAACTTCCGCCTGCTTTAAGAATCTCATTTTTACGATACGTCGAGAGTGGAAAAGATCTCATTCCGATGCAATTTAGCTCTGAACATGCGGTAAATTGCGAGCTTTTGTAGCCAGTCAATTCAGTTCTTTGTTAGAATATAAGGTTCGCAATATTGCATTTAATCAAGGTACCCACACTGATATGATAGTAAGTAGGAATCCATTCGAACCGTTGCCAAGTCTCGCGGTAAAGCCAGATAATTTTGAGGTACTTCTTTCTGCAGAGTCTTTCAGAATTCGCCTGCTTGATGCCATCAGCAAAGCAACGTCACGAATTTACCTAGTCGCTCTCTATCTAGAAGACGATGCCGCAGGCCGCGAGATTTTCACTGCCCTCTACGAAGCAAAACAAAGAAATCCCGGTTTGGATATCAATGTATGTGTTGATTGGCACCGAGCCCAACGAGGATTAATCGGGGCAGAATCATCAGAAGGTAACGCTGCATTATATAAAAAGTTTGCCAATACCTTTAAACACTCAGTTCCCGTTTATGGTATCCCTGTAAGAGGAAAAGAAGTCTTTGGTGTGCTGCACTTAAAAGGCTTTATTGTCGATGATACCGTCATCTATAGCGGGGCAAGCTTGAATAATGTCTACCTGCAATACAACGAGCGCTACCGCTTTGACCGTTACCATGTGATTAGTCACAAAGCCTTGGCTGACTCTATGGTTAAGTTTATTCAAGATGAAATGATTGCTCACCCTGCAGTAAACGACCTAGCCCGTGAAGATAAGCCTGAAACAAAAGAGATCAAAGCAGATATTCGTCAACTGCGTTCTTCCCTAGCCCGTGCTAAATATCAATTCATCGCTGAAGAAGCGGCGCCACAAGACGTAAAAGTCACGCCTTTAGTCGGTTTAGGAAAACGTCGTAATCTTCTGAATCAAAAAATCGTCCAACTTTTAGCGTCGGCAAAAGAAGAGATTTTTATCTGCACTCCATATTTTAACCTGCCAAAATCACTCCATCGTGAGGTAAAGCGGGCAATAAAACGCGGTGTCAAAGTGACCGTTGTTGTCGGTGATAAAACAGCCAATGATTTTTACATTTCACCAGAAGAAGAGTTTAAAACCATTGGCGGCCTTCCTTACCTTTACGAGCTAAACTTACGACGTTTTGCCAAAGCAAATGAAGCAAGTATCGCGGCTCGTAAGCTGTCTATCCACCTATGGAAACACGCGAATAACAGCTTCCACCTTAAAGGTATCTGGGTCGATAAGCGCTATATGTTACTTACTGGCAATAACCTAAACCCTCGTGCTTGGGCATTAGATCTTGAGAATGGTCTTCTTGTTCAAGATGAGAAAGGGTTAATGAAAGAAAAGTTTGAGCATGAAGTCTCTAATATTCTGGAGCATACTCAACTGATCTGTACTTATAAACAATTGGAAAAGTTAGAAGATTACCCACCTGTGGTTCAGAAGCTGGTTCGCAAGATAACTCGAATCAAAGCAGATGGTGTACTTAAGCGTATCCTGTAACTGGCTATATCCAAGTAACCCTATCACCACTGACCCAGCTTTATGCTGGGTTTTTTGAATGTTTCTCCGTCAATCTAATGCTTGGCTAGATCATAAACAAGCCAACTCTCTTCCGTATACAAAGAAGCCCTAGTATCGTCTACTAGGACTTTATTTGAGTCAATTGTAGAACTGCGGGGACGCCAATAGTTCAGAAGTTGTGATCAAACTAGACTCATACCCTGAAAAGGAAAATCTCTTTGCTTTAAACGACAAAGGCTGGGTTTCTAAATAAATGGCTGAGTAGCTGGGCTTGCACTCAATTGGACTCGTTGGTCGTAGACCAAAATAATATCGCAAATACGAAAAGACCTCAGCATTTCTGCTGAGGTCTGGGATAAGTGGCGGAGCGGACGGGACTCGAACCCGCGACCCCCGGCGTGACAGGCCGGTATTCTAACCAACTGAACTACCGCTCCGCACTGGTTAGACTTAAAGTCTAAGTTTTTGTCTTCACTTTTTTATAAAAAGTGAAAATAAATTAAAGCCTGGCGATGTCCTACTCTCACATGGGGAAGCCCCACACTACCATCGGCGCTAATTCGTTTCACTTCTGAGTTCGGGATGGAAGTCAGGTGGGTCCAAATCGCTATGGTCGCCAAGCAAATTCTGTTTTAAACCCTGTTATCAGGATTTAAATAATCTGGAAAGCTGTTTCAGTTCTTACACATTCAATTCGTTCTTGCTTTGAGTCCATCAAAACCCTTTGGGTGTTGTATGGTTAAGCCTCACGGGCAATTAGTA
The DNA here is from genome assembly GCF_002849855.1 of Vibrio azureus. Taxonomy (NCBI): domain Bacteria; kingdom Pseudomonadati; phylum Pseudomonadota; class Gammaproteobacteria; order Vibrionales; family Vibrionaceae; genus Vibrio; species Vibrio azureus. The sequence goes on from NZ_CP018616.1 coordinate 2,936,732, forward strand.
TCAGTTAGCTCAACGCCTCACAACGCTTACACACCTGACCTATCAACGTCGTAGTCTCCGACAACCCTTTAGGATACTTAATGTATCAGGGAGAACTCATCTCAAGGCTCGCTTCCCGCTTAGATGCTTTCAGCGGTTATCGATCCCGAACTTAGCTACCGGGCAATGCGTCTGGCGACACAACCCGAACACCAGAGGTTCGTCCACTCCGGTCCTCTCGTACTAGGAGCAGCCCCTTTCAATTCTCCAACGCCCACGGCAGATAGGGACCGAACTGTCTCACGACGTTCTAAACCCAGCTCGCGTACCACTTTAAATGGCGAACAGCCATACCCTTGGGACCGACTTCAGCCCCAGGATGTGATGAGCCGACATCGAGGTGCCAAACACCGCCGTCGATATGAACTCTTGGGCGGTATCAGCCTGTTATCCCCGGAGTACCTTTTATCCGTTGAGCGATGGCCCTTCCATACAGAACCACCGGATCACTATGACCTGCTTTCGCACCTGCTCGAATTGTCATTCTCGCAGTCAAGCGGGCTTATGCCATTGCACTAACCTCACGATGTCCAACCGTGATTAGCCCACCTTCGTGCTCCTCCGTTACGCTTTGGGAGGAGACCGCCCCAGTCAAACTACCCACCAGGCACTGTCCGCAACCCCGATAAGGGGTCGACGTTAGAACATCAACACTACAAGGGTGGTATTTCAAGGACGGCTCCACCAACACTGGCGTGCTGGTTTCAAAGCCTCCCACCTATCCTACACATGTAGGGTCAATGTTCAGTGCCAAGCTGTAGTAAAGGTTCACGGGGTCTTTCCGTCTAGCCGCGGGTACACTGCATCTTCACAGCGATTTCAATTTCACTGAGTCTCGGGTGGAGACAGCGTGGCCATCATTACGCCATTCGTGCAGGTCGGAACTTACCCGACAAGGAATTTCGCTACCTTAGGACCGTTATAGTTACGGCCGCCGTTTACCGGGGCTTCGATCAAGAGCTTCGACCGAAGTCTAACCCCATCAATTAACCTTCCGGCACCGGGCAGGCGTCACACCGTATACGTCATCTTACGATTTTGCACAGTGCTGTGTTTTTAATAAACAGTTGCAGCCACCTGGTATCTGCGACTCTCAATAGCTCCATCCGCGAGGGACTTCACCGTCGAGAGCGTACCTTCTCCCGAAGTTACGGTACCATTTTGCCTAGTTCCTTCACCCGAGTTCTCTCAAGCGCCTTGGTATTCTCTACCCGACCACCTGTGTCGGTTTGGGGTACGATTCCTTACAATCTGAAGCTTAGAGGCTTTTCCTGGAAGCATGGCATCAATGACTTCACTACCGTAGTAGCTCGACGTCGTGTCTCAGCCTTAAGAAGAGCCGGATTTACCTAACTCTTCAGCCTACGCACTTGAACCTGGACAACCGTCGCCAGGCCCACCTAGCCTTCTCCGTCCCCCCATCGCAATTGTAAGAAGTACGGGAATATTAACCCGTTTCCCATCGACTACGCCTTTCGGCCTCGCCTTAGGGGTCGACTTACCCTGCCCCGATTAACGTTGGACAGGAACCCTTGGTCTTCCGGCGAGGGGGTTTTTCACCCCCTTTATCGTTACTCATGTCAGCATTCGCACTTCTGATACCTCCAGCATGCTTTACAACACACCTTCAACGGCTTACAGAACGCTCCCCTACCCAATGCACAAAGTGCATTGCCGCAGCTTCGGTTTACTACTTAGCCCCGTTACATCTTCCGCGCAGGCCGACTCGACCAGTGAGCTATTACGCTTTCTTTAAATGATGGCTGCTTCTAAGCCAACATCCTGGCTGTCTGAGCCTTCCCACATCGTTTCCCACTTAGTAGTAATTTGGGACCTTAGCTGGCGGTCTGGGTTGTTTCCCTCTCCACGACGGACGTTAGCACCCGCCGTGTGTCTCCCGGATAGTACTTACTGGTATTCGGAGTTTGCAAAGGGTTGGTAAGTCGGGATGACCCCCTAGCCTTAACAGTGCTCTACCCCCAGTAGTATTCGTCCGAGGCGCTACCTAAATAGCTTTCGGGGAGAACCAGCTATCTCCAGGTTTGATTGGCCTTTCACCCCTAGCCACAAGTCATCCGCTAATTTTTCAACATTAGTCGGTTCGGTCCTCCAGTTGATGTTACTCAACCTTCAACCTGCCCATGGCTAGATCACCTGGTTTCGGGTCTATATCCAGAGACTGAGCGCCCAGTTAAGACTCGGTTTCCCTACGGCTCCCCTAGATGGTTAACCTTGCCACTGAATATAAGTCGCTGACCCATTATACAAAAGGTACGCAGTCACCCAACAAAGTGGGCTCCTACTGCTTGTACGTACACGGTTTCAGGTTCTATTTCACTCCCCTCACAGGGGTTCTTTTCGCCTTTCCCTCACGGTACTGGTTCACTATCGGTCAGTCAGTAGTATTTAGCCTTGGAGGATGGTCCCCCCATATTCAGACAGGATATCACGTGTCCCGCCCTACTCGATTTCACTGAATGTGCGTTGTCAACTACGGGGCTATCACCCTGTATCGCCGGACTTTCCAGACCGTTCGTCTAACGCATAAAAAGCTTAAGGGCTAGTCCAATTTCGCTCGCCGCTACTTTCGGAATCTCGGTTGATTTCTTTTCCTCGGGGTACTTAGATGTTTCAGTTCCCCCGGTTCGCCTCGTTATGCTATGTATTCACATAACGATACGTGCTTATGCACGTGGGTTTCCCCATTCAGAAATCCCAGACTCAAATGGTTGTTACTACCTAATCTGGGCTTATCGCAAGTTACTACGTCTTTCATCGCCTCTGACTGCCAAGGCATCCACCGTGTACGCTTAGTCACTTAACCATACAACCCCAAAGAGTTTCAGAAGAAATCTTGAGCTTGTTGTTTAAACAACCAAAATTTGCTATCTCATTATTTGAATGAGCGAGATAGCGTTCGATTTTGCCGGACTCAAATATGTTTTGCTTCATTCGTTAAGAACGAAGTAAAACCCAAGAACACTTGAATGTGTATTGGTACCTACATCTTTAAAAGACATAGGATTTGAGAACTTTTATTAGATAACAATCAATCAAATTGTTATCTGTCAGCTTTCCAAATTGTTAAAGAGCGAATTACTTAAGATAAAGTAACCATTTTTAAAAGCACTCGTATTTTTCAAAAAAATGCGCTTAAAGATGGTATCCCGTAGGGGAGTCGAACCCCTGTTACCGCCGTGAAAGGGCGGTGTCCTAGGCCTCTAGACGAACGGGACACTAAGTTGAACATCTTGGGGGATGTTCTTTCTCTTTTACTTTATAAACCGTATCAATCTGTGTGGACACTTGTCTTAATAATCATCGTATAAGGAGGTGATCCAGCGCCAGGTTCCCCTAGCGCTACCTTGTTACGACTTCACCCCAGTCATGAACCACAAAGTGGTAAGCGTCCTCCCGAAGGTTAAACTACCTACTTCTTTTGCAGCCCACTCCCATGGTGTGACGGGCGGTGTGTACAAGGCCCGGGAACGTATTCACCGTGGCATTCTGATCCACGATTACTAGCGATTCCGACTTCATGGAGTCGAGTTGCAGACTCCAATCCGGACTACGACGCACTTTTTGGGATTCGCTCACTTTCGCAAGTTGGCTGCCCTCTGTATGCGCCATTGTAGCACGTGTGTAGCCCTACTCGTAAGGGCCATGATGACTTGACGTCGTCCCCACCTTCCTCCGGTTTATCACCGGCAGTCTCCCTGGAGTTCCCGACATTACTCGCTGGCAAACAAGGATAAGGGTTGCGCTCGTTGCGGGACTTAACCCAACATTTCACAACACGAGCTGACGACAGCCATGCAGCACCTGTCTCAGAGTTCCCGAAGGCACCAATTCATCTCTGAAAAGTTCTCTGGATGTCAAGAGTAGGTAAGGTTCTTCGCGTTGCATCGAATTAAACCACATGCTCCACCGCTTGTGCGGGCCCCCGTCAATTCATTTGAGTTTTAATCTTGCGACCGTACTCCCCAGGCGGTCTACTTAACGCGTTAGCTCCGAAAGCCACGGCTCAAGGCCACAACCTCCAAGTAGACATCGTTTACGGCGTGGACTACCAGGGTATCTAATCCTGTTTGCTCCCCACGCTTTCGCATCTGAGTGTCAGTATCTGTCCAGGGGGCCGCCTTCGCCACCGGTATTCCTTCAGATCTCTACGCATTTCACCGCTACACCTGAAATTCTACCCCCCTCTACAGTACTCTAGTCTGCCAGTTTCAAATGCTATTCCGAGGTTGAGCCCCGGGCTTTCACATCTGACTTAACAAACCACCTGCATGCGCTTTACGCCCAGTAATTCCGATTAACGCTCGCACCCTCCGTATTACCGCGGCTGCTGGCACGGAGTTAGCCGGTGCTTCTTCTGTCGCTAACGTCAAATAATGCAGCTATTAACTACACTACCTTCCTCACGACTGAAAGTGCTTTACAACCCGAAGGCCTTCTTCACACACGCGGCATGGCTGCATCAGGCTTGCGCCCATTGTGCAATATTCCCCACTGCTGCCTCCCGTAGGAGTCTGGACCGTGTCTCAGTTCCAGTGTGGCTGATCATCCTCTCAGACCAGCTAGGGATCGTCGCCTTGGTGAGCCCTTACCTCACCAACTAGCTAATCCCACCTAGGCATATCCTGACGCGAGAGGCCCGAAGGTCCCCCTCTTTGGCCCGTAGGCGTTATGCGGTATTAGCCATCGTTTCCAATGGTTATCCCCCACATCAGGGCAATTTCCTAGGCATTACTCACCCGTCCGCCGCTCGACGCCGTTATCGTTCCCCGAAGGTTCAGATAACTCGTTTCCGCTCGACTTGCATGTGTTAGGCCTGCCGCCAGCGTTCAATCTGAGCCATGATCAAACTCTTCAATTTAAAGTTTTTTTCGGCTCAATGAATACTGACTTCAAAACTCATCCTTACTCAAAAGTAAGAAGTAATTTTAAAGCTATTACCATTCCAACAGAATGATAATGAATTGACTGTGCCAAGTCTTTCGACTCGTTTGGTCACTCAGTTCACTGAAACCTAATTTGAAGCTAAAGCTTCTAATTGGATTATCATCAACGAGTGCCCACACAGATTGATAGGTCTATATTGTTAAAGAGCTTTTCTAACTGACTCATCGCTTCAGCGTTTCGTCGTTAGGGGTGCGTATCTTACGCTTCCCATTTAGAGAGTCAAGTCTTTTTTAAATCCTTTTCTCTCTTTTTCGACTCGTTGTGTGACTTTCGCCTCACTCCGTGTCGATGGATGCGCATTATAGGTACTTTCTATTCGGGTGCAACTCTTTTTCTAGAAAAAAATAACCAAGCGACTAAAAATTACACAAAAAAACAGTTAATGCATATTTCTTCATCACATTTGAGACATATCACAGCAATGGGTTGGAAAAACATCAGTCATAGACGTAATATTTATATGTCTATTTTGTTAATAGTCAGACAAACCCTTATTCTCTATTTATGTAGTAACTAAAATGACATCTAAAAAAAATTTAATCTTGTGTGCTGTCTTAGTGGTTCTTGGTGGAGTAGTTTTTTCTTACTTTCCAGTATCACCCATTGTCAGCTTCGTATTTGGTGTTGTCGCTACCCTTTTCATCTTTACCATTTCAAGCAAGACACCTACTGTTCAATCTTCGGATTCTGATCCTTCAACCAAAACTTTATATGTCGGTAACCTTCCATACAGAGCAAATGAAGTAGATGTGCGTAATCTATTTGCCGAATATGGCCAGGTATATACCGTCAGACTGATGAAAGACAAACGTACTGGTAAAAGACGTGGGTTTGGTTTTGTCGTTATGGCAGCCAATCATGCTTCGGATGCCATAACTAAACTCAATGAACATGAGTATATGGAAAGAAAGCTAAAGGTTCGTATCGCCAATGACCCTAAGCATCCTGACTCTGGTAGAGTTGAACTGGGCTAAAACCTAAATCGGCTAAGCAATGATTCAGTGCATCTTCTTGCCAAGGAGGTGCACTGGAGTAAATTTGTTTACTGCCCTCTGCGGTGTTGAGGTGGGAAGTTTCTTCTATCAGTAATGTCTTGATGCGTTTTGCTATCGCTAGCCCCGAATCAATCAGCATGATTTTCCCTCCCATTGCACGTGTAATTTCTTCTTTCAATAATGGGAAGTGTGTACATCCCAACACTGCAACATCTATTTTATCCTGCAGAGGTGCTAGGATCTCTTCAAGCTCACTCAGAACAACATCTTTACCACGTAGCTTCTCTTCTGCTATATCAACCAAACGTGTGGAGCCTAATAATTCAACAGGCTTACCTTGAGAAAAGTCACGAATGAGTTCATGAGTATACTGGCGAGTGACGGTCGCTGGCGTAGCAATCAAACCTATCCCTTTATTGGCCAATAACGAAGCGGGCTTGATGGCAGGCACTACTCCCACAACAGGAATCGTTAATTTTTCCCTTAAAGATGGTAAGACAATGGTGCTTGCGGTATTGCATGCAATCACCACAATATCGATGTGATGACTTTCGACCAAGTTCGTCACTAGGTGGTTTACACGTGAAATCACAACATCTTGATCTAACTCACCGTATGGGTAAGCTTCATTATCAAATAGATACAAGTAGTCCAGATGCGGTAAAAGCTGATGTATTTCACTAAATACTGACAACCCACCGACGCCAGAGTCGAAGATGAGTACTTTGGGGGGTCTTGCTATTTGCACATGCCTTACTCAATAGATAAAAACGCAGTGATCATACTGGTTAGTTTTATTTTGGCAATATTTTGCCTCAATGTCGCCAATATGACCCTGCTTTGTAATTGTGCTTATTTTATAGGTCTATACTGACTCAAAATCGATAATCGGTTGATATATAGACTTCTCGACCTGGCGTGGCATAACCATCATACATCTCATAATCCTTATCAAAGGCATTACTTAATTTTAGGTTAGCATTCCAACGTGAGGTCAGCGCATAAGACGCAGTAAAGTTCCACAAGCTGTAACCCGCTAAACGAGTGGAGCCAGAAAAACGCTCGCCTTGATATAAATATTGTGAACCAAGAGTCCATTGGTCAAAGGTCGCGTAAGCCCCCCATTTTGCTCCACGTTTGGAGCGATAAGCTAGAGGTTCATTTTTTCCATGTGACTTATCGATCGGATCTTTAAAGTCTAATGATATTTGGTGAGAGATAATGTCCGTATCAAAGTTGAGTTCTAACTCGATCCCTTTTACTTGTGCTTGACCGACATTTTGCATTGTCGCTCCTCCATATATCAGCATATTTATAATCTGATTACGGTAAGCCGTTACTGCCCAATCAACCAAAGCTTGGCGAGCACTGAACGAAAGCTCCGTATTACGAGAGGTTTCAGGTTTTAAAGTCGGCATTTCACTGCCTGGATAATATAAATCAAGAAAGCTAGGAGCTCTAAAAGCACTGCCGCGACTGAAGGTCAGTTCGTAATCTTCAGAAATTTGCCAACCCATCGCAGCTTGCCAAGTGGTGTTATTTCCAAACTGATTGTTATCGTCATTCCGCACACTGGCTTCTAACGTCAATTCATCTAAACGGTATTGTGCAATGGCACTTACCCCGATATTCACTCTCGGGTTCTTATCTGGCGCGTAATTCTTTTCCGGTCCCCACTCCGTTGGGGCAAGGTACCCTTTAGCCAACTTTTCTAATCGTGAGTCCAGCCCTCCGCCAATACTTAAAGATTCATTGACACGGTATGAGTTAAGCCAAATGCCATTAAGTTGTTCAATGGTCACATGGTCACCGGTCGAGGATTGTGTTCCTGCGGTATGATCGTAGTTATCTTGTTGGCCGTAAGCGAGTTTCAATTCGGATGAATACGCGTTGATATGTTGCTCCAACGAAAGCTCCGCACCGACATACTCAACTTTACCGACTTTCTTGTGTCGTTCAGTATAGCTATTATCGTATTCAAACTCATTGTCATAGGCGGTAAGGCCGATATACCCAATCATATTGTCACGCAGACGTTGCTGGTAACCTAACTTCAGGTTAAAAGATTCAAAGCCGTGCTCATCGCCATCATTCAAACCATGAATAGGGTGAGCATTAAAGCCATCGACTTTCTCATAACCCAATACACCTTTAAGATGCTGCCCTTCCCCCGTCGGTTGAGAAATGATAAACGAACCTGTTTTGTGGTTGTTTGCACCATACCCAACAGAAAGAGTGTTCTTATTCGTTTCTAGTTCTGCACGAGTAATAATATTGATCACACCAGAAATAGCCTCAGACCCATAAATAGAAGCACGCGCTCCACGAATATAATCAACCCTCTCTACTACATTAAGGGGGAATTGACTGAAATCGACACTTCCCATCAAACTGCTTGGCATGCGGATACCATCAACCAGAATCAAAACTTGCGATGAACTACCACCACGGACAAAAATCGACGCTTTTTGACCACGCCCACCATTTTGAGCAACTTCAACACTGGGGAGAGTCCGAAAAACATCCAACAAACTGTTGGCTTGCATGCGCGTGATATCTTCTTGGCTCACCGTGACCGTCTGTGCTAAAACAGCCCCATCAACTTGGTCAAAACGGTTTGCGGTCACGATCATTGTATCGTCAACAATATTGGTTTGAGCTTGTGAATAAGAGGTAGGTAAAAGCAGTGAGGTACAGGCACTCACTATCCATTTTTTTTGCATTAGTTTTTCCCAAATCGCGTAATTCATACCGAGCCGATGTTATGAAAAACACCTGAATACCTCGGCTGTTGGCTGGTATTCGGACTTAAGAGCACGGATTTAACCGCCTACTTGCTCGACTTCCCACATAAATCATGCAGTGTCTGCTTGAACGTTCGTTCTCTATTACCGCTGCGCGTCAGTTCTGGATTTGCACCAGATTCCCATTTCAGCCATCTAGATTGCTAGTTGGCACCAACTGAGGACGAATAATATTCAGCTCTAGATTTTTTGTCTAGACAAGAGTGCGGTATAGCAACCTACATTGGGGGTTATTTCATGATTAAACGACACAGAACACACTATCTTTATCTCAATCAGTGTACAAAACTGGACATACTGTTGAGATTGAATAAAATCTGCGCTCTTAAACTGAACATGCACCATAAAAGGTAAAATCATGGCGACTCTTGATATCAATCCACAACGCTACCAAGAACAACTGGCAGAGAAGGTCGAACGCCTCACTGGTATGTTTGCTCAATACAACATGCCAAACTTGGAAGTATTTGAATCACCAGAGCAGCACTACCGAATGCGTGCTGAGTTTCGAGTCTGGCATGACGGTGAAGACTTGTACTACATTATGTTCAACCAAGAAACTCGTGAAAAGTATCGTGTTGACCAATTTCCTGCGGCCAGTGCTTTGATCAATGAGCTGATGCCAATACTGATTGATAGCATGAAAGACAATGAGTCGCTGCGACGTAAACTGTTTCAAGTCGATTTTCTTTCTACACTCAGCGGCGAAATATTGGTCTCGTTACTTTACCATCGTCAACTTGATGATAAATGGATCCATGAAGCGAAAGCGCTCAAGCAACGTCTCAGTGAACAAGGTTATCACCTCAATATCATCGGCCGAGCGCGTAAAATGAAAATCGTTTTGGATCGTGATTACGTGATAGAAAAGCTCGATGTTCACGGCCAAAGCTACACTTATCAGCAGGTTGAAAATAGCTTTACTCAGCCAAATGGCAAAGTAGCAGAAAAAATGCTGGAGTGGGCGGTAGATTGTACCCGACAAAGCAGTGGTGACTTACTGGAGCTTTACTGTGGCAATGGTAACTTCTCTTTAGCATTGGCTCAAAACTTTGAACGCGTCTTGGCCACTGAGCTTGCCAAGCCATCGGTTATCTCAGCGCAATACAATATTGCGGCCAACAAGATCAATAATGTACAGATCCTTCGTTTATCTGCCGAAGAGTTTACCCAAGCCATTGAAGGAAAACGCGAATTCCGCCGCTTACAAGATGCAGGCGTCGATCTTAACAGTTACAACTGCAATACTATTTTCGTTGATCCGCCTCGCTCCGGAATGGATATCGATACTTGCAAGATGGTCCAAAATTACGAACGAATTATGTACATCTCTTGTAATCCTGAGACGTTAAAAGAAAATTTAGACATCTTAAGTGAAACACACCACGTGGTTCGTTTCGCCTTATTCGATCAATTCCCTTACACACACCATATGGAAGCCGGTGTGCTCCTTGAGCGTAAGGGCTGAGCATAACCTCAAAATACTCGACTATTAAGTCAAAAAAAAGCGAGCTCAAGTAGCTCGCTTTGTATTTGATGTCAGCAAAGACTGTGCTTTTATTCGACAGACGCTTTCTTCTCCATGATCCCTAGCTTCTTGCCAATCCAGAGTAAAAGAACCATCGCAACTAAAATTGAGAAGAAGTTCGAGCCTGTTTCTGGATATTGAGCTTTAACAAAGGCTGAGTGACCAAAAACACCCACGAAGAAGCAAGCAAGGGCAACCATTGGCAGTTCTTCCGAGACAGGGTTATTAAGGTATTCTTGATACAGTGCTTGAACCGCAAGCACAAAAGCAATAAGTGGGAAAATTGAGAAAGAAATTTCACTCATGGTAAACCATGACAGTAAAGCATCCCCACACACACCGGCAACCAGCGCCAAAATCAGCGTTTTCTTTTCAGAGTTGTTTCCATTCGACATTATTCTATTCCGCCTTTTAATCGGTTACGTTGACGTTCTTTCCGGTACCAATAAGCCCCTTTAGCGATCACTCGCAGTTGCATGATCAATCGTTCTGCAAGCTCATCACGCTCACGTCGATCTAAATCCAACGCTTCTGCACCCGAGCTAAAGACAAGAGTAACCGAGGCCTCGGCTTGAGTAAAAGCCTCTTCTTTGGTCATTCCTGTGCTCATTAAGTACTCCGTTAATTCTGCCGCAAAATGCTGGATTTCTCGAGCAACGGCAGTACGAAATTCAGCAGAAGTGCCTGAGCGTTCTCGTAACAATAAACGAAAAACGTTAGGGCTACTTTCGATGAACTCCATAAAGGTTTCCACAGAGGTTCTAATGACACTGCCTTCCTTTACGATACGTTGGCGCGCTTGGCGCATCAACTGACGCAGTAGTAAACCACCTTCATCAACCATGGTGAGACCTAACTCATCCATATCTTTGAAGTGACGGTAAAAAGACGTTGGTGCAATGCCAGCTTCACGAGCAACTTCACGCAGGCTAAGATTAGAAAAGCTGCGATCCGCACTGAGCTGATTAAAGGCTGCATCAATCAGTGAGCGACGTGTTTTTTCTTTTTGCTGCGCGCGAATTCCCATTGATTTCATTCTAAGTTTGCTCGTTTACTATTGAGTATACAGGTTTCAATATAACGCATATCATCTTAAAGAAGAAAGTCACATTATCACCAATATACACCTGTCACATTATTATCGAGGGGCAATTAATTGCAATCATATCGATGCAAATAATTGATGCTCAACATATCTTTATCGCCTTTTGCTCAATTCTGCGTGATCACTTCCACTCTCTCATCGCTAACCGTGTCCTCTACTTGAGAAATGAGTTAACATCTTGATATTGCAATGTTGAATAAATATAACAAGGAAAATTATTATGGCTCAGACTCATCACTATGACGTCATCGTAATCGGTAGTGGCCCTGGCGGAGAAGGGGCAGCGATGGGATTAGCCAAAGCGGGACTGAATGTTGCCATTGTTGAAAAAGAAAGCAGTGTCGGTGGCGGCTGTACCCATTGGGGAACCATCCCTTCTAAAGCACTTCGTCACGCCGTCAATCGCATCATTGAGTTTAATAATAACCCGCTTTTTTGCCACAACAATACCAGCTTACACGCAACCTTCTCTGATATCTTAAGCCATGCCAAGTCAGTCATCGATAAGCAAACACGACTTCGTCAGGGCTTTTATGACCGAAACATGTGTACCCTACTTTTCGGTACCGCTCGATTTATTGATAAATATTCGATTGCCGTCATGCAAAGTGATGGCACAGAAGAGATCTTCACCGCCGATAAATTTGTCATCGCAACAGGGTCTCGTCCTTATCAGCCAGATGATGTCGACTTTTTACACGAGCGAATCTACGATAGCGATTCCATCCTCAGTTTAGAACACGATCCTCGCCATATTATTATTTATGGTGCTGGTGTCATTGGTTGTGAGTATGCTTCTATTTTCCGTGGTCTCGGGGTAAAAACAGATCTGATTAACACTCGAGATCGCTTGCTGTCTTTCCTGGATAACGAAATTTCAGATGCCTTATCCTATCACTTCTGGAACAACGGCTTAGTCATTCGTAATGACGAAACCTACGATAAGATCGAAGGGACAGAAGATGGCGTCATTATTCATTTACAATCCGGCAAGAAAATGAAAGCCGACTGTCTACTTTATGCTAATGGCAGAACAGGCAACACCGATAAACTTAATTTACCGGCTGTCGGGTTAGAGCCCGACTCACGCGGTCAGTTGAAAGTCGATAGCAACTATCAGACAGATGTTGAACATATCTATGCGGTTGGGGATGTCATCGGTTATCCAAGCCTCGCAAGTGCTGCCTATGATCAAGGTCGCTTTGTCGTTCAAGCAATTACCAAAGGACAAGCTGATGGGCACTTAATTGAAGATATACCAACTGGAATCTATACCATTCCTGAAATAAGCTCCGTCGGTAAAACAGAACAAGAGTTGACTGCAGCAAAGATCCCTTATGAAGTCGGCCGCTCCTCTTTTAAGCACCTCGCCCGAGCTCAAATTGCCGGAAAAAATGTCGGCAGTTTAAAAATCCTCTTCCATCGAGACACCAAGGAAATTCTTGGCATTCACTGCTTCGGTGAACGTGCATCAGAAATCATCCACATTGGCCAAGCCATCATGGAACAAAAAGGCGAAGCCAACACGATTGAATATTTTGTTAAAACAACATTTAACTATCCAACCATGGCTGAAGCTTACCGTGTCGCCGCTTTGAATGGTTTGAATCGCTTATTCTAAAATTCGCTCTACGATTAAAAACAGCAGGTACTCATCTGCTGTTTTTATTTCATGGCTTTCTAGCTACTTAGAGGTTTGATGGCTTGGCAAAAACTGCCCCTTGCGCCACTGATAACAAAAGATCCCACCTAACCCTATGCCACGCATCAACATAAAACCCGTCATGGCAAACCATAGAGCATGATTTTGCCAAGAAGAAAACAGGTAAAAAATAACAAAGAAACAACACGTCGCTAAAAACATACTATTACGCATCTCTTTACCCTTGGTAGCACCAACAAAAATACCATCAAGCAGAAAACACCACATTGCCACCAATGGCATGGCCACCAGCCAAGGAAGGTAGAACGATGCCTGTCGTTGAACCGCATCAATCGACGTGATCATGGCGATCAAGTGCGATCCAGCTAGAGCGAAAATTATCGTTAAACCAGCACAGATGATCACACTCCAGAAAAAAGTCCCGACCAAAGAATCACGCAATTGCTGACTATCCTTAGCCCCAATCGCTTTGCCAACCATGGCCTCTATCGCATAAGCAAAACCATCCATACCATAAGAAATGACCATTAAAAAGCCCATTAGCACCGCATTGGCAGCCACAATATCATCGCCAAAACTGGCTCCTTGGAAAGTCATAAAACTAAATGTGGCTTGCAAACACAGTGAACGTAAGAAAATATCTCGGTTGAGTTTGATGAAGCGGCCAATTTGATGTTGAGCATGACGCAGCCGCTGCCATGGTGAAGGGAGTTGTCTATGTCGCCATATTTTACACACACACAATAACCCAAAGATTAACCCAGAATAGTCGGCAATGACCGAGGCTAAAGCTGCCCCTTTAACTCCCCACTCCAGTCCAATCACAAATAACACATCAAGGACAATATTGATTAGATTAGTCAGAATAACCATCCACATTGGCGCTGTTGAATTCTGTGTTCCGAGCAACCAGCCCAAGATAACAAAATTAATTAGGGCAGCAGGAGCACTCCAGACTCTTATCGAAAAGTATTCCATGCCATAATATTTAACTTCAGCACTAGCCTGACTCCAGCTAAAAATCAGTTCTGCAATGGGATGATGGGCAAGCAGAAACAGCACCGCAAACAACAGCGCCATTGCTCCCCCTTGGACAAAAACCAAAGCCAGTTGTTGACGATCATCCTTGCCAAAAGCCTGAGCCGCTAATCCAGTGGTCGACATACGTAAAAAACCAAGCAACCAAAACGTCACACTTATCATGGTGCTACCAAGCGCCACCCCACCCAAATACCAGGCATGTTCAAGGTGGCCAATAACAGCAGCATCAACTAATCCCAGTAGTGGAACAGTTACATTGGAGAGCACCATAGGAATCGCAAGGGCTAATACTTGACGATGAACTTTAGGGTTGGATAAAGGAGAAAAAAATGAATTTGTCACAGGCACCTCTCTAATTAAGGTAATTAGTGTACCTGAGGCTTTATACCCAAGTAACCTCAAGATGCACTCAATCAAGCACCTTGAAGTCACTTAGGTTATAAGGTCGTCAATTACCACTTAATGTGAACCAACACTGGGGTTAAGCGGTATTTGAGCAATGGGATTTTTTTTAGCCATCGTTGCCACATTTTCCAACGAAGACAGCATGAGTCAATAGGAGAAAGAACGTGTATCCATTGCACCCAAGGGAACCACGTCAATAGCTGCTTCGTTGGTCTCTCTAACCCATGGGCATAGCGATCTGAGCCAAGCTTCTGTCCTAATTTACTTTCAGTTAAATCCCCGGCTAACACCATACATAATTCCGCGGAAGTAAAGTGTCGGCTTAACACTTGGATAAACTCAATCACTTGTGGTTGTGTACAATCAAGTAAGGCAGTTTCACATAAAATCAAGACAGGCACATTGATAGAGTGAGGCAAACGCTCCAACCAACTCATATCATGTGTGCTACCACAATAATGTTCATATCGCTCGTTGCGGTGGAACAAGCGCTGACGCCACAGTAAGTGTTCGGAAATATCTAACTCAATCCAATGGCAACAACCATTGTCTAAACGATAAAAACGTGTATCTAAGCCAGCACCAACATTGATGATCAATCCATAGGGGTTCTGCTGTAGGAATTGATTAACTCGTTGATCACAGAGTTTGGTTAATGTCGCATGTAAAAGCTGCTTTTGCTCGACATCACCATGAAGACAATCTGCTGCCATTTCACAATGGAAACACGCTTTAGCTGCAATTGGATCGTAAACTAATCCATTATCCACCAAGCTTTCACGGCTTCGTAGCAGTAAAGGTTTAAGCAAATGGCTGGGAACTTGGTGTAACGACATAGCACGCCCTTCTCTGAAGAGAAAAACTCACCATGCCACAAATGATAATAACTATCAATATCATTTGTGTGGAAGGTTTACAACGCGGCTTTATCTCTATCGTAAAGCCCAGTTTGAAAACTGGACTTTATGAACGACAACTTCAAGGTCTACATCCAGTCTGTATTACGAATAATGCCTACGGCAAGCCCTTCAATCGTTAAATGCTGCGAAGTCAGATCAACTTGAATTGGCGCAAACTCTTCATTTTCGGCATGTAAAAGAATAGTTGCACCTTTTCTTTCAATTCGCTTGACGGTTACATCGTCATCCACTCTCGCAACCACTACTTGGCCATCAGTGACATCTTGTGTTTTATGTACGGCCAGTAAATCGCCATCTAAAATACCAATGTCTTTCATACTTTCTCCATTGACACGCAAAAGAAAGTCAGCCTTTGGTTTGAACATCGAAGGATCCACCTGATAATGAGATTCTACATGTTCTTGAGCTAAAATAGGTTCACCCGCAGCAACTCGCCCAATTAAAGGCAGTCCCTGACTTTCATTAGCCGATTCAACGTCTAACAAAATACGGATTCCACGGGAAGCGCCCGGGATAATTTCAATCGCTTGTTTGCGAGCAAGCGCTTTTAGATGTTCTTCTGCGGCATTCGCAGAACGGAAACCCAACTCACGCGCAATTTCTGCACGAGTAGGTGGCATTCCAGTTTCATCGATTTTGGATTTAATCAAATCGAAGACTTGTTGCTGGCGCAGCGTTAACGGCTTCATAGGTCACCTGTCTTTTTATACAGTCAACTGTGAGTATATCCAGTAAATGAATAAATGAAAACCCAATTGGTTGTTTTTTAGTTTATTTGCCCCCTCTTTCAGAGTTTGTCCACAAATCTAACTGTCAATAAAATGCACAGATACAGTATGAACCCCTATTAATTAGCCATTCTCTCTCTAGTTTGATTATTTTAGCGCCAATAAAATTAAAAGGTTTGACCAGTTTCTGTTATTCTTGCCACACTTAAAATTTGTTGCTTAAGCTTATTACTTGCTAATCGAAAGGCTTCTTTCTACCGATGAAAGACAAAGTCATTAAGCGAGAAATAAGGATAAGTACTTTTGCATATCTATTGAGGCTGTAAACTCTATGTCTTGTGGACAATCATTTTCACGCTCGTTACTCAAATTACCTCTATCGGTAATGGTAAAAGGCACCACTATTCCATCAAATCCAATTGATGATCTTCACATTGACTTGGCAAAACCTATCGTTTACGCCTTACCATTTCGCTCAAACGTCGACTTGCTCACCCTACAGAAGCAAGCAAAGAATTTGGGATTGCCTGATCCTCTGAGCCCATTAGAAGTCGGAGGAAAAACGCTCAATCGCTACGTGTTTATTACTTCAAACCCAAAGGTGGTAAGCAGTAACCATAATATCCCTAGTGCTTCGATCGCGCTTTTCACTGAGCTTCTTGAACTGCACAAACAGGACCAAACTCTAGATATTCAAGTGATTCCAACGTCGGTACTGTGGGGGCGAAAGCCAGGTAAAGAGGAGCAAGTTAAGCCTTACTTACAGAGTATGAATGGCGCACAAAAAGCCATGGCCGTTATGACTGCAGGCCGAGACTGCTTGGTTCGTTTCAGTCCAGTGGTTTCATTACGTCATATGGCGGATGCTCATGGTACAGATAGTGCGATTGCTCATAAGCTGGCTCGAGTCGCACGCATTCATTTTTCACGCCAAAAGCTCGCAGCATCAGGGCCAAACCTTCCACAACGTCAGGTTTTATTCGCCCGTTTAATGCAATCCCCCGCAATTGAACAAGCGATTGAGAACGAGGCAAGAAGCAAGGATATCTCGCTAGAAAAAGCCCATAAAATGGCCCATGACATCATGGATGAAATCGCAGCAGACTTCTCATACGGCTTGGTTAAAAATGGCGACCGTATCATGAGCTGGCTATGGAATAAGCTCTATCAAGGCATACACATCAATAACGCTTCAAGCGTGCGTCGTTTGGCTCAAGATGGCCACGAAATTGTTTATGTTCCTTGTCACCGCAGTCACATGGACTATCTGCTGTTATCATACGTGCTTTACAATGAAGGCATGGTACCTCCGCATATTGCAGCAGGCATTAACCTTAACTTCTTCCCTGCAGGTCCAATCTTCCGTCGTGGTGGTGCTTTCTTTATTCGTCGTAGCTTCAAAGGCAACAAACTGTATTCCACCATCTTCCGTGAATACCTGGCAGAGCTCTTTGCCAAAGGTTATTCCGTCGAATACTTCAGCGAAGGTGGGCGCTCTCGTACCGGGCGCTTACTGCAAGCCAAAACCGGCATGTTAGCGATGACGATCCAAGCCATGTTGCGTGGTCTTAACCGTCCGGTGACATTAGTGCCCGTTTATATTGGCTACGAACACGTCATGGAAGTAGGAACTTACGCAAAAGAGCTACGAGGCTCACGCAAGGAAAAAGAAAATGCTAGCTTGGTCCTGCGAACTCTTCGCAAGCTACGTAACTTTGGTTTTGGTTACGTAAACTTCGGTGAACCCATTCAACTTAACCAATATTTGAATGAACACGCGCCAGAATGGGCGAAAGACATCGACCAAATGGGCGGCAATAAACCACAATGGATGACACCCGTTGTTAACGACCTAGCCAATAAAATGATGACCCACATCAACGATGCTGCAGCCACTAACGCATTAACTCTGTGTGCCACTGCTTTACTGGCTTCTCGACAACGTGCGCTTTCTCGTGACTCTCTGATTCATCAAATTGAATGCTACCTTGATGTGTTAAAGCATATCCCTTATTCAAGTACTTTTACTGTACCTAACGAAACCGCCGAGCAACTGGTGGATCACGCGATCTCATTAGATAAGTTTGTCCTTGAAACAGACAGCATGGGTGACATCATCTCTCTTGATCGTAGCCAATCGATTCTAATGACCTATTACCGCAATAACATCATCCACTTATTTGCTCTGCCCTCATTAATTGCTCAAATCATTATTCGTCGTAAAAACCTAACCATAGAAAAAGTTCAAAGCAGCGTCGCACAGATTTATCCGTTCCTAAAAAAAGAGCTCTTTCTTAGTCATCAAGTCGACGAATTGAATGACTTGGTCTTGAAAACCCTGCATGAGTTAGCCAGACAACAAATGATCTACATGGAAGGGGATAAGCTAGAGATCAACCAGTCCAACTGTCAGCCTTTAGTGCTGCTTGGCCGCACTATCAGTGAGACCCTTCAACGTTACTCGATTGCGATGAATCTACTGGTTGCGAACCACGAACTGGGCAAATCCGATCTTGAGCAAAAAAGCCAAGATATTGCACAGCGCCTAGGACGTTTGCATGGCATCAATGCTCCAGAGTTTTTTGATAAAGGCGTTTTCAGTGCGATGTTTAGCACCTTAAAGGAAGAAGAATATTTAGATACAGATGGTAACTGCAACGCAGAGAAAACCCAGCAGTTAGCTAAGCTGTTATCCGTACTGCTGTATCCAGAGGTAAAACTTACCATTGAGGAAAGTATCCACCAGCTGCAGGGACAGCACAGCGATCAAGACTAACTTTATCATCGCGCGTAACAACAAAGGCATCCGATTTCGGATGCCTTTTTAGATTAAGTATATTAAGTTTGGTGTGTCACCAAAAAGCGACCAATAACCCGATCGCGACCACCATGCCAACATAGTTATTATTGAGGAAAGCGCTAAAGCATTGCTCACGCTCACGATGACGAATCAAGTGTTGTTGATAAGCAAACAAAGCAGCGACGGTTAAAATCGCCCAATAGTAGCTTTGTCCAAGCTGGTAATACACGCCGACTAACACCAGCATGGCCAGCGTCATCAATTGTAATATTCCGATGGCCAATTTATCATGCCGACCGAAAAAAATAGCCGTCGACTTTATACCAATATGAATATCGTCATCACGATCTACCATTGCATATTGTGTGTCGTAAGCAATCGTCCACAGTGCATTAATGGCGAATAAAAACCAAACATTCCAAGGTAAGCTTCCCGTTTGAGCTGCCCAAGCCATAGGGATAGCCCAACTAAAAGCCAATCCTAGAAACAACTGAGGAAAATGGGTATAGCGTTTCATGAATGGATAAATAAAGGCCAAAATAATCGCAACAAACGACAACTGAATCGTTAATGTATTCATGGTTAACACTAATAGGAATGACAGCAAAGTGAGCACAAGAAATAAGCCAATCGCTTCTTTGCTTGTCACCAAGCCAGCTGGCAATGGCCGTAGTTTGGTACGTTTAACATGGCCATCCACATGACGATCGGCAAAATCATTGATCACGCACCCAGCGCTGCGCATCAAAAATACACCTAATACAAACACTCCCAAGACATGCCAGCTTGGTAGACCTTGAGCCGCAATGACGAGCGACCACATTGTTGGCCACAATAACAGCAATGAACCAATTGGACGGTTCATACGCATCAATTGCCAATACGCTTTGGCTTTTTGTAACGACATTTACTCAGAATCCTTAGTATAAATAGGTGAAGACGGCAAAAAGAGCTCTGCCACCAACATAGGTTTATGATTCATCCAAAGCCTTGAACGACGGGCTAAAAAGCGTTGTGTACCAAGATAAGCCCAACCCACTTGCAACGCATCACGTTCAACATTAGCAGCACTGAACACCGTGATTCCTAGTGGTATTTCCCCTTGCTGGGTTAAATCGTACTGCTGATCGATTAACGTTGAGTTTGGAATCAGTGTCCGCCCAATGATCCAGTCTCTTTCATCCCCACGCAAAATAACTTCACGCAATAAACAATCTTGTTCAGACAAAAGTTGGCTTTCCTCACTCGATAGCGACTCAGCTTTAACAATGTGATTATGCACCTGTGAGACCGTAAAGTTCTGACAAGCTTGGCTTAGACGGCGCGACAGCGAGCCTTGCTCTTCAAGCCAATGACGAGTACGTTCACTTGGGTATTCAAAGCTGTTAGGGTTTTGCCACTCTACTTCCACTAAGGAAGCAAGATAAGGTGATATTCGCTGATTCATACTAGTATTCAATTAAGAGCTTTATGCATACAATAAAGCCATTACTTATTATTCTATTAATACATAACCAAGTAACTTCAAGAAGCTTGGATATAACAAGTATCGTTATGGGTTTTAGCCGCCCATTGTATCAAGACTGAAGCGATTCGAATATCACGATCCAGAGAAAGAAAAGTTAGAAATATGTACAAACGTTATATAAGCACCCTCATTTTTGCCTTAAGCCTGTTTGCATCAAACCTGAGCTTGGCAGAAGACAAGCCCGCCGAATCGCAATTGGCTTACTTTACGCTAGAACCGGACTTAACCACGAACTTCCACACCAATGGCAAAAAACTCGGTTACATTAAAGTTAGAATTGACATTATGGTTATGAATCCACAAGACCTTGCTATCGTTGAGCATCATCAGCCTTTGATCAGGGATGCGGTGATCGAGTTACTTGGCAAACAAAGTGAGGACACCATAAAATCCTTATCTGGCCGTGAAGATCTCCGCAAAACCTTAGTCCATAAGATAAATGAAATCCTACTACCGGAGACAGGTAAGACTGTCATTGCCGATTTGCTTTTCACTAAATATTTATACCAGTAGGTATCTAAATTCATTAGTTTATGAGACTCAACAAAAAGACCGCCAATTTCTCAGCGGTCTTTTATTCACTAGCAGGTAATCACACCGAGAGACAGTGTCTGAATCACGAAGACTGGTACTTACGTTTACCTGAATCGAACAGGGCAAGCAAAATCCCTGATAGCAATCCAACCAACTGGGCCGTATTGGCGATATTCATAAAAGGTATCACAAACCCCAGAACCAACCACACTAACATAAAGCCGATTAGCCCATTAGGTAAAACGAGCCCCAAGTGCGGCAAACGCATCCCTAATACCCACAAGTAACCTAACAGCGCATACACGACCCCAGAAAGACCACCAAAATTTGCCCCTTCGACGTAAAATTGTCCAACACCAGACAAAACGGCAGAAATAAAGAATATCTGCAATAGCTTACCGGAGCCTAAACGACGCTCAATATCTCCTCCTAACTGCCACCACCACAGTAGGTTAAAAACAATATGAGTGATCGAAAAGTGCAGTAAGGCATGGCTTGCCCAACGCCAAAGTTGCCATTTCTGACCTTCAAAAGCAGGGAAATGTAACTGTGTAAACAGAGCTTGACCAAACCCCATAAGTTGTAATGCGTAAATGACACAGCACAACAACATGATAGAAAGGGTTACTGGACCGGCTTTCGCTTTGATCATTGTCATCATGCTCGGACTGGCATAGTGAAACTGATTATGCCGGCTATCGGCTACTTGCCATGAGGCTGCACTATATTTGCTCGCCGATGGATTACTTAAAAAAGCCTTTAGCTCAGCCTCCACTTCCGCTTCATGTTGGCTATCGGCTAACCACAGGGCAAATTGCCCGTCACCTTCTGGCATCATTTGCAATGAAATATCACGTGCAGCCATATAGTCAACAAATGCCTGTGCCACTCTCGGATTGTTAAATGTCGCCAATCTCTTCATTAATTTCTCACTATCGGTAGTTCAGCTCGCTGCCAAGCTTCAAAGCCACCATCAACGCTGTATACCTGTTCAAAACCTTGATTGATCAAATACTGAGCAGCGCCTTGGCTACTAATACCGTGATAGCACATCACCAACACTGGCTGCTCGAACTCGGTATCATTGATAAAAGAGACCAAAGAGTCATTGGTCAAATGAAAGGCTGATTGCGCGTGAGCAACAGCGAAAGATTGAGGATCGCGAATATCTACAAGTACTGCCTCGCTTTCTTCAAGCAGAGCTTGAGCACCCTGTACATCAATATGTTGAAACTGGTCCATTTCCGTTCTCATGTCTTGTTCAATTTTGCTGCCAGTATAACCTATCCAGAGCCAAACTTAGACACAGAGAACATCAGGACATTGTAAACTGTTCATATTGTAGACATCTGTGGATAAATCTGTGGATTGCGTTAATAAAGTACATTCGCTAAGTTTGATCCACAAGATGTAGTGATGATCTTGATCTAACTGTGTGTATATCTATAACTATCCCCAAAAACAAACAAGCCTTTACGCCTTATTTCATATAGCTTTCGAACAGATGATGAATAATTACTTCACAGAGTTATACACAGGCAGGCGAAGTAAAAAGATCGATAAAAACTCACCTTTTCGATCGGCGAAAAAAAACCGAGATCAAATGATCTCGGTTTTTATGAATCAGGTTATGACTTTAAGAATCGGATGCTTGTTAAGCTAGAAGTTAAAACTCACCCACAGCCAGTTTCAGTTTCTTCATCGCATTCTTCTCTAATTGACGAATTCGCTCTGCAGAGACACCATATTCATCAGCTAGATCTTGTAAAGTTGATTTATCATCATCTAACCAGCGAGAACGAACAATATGTTGACTACGCTGATCTAAGCTAGCCAATGCATGGCCTAAGCGGTTATTGGTATGCTCTTCCCAGTTTGCGGCTTCGATATTATCAGCAACATCAGAGGCTTTATCTTCTAAGTATAACGTTGGCGCCGTATAGGCATTAGAACTGTCATCTTCATCGACTGGCATATCGAATGCAGAATCAACCGCCGCTAGGCGCGACTCCATCTCACGAACTTCTGCTGGCTCAACGCCCAACTCGCGCGCGACTGTCTCTACTTCGCCATTATTAAACCAACCCAAGCGCTTTTTAGACTTACGTAAGTTAAAAAACAGTTTGCGTTGTGCTTTTGTGGTCGCAATTTTAACGATTCGCCAATTACGCAACACATATTCGTGGATTTCAGCTTTGATCCAATGCACAGCAAAAGAAACCAGTCGAACTCCAACTTCAGGGTTGAAGCGTTTAACCGCTTTCATTAAACCGATATTGCCTTCTTGCACCAGATCTGCCATTGGCAAACCGTAACCAGAGTATCCTCGAGCAACATGAACAACGAATCGTAGGTGCGATAGAATCAGCCCTTTCGCTGAATCAATTTCACCGTTGTAGTGTAATCTTTCTGCCAAATCACGCTCTTCATCTGCTGTTAGCATTGGATAGCTATTAACAGATCGAATATAGCTATCAAGGCTATCTTGCGTGACTAGAGCCATCGGATACGCTTCTTTTGTCATTCCATTCCTCATCAATCTCTGATCTTGAGCATCGTTTTGTACTGTAGCTTAACCTACTTGAATCTAACATGAACAAATTTCAAACAGGGCAAACTATTATCCACAAACACGCAACCTAAACAAGCTTTAGGCAACATTTTACGCTAAATTAATTCCTGTAATATGACAGTGACAAATTAAACTGGTTCAATTTCTTTAAGGTGACGCTGAGCAGAGATCCTTGCCGCAATACAACCGATTAAGCTTCCGGTCACCATCAGAAGTAAGGATTCATCCCAATTTAAGCCAATTAAGCGAAATTGACTGTCGTACAGTGAGGCTAATTCTGCCACAGCATTGTTCATCACAAAGGTAATCACCGCGGTCACTAACCAAGCAATTAACGCTCCCAACACACCAAACCACATACCGGTATACAGGTAAGGACGAAGAATAAAGCCGTCTGTTGCTCCGATCAGTTTCATGGTTTGAATTTCTTCTTTATTGGCGAGTACATTAAAGCGCAGGGTATTACCAACAATCAAAAATACCGCACCTAACATCAACAAAGTGAGAGTGATAACGATGACACCCGCTAGTGTTTTGATGGCATCTAATCGAACTAGCCAGTCTTCATCTAACCTGACATCGGTGACATCTTCAAGTTTTGCGACTTTATTAGCTAAAGCTTGGACATCACTTTTCGTTTCTGAATCAGGAGCAATCACCAAGACCCCAGGTAACGCATAACCATTTAATAAGCTCAACGCCTGATCAAAACCTGCATATTGACTCAGGTCAGAGAGGCCTTGTTGCGGCGAGATATATTCTACTTCTTTAACAAGCGGCCAAGTCTCAATTTGGTCTTTAAGCACCATAACCCGAGCATCTGGCATACCTTCAAGCAAGTAAGCACTCACTTTTGATGGAGAGGCCACATCTTCAGCTGCACTCGCTAAATTTTTCCCTAATAAATACACGCAAGCAGGCATAGCCAATGCCATGGAGATCACGGCTAAGGTCAGAATATTACCTAGAGGCCGACGCCACAATTCACTGAAAGAAGCCTTTGCTTGCTTGATATGAGAAGAGAGCACACTGTCGGTATTGACTCGTTTTGTACTGCGCCCCTTCCTTTTTTTGTGAGTTCGCTTATTACCTTCCATAATCATCAACCTCACTCAAAAAGCCCTGGTTCAACTCAAAATGTCGATATTGTGGGCGAGAGTTGACCAAACCAATATCATGAGTAGCAATGAGGATCGTCACTCCTGCACGGTTAAACTCTTCAAATAAACGCAAAATACGACCAGATAAATCAGGGTCTAAGTTACCTGTTGGCTCATCGGCAACTAATAACGTCGGTCGATTAACCACAGCACGAGCGATCCCAACACGCTGCTGTTCTCCCCCAGATAACTGGCTTGGTAGGCAGCGGGCTTTATCAAGCAAACCGGTTTTGTCTAAGGCAGCCGAGACACGACGTTTAATTTCCTGTTCAGAAATAGACTCAATACGCATCGGTAGAGCAACATTGTCAAAGACGCTGCGATCCATAAGCAGGCGGTGATCTTGAAAAACGATTCCGATATTACGACGCAAAAAGGGAATATCTTTAGGCGAAATGCGAGTGATATCATGACCATTAAAATGCACTTTGCCATCGCTTGGGCGTTCGATCGCACATATCAGTTTCAACAAAGTACTTTTACCGGCTCCGGAGTGCCCTCCCAGAAATGCCATTTCTCCACGTCGAAGATGAAAGTCAACTTTCTGTAAGGCTTGTCTACCACCTCGATAAACTTTGCTAACTTGCTGGAATTGAATCACAGTGAATTCCTCTCACTCTTAACTACTCTTCTCGGCTAAAAAGAGCATCAATGAACTCTTGAGTTTCAAATGGACGCAAGTCTTCGATCCCTTCACCGACACCAATGTAGCGCAGTGGGATTTCAAACTGATCGGCAAGCGCGAAGATCACTCCACCTTTTGCCGTTCCATCAAGTTTAGTCAAGGTAATTCCTGTAAGCGGAGCAACATCACTAAACAATTTGGCTTGGCTAATGGCATTTTGACCCGTACCTGCATCAAGCGTTAGCATAATTTCATGCGGCGCAGAGTCGTCAATTTTTTTCATGACTCGCACAATTTTACGCAGCTCTTCCATCAAGTTCGCTTTGTTCTGCAAACGCCCTGCGGTATCGGCGATCACCACATCCACACCACGCGCTTTAGCCGCTTCAATCGCGTCATAGATCACCGACGCACTATCCGCTCCAGTATGCTGAGCAATAACAGGAACCTGATTGCGATCTCCCCATACTTGCAATTGTTCAACGGCAGCAGCTCGGAACGTATCCCCTGCAGCAAGCATGACTTTTTTACCTTGATTTTGGAATTGTTTGGCAAGTTTACCGATTGTCGTGGTCTTACCTACCCCGTTCACTCCGACCATCAAAATCACATAAGGTGTCTTGCTCGTGTCAATTTCAAGCGGTTGTTCTACCTTAGCGAGAATGTCTGCCATCTCTTCTTTCAACAAACCATACAATGCTTCACCATCTTTTAAATCACGACGTGACGCTTTCTCTGTCAGGTTATTGATGATTTTCGTTGTTGTGTCCATGCCAACATCGGCAATCAGCAGTTGCTCTTCCAGCTCCTCAAACAAATCATCATCAATTTTTTTACCGCTAAACAGGCCAAAGAAGCCAGCACCAATATTGGCTTTAGTACGGCTCAGGCTGCGCTTCAAGCGAGCAAAAAAGCTTTCGGTCGGTTTCTCTTGCTCTTGCACTCGAGGAGAAAGATTTTCTTGCTCGACAGACTCGACTTGTTCAGCTTCAACAACCTCAACCGCTGCAACTGGCTCCGAGCTGTCTGCTGTGGCTTGGTTTTCCTCTCGCGACTTGTCGTCAGCTGTTGTTTGTTCAGCCTTCTCTGGTAAAGCAGACTCTTCTTGTTTTGATTTTTGGCTTGGTTCTTCATCACCAAAGCCTAGCCACGAAAGTAATCCGCGCTTTTTCTTTTCCGTCATCAGGGGCTATCCTAGATTGTCTTTTTATCTATTAATGACTCTTTTCTAACAAGATGGCTCTGTCAGAAAAGCAATGAGCAAAGTGTTCCAAACGTGACTAAGAGATAAATCTCATCGTATTAATGTTACACTCTACCATCTTCAATATTCTGGGCTATACCCAAGCTTACAGCCTGAGTGATTGGGTATAGTATCACTTTATTAGCGGTCAAAAAATCTATGGTAAAACGTCGCCAGCAAAACTCATCACAAAAAAAGCCCACCAGCGGCTTTGTACGCATCATTAGTGGTCTATGGAGAGGCAGAAAACTCCCTGTCCACGACGCAGAAGGTTTGCGTCCCACCACGGATCGCGTCAAGGAAACACTCTTTAATTGGTTAGCCCAAGACGTACCACAGGCGAAGTGTCTCGATTTATTTGCAGGTGCCGGCAGCCTTGGTTTTGAATCCGCTTCTCGGCAAGCTGAGCATGTCACTATGGTTGAGCTGAACGCACAAGCATTTCAACAACTACAAAAAAATGTCACGGCTCTAAAAGCCACCAATATTGAACTCATTCAAAACGATGCACTTCAGTTTTTACAGCAGCCTGCAACCCCATATCATGTCGTCTTCATCGATCCTCCATTTCGTAAAGGGCTTCTAGATGAGACGATCGATTTACTAGAGAAGCAAGGCTGGCTAGCCGCTGACGCTATGATCTATATCGAAACAGAAAAAGAACTGACTATGACAAAGTTACCGAATAACTGGCATTTACACAGAGAAAAAACAGCAGGTCAAGTCAGTTTCCGTCTATATCAACGTTCATCTGATTAGCATACGACATTAAAAGGATAGTTAAATGAAAGCATTATTGATACTTGCCAAGGCAGCCATTGCCTTTGTCTGGTTTGTCTTACTCCTGAATATCTTTATCCCTTTCCCCGGTAAAGCCGCCATCGCATTATACATTATGACCGCTTTCTTATTTATGATGCATGGACTGCAAATGGCGATTTTCATCGGTGCGTTCGGCGATAAAATTAAGATGAGCACCTGGGAGAAATATTCCATCCTTGTGTTTGGTATCTTCGCTTTACTCGATATTCGTCGTAAACACATGGTCTAAAAACAAAAAGCCGCGACTCAATTGAGCCGCGGCTTTTTTGCTTAAGAACGAAAGTAATCCAACCGCTTACACGGCCAACATCCGCTAAATCGATAAAGAAACACCGGATGCAACAATAAGAACATGGCAAAGCAAATAACTGCCATTGATCCACAGGCTGATAGTCTTATTCACTTTACGATAGTCATACACTGCATAACCAAGAGCGGAGGCAATCATGACTAAAGTGCCACCAAAACCCAACGCACTAGAATAACTCGGCATTTGCAACCACACTTCTCCCGATACCCAAGCCATTTGAACCAGCATAACGCCCATAATAGCAACAGGGACTAATAACGCATCAAGTCGGGGCAATAAAAGGAAGAAAGCCACGATACTGGCAGATAATAGTAACGCTAACAGCCACCAAATCACTTCGCCATTTAACTGCACCCAAAAGGCTTTGCTATAGCATACCTGAGCAAGTAAGTAGCCGGTAAAATACAGTGCTTTTAAGAACCGACCTGATTTCAATGAATGCAGTATGTCAGCAAGCATAAATGTTACCAACCCGCCTGCGATCC
Organism: Vibrio azureus; assembly: GCF_002849855.1. NCBI lineage: Bacteria > Pseudomonadati > Pseudomonadota > Gammaproteobacteria > Vibrionales > Vibrionaceae > Vibrio > Vibrio azureus. Next base: position 2,965,004 of record NZ_CP018616.1, read on the forward strand.
AGTAAGAATGAGCCGTTGTATTTCCAGCAGTCAAAATCAGAATTAATAACAAGAACAAGGTAAAAAGCTTAAAAACCAGAGCCTGCATAAAGTTCGCTTGCTTGGTCCCAAGGACAGAATAAAAACCTGATAAACCGATCGCTAACCAACTCCACATCTCACCATACCTTTCACTTATCCACGCGCTAGTCTAGGTAGACTAATCTTGATGTAAAGGCATAATCAATCAAAGTTGGATCTCGATAGCGAATCATTCACTCTCTCCAACCCACTTTAGTTCCACACAATTTTTCACTCCAATCGATATAGCAAACAGTGAATAAGCTAAGCTTCGAACCTAAAACATTTAAAAAAAACCAACTCATCAAACCGAAGCAGAATTTAAAACCAAAAGTAAACAAAACATAAAAAATCAGAAAAACAAAGCGCAATAATTGAAAATTAATTCAAACAAAACAACCATATAAAACAAAACCAGCAAAATAAAAAAAGAGCAACAACAATCAATTTATACAGAAAAGTCTTTCATATGAATGAAAAACCCTCCCCGACCATCACCACCCAAAGGAAAACATCAAAATAAAGCAGATTTAATCATACTTATAAGGACTTCGATAAGAAAAAAATAAAAAACCAAAAAAAACAAAACAAAAAAAACGAATAAATATTCACCAACATTATAACCAAACAAAAACAAACACTTAAACTGAAAAATCGTATACAAAACAAACAAAGAACACTTGTTAACCATGTCAAAAAACACTGTTTCTTACCATTAAAACCCATCAAAAATAGAAGTTATTATGATTTTTTAAAATACTTCAGCCTCGATGTTGACCGAAGACTCAAAAAAGTGATACATTGTCTACATTAAGTTCATCAAAGTTTGTAGGGGTAGTGTTATGATTTCATCTTCTCAAAAACAAGGGCTGGTTATGATTGCAGTAGTTGTTGGTTTAATGACACTGCCAATGATGTACTAAACCATTGATTTAAAAAGGGACGCAATCGCGTCCCTTTTTTATTTGCCCTTCACAACGGTCTTTTATTCTTCGGCTATTTCATTTCAAATGTTGTACCAATAAGTCCCAATGCATGTAGTAGAACCCAAGAGCTGCTAACGTAATAGCAACCATCAATAAAATTGCTGTCCGCCAAATAAAACGCGAGCTCCTTGGTGTCAATTCTTTTTCGCATACATCACATGCATGCAAAAAGCCTTTTCTATCATTGAGCGTGTAGTCTTCTTCATGCACGACTTTATTACGAACCGTCGCAATAAAGCGTAACTTAGCAATCACATCGTGTGGTAAGCGGTCTTCACAACTGGTGATCATTTGATGCAAACCTTTACCATCTGCGTGATATTGGGTGCGTAGTAGCTTTTCAAGCCTACGGGTGCGCATCACCACTTTTTCAATATCTGACATCGCAACCCTCCTTGGTCACTATTACTCTTATTGTCATTTCATTCTTCTATAAATTAAGCACTTTTCGGTTTGTTCTGAATAGCTTCCATTTATGTTTCACAATTCAGAATTCATAAACTGTGAAGCAGATCGAATAATACCGACAACACTTTTACTGGATCACGAATAAGCCACCTTAACCCATTACTGACTCATAGAGTACGGTAAAATGGAGTAAAACAAACTATGGGAGGTTATTATGCCAATCTCACTTATTCTGGCCTTACTCACCCTTATTGCAGCTGGTGCTTGGGCTTTCTTCCAGTTCTATAACAAACATTACTTTGGCGATAATGCCCCAGAACAAAAAGCTAAAGTGACCATATTAGATAAGCAAGCAATAGTCTTGCCAGAAACTCAGCCTGGCCAAGAAGATCAAGAATATTGGATTTATGTGCAACGTGGGATGATGGGCCCTAAACGTGAATTTCAAGTCGGCATTCACTACTACCAATCTCTAACACCGGGAGATAAGGGATTACTCACTTATCGTGGCGACAAGTTTTTACACTTCGCTTTAGAACGTTAAGGCACCAGCCACCGAGTCTTAGCAGAGAGAGATAACCAATAACTCATCACTAAGGCTCCCAAACCACTGAGCAATACCCAGGTAGGAATTGCCAATACGGGATGTGCAGAAAACCACCCCATTTCACGCATCGGCCATAGAAAAAGAGGGGGAAGCAAATAAATGCCAAAACAATATTGCCCAACAAAGTGAATAGCCTTGTGCGTTTTTAGGGGCAACCTCTCACTGATAAAGCGACACAAAATAAACACCATCGCAGCCACAAGAATCACGTTCAGTGTTTTGTATGATAACCATCGTCCAACACTGTATTTACCCGATTCTAAGCTATTGAAGGCAACCATTCCAAATGTCACAGCTAACGCAGCCAGTCCCAATAAAACAAACCATGTTACAGTGCGGCCAGTAAGAGGAACTTTCTTAAACAAAAGATACCCTAATGGCAAGTAGCCCACATAAAGCCAAAGTGGATGGCTCCAGAACCCATCCACTCTGAATAAAAACAATACACTTGAAAAAAGCCAAAGCACAACAAAACCATAGAGCCAGCTATCATCAAAATGTTGGCGCATCCAGTGGAAAAGCGGAACAACCAAGTACAAGGGTATGAAGTAGTAGAAAAAACCTAAATGGTAATACGTTGCTTGAGAGCCGAGTTGACGTATGGCCGATAGAGTATGCTCAATGCTGTTACCCTGAGTTGTCCATCCAGATAAAAGGGCATAGAAGATAGACCAGAATAAAAATGGCACCACCACTCTACTGCAGCGACGTTGAACATAATACCTAGGATTGAATGCCCGTTGATCACTCAACATCAGTGCTCCGGTAATCAAAATAAATACCGGCACTGCCCAACGGCTCGCACTGTTAATGCCAATAACCACAAGCCATTGCTCGATGGGAATGGTACCTAGGCCATGTCGATAGGGCCCAATAACATGAATAGTGATGACTGCAAGTGCCGCAACACAACGTAATAAATAAAAAAATAGAACTCGCTCTGTCATTTCCTTTGATAGCTTTTCCATTTTATTCTCCAGCATGTAGAGAATATGCCCCAACAAATTTAATCAAAGACTCTTCCTTTACCAGTCTTAATCAACAATTTACGCCAAAAAGTTGTATAAATGAGATTCACGCCCTAAGCTTTTCATTTTGAACATGATTATAAACTTACACCTTTAATCTATTGAGCCGCTGATATTAAGAGAGATCATAATGAAAAAAACCTTGTTAGCCTCACTGGTTTGTATTGTTGCGCTGGTTGGTTGTGATAAGAAACAAGATGTCGTGATAGAGACGCCTACTCAAGCCACCAGCGAAGCCCAGCAAAAAATAGAAGTCGCGGCAGAAGAAGCCATGGCGGAGACACCACAACAATGGGAAGAATCGCATTTGACCAAAGATCTCACCAAGCCCAATCCCATCTGCGGCGATAAGAATCTAGCGGGGGGCTGGTCAAAGCAGGACCTCTCTCCAGAAGCACAACACGCGATGGATTTTGTGCTTAACGAAACCAATATGACGCCAGAGTTCAGTAAAATTCTGGATGTAAGAACGCAAATTGTCAGCGGTACGAATTACGCGATTGAATACGAGTTAAAAAATGGCGCGATTTTACACGTGGTCGTTTATCGTCCATTGCAAGGAGAGCTACAGATTATTCAGCCTGCTGAATTAGGTCCTCTTTGCCCATAAGGCCTTTAATATACCCAAATAACCTCAAGATGCTGCGTTCAGCGAGATGACCTTAACTCTCAGGCGCGGCAACGATTCGGAGATATAGTCGTTCTACATTGAGAATCGTTAACAAAGTCTGAGAGTTAAGGACACTCGCCCTTTGGGAGCGTGTCACTGAGCCGACTTCTTACGTCAGACAACTTGGAAAGAGCTTGCTATTCCGCTTCGTAGTCTTCCTTGAATTCAACTCAGTGACCTCGCTCTGAATCAAGCATCTTGAGGTCATTTGGGTATATCATGGCTCTTCAGTCTATCGGCGTACCTAAAGTGACAGACTGAAAAGCCATGAGCAACATTAGCAAGACTTGGGATGATCTTGTGGAATATGTCTGGGGAGATAAAGAGAAATAATCGCGGTGATGATTAAGCAGATAAAAGAAACCCACAAGCATGCCGCCAAGCCTGATTGTTGATATGCCCAACCTGACAATAACGTTCCGAGTAATCGCCCCATAGCATTGGCCATATAATAAAAACCGACATCCAGTGAGACTCCATCTGCTTTCGCATACTCCACAATAAGGTAGGAGTGCAAAGAGGAATTAATCGCAAAAACGGCGCCAAATACCATCAAACCTATGGTTATCACCCATTGAGGCTGCCAGTTAACTTGAACACTGTAGGCAATAAGGCCAACGGTACACATCAGCGTAACGGCCCAAATCACCGCAGCACGACCATCCGGAACCGTGCCGTTTAGCCGCTGGGTAATTCGTGGCGCCAGACCTTGAACAAAACCATATGCAATGACCCAAGCCGCTAAAAAACCAGCAACTTGCAAATGTTCCCACCCAAAGACATTGCCAAGATAAATCGGTAGCGCAACCACAAACCATACATCTCTTGCGCCAAATAAAAACATTCGGGCCGCAGAAAGGATATTAACGGGTTCTGACTTAGAAAATATTTGACGAAAAGGCAGCTTATGCTTCGCTTTGCCCATATCTTTCTCTAACCAAATCAAGCTAAAGATAAATACTGCACTTAACACACTCGCCATCAGCAGCATCGAAGCTTGGAAGCCAAATACGGACAGCAACAAACCACCGATAAAAAAACCAACCCCTTTCAAAGCATTCTTTGAACCAGTGAGTATCGCTACCCACTTGTAGAGTTTGTGGTTCTGATCATTAGGTACCAATGCCTTAATCGCACTTTTTGCGCTCATTTTATTCAGATCTTTTGCGATTCCTGACACCGCCTGAGCGACCATAACCCAAGCAACAGTCAACCAAGTGCTAGGAACCGCGAGCATGAGCAAAGCACAGACTTGCATAATCAAACCAATATTCATGGTTTTATTTAGCCCTAACCGAGCACCTAACCAACCACCAATTAAATTCGTTACTACACCAAAAAGCTCATAAAAGATAAATAAGGAGGCAATAGCGAGGCTTGAATAGCCTAATTGATGAAAGTAAAGCACCACTAACATCCTTAGCGCACCGTCAGTCACAGTAAAGTTCCAGTAATTAAAAGTGACTAACATATATTGGCGAATGCTTTTGCTCAGTTTTTCCATCATGACCCCATTACGTACAGCCTAACAAGCATTTGGATCATAGCAACCCAAATTCTTTCTGAACGTACTTGTTAATATAAAAAACAAAAAATAAAAACAATCAAAATCAACAGCTTATTAAAAATTACTCTTTTGATTGATTAAGCGAGCTGCTACCTTTACAGCCAATTAGATCATCATGTACCAAATGCGATTAGAGCTGTACAGCTTGCTTTGCAATACGCTGTATGTAATCAAGCTGGCTTGGCTTTTGGAATGCATTGGGACGTAGAGTTTGAATTTCTTCAATCACTTTTGGTAACGTCCAACCCTTTTCTAAAAGTATATGTGCAGCAAGAATACCAGTACGACCTGACCCGCCCATGCAATGCAAAACCACTTTTCCTCCTTGGTTCAGCACGCCATGCAACTCATCATTGATTTGTTGCCACTTCGCTGCAAAAACCTGATCAGGAGCACAATCGTCTTCAATTTCAATTTGAAACCATTTCATTCCTAATTGGCCAACCAGATCACCCAATGCTGATACTTGTTTTTCTGCTAGTTCATGGTCATCAAGAGCTGTAACAACCGCTACAGCCCCCTGGCTTTTCAACTGCTGTAGCGAGGTTGATAAATCTGCATCTTTTGTCCCAGGACATGGGGTCAAGATAAGGCTTCCAGTTGTGAGATCGAGCTGCCATGTAGGGTGTGTCATTGTGTACTCCTTATGCTTTACCGACTTTCAGAACCAATTCTGCGGTTCGGGTTGCGTAACCCATTTCATTATCATACCAAGCATAGATCTTCACCATCCGAGAGCCCACCATCATGGTAGATTGCGCATCAATGACTGTTGAACGCTGATCACCTTTGTAATCGATAGACACTAAAGGACGCTCTTCATAACCCAAGATGCCCTTTAGCTCGCCTTGCGATGCGGTTTTGAGTAAAGCATTGACTTCCTCAACGGTTGTGTCGCGTTTCACATCAAAAATGATGTCGGTCAATGAAGCATTCGCCAAAGGCACCCGTACAGCATGGCCATTAATTTTACCTTTCAGTTCTGGAAAAATTTCCACGATAGCACTTGCACTGCCAGTGGTGGTTGGAATTAAACTCATGCCGCATGCACGAGCTCGACGGAGGTCTTTATGAGGAGCATCCAAAATAGTCTGTGTATTGGTTAAGTCATGAATAGTAGTAAACAGTGATTGTTCAATACCCAGCGCTTCATTAATCACCTTGACTACCGGAGCAATACAGTTAGTTGTACAAGAAGCCGCCGTTACAATTCGATGTTGCTCAGGGTCAAATACATGCTCATTGACTCCAACAACAATATTGGCAATCCCTTCTTCTTTCACCGGAGCGCTAACAACGACACGTTTTACACCCTGCTGTAAATATTGATTAAGCAAAGAGGTTTTACGATGAACGCCCGTTGCTTCTATGACCACATCACATTGTCCCCAATTAACGGCATTAATATCACGCTCTTTTGAAGTCGCAATACGTTGGCCATTAATCATTAATGATGTGCCTTCAACGGCAACTTCATGATGCCAACGTCCTTGGACGGAATCGAATTCAAGTAAGTGCCCTAGAGCTTCTGTATCGCCTGCAGCATCATTAATATGCACAAACTCCAATTCTGGCCAATCAAATGCAGCACGCAGTGCTAAACGTCCTATTCGGCCAAAGCCATTAATTCCGACCTTAATTGTCATCACGCCACCTTAATACTCATCAAATCGATATATATGGGATTCCATATATATCCTAATTTAGCGTATGCCGTCAAGACTTAGGCTCTAGTGTCATGAAAGATTAATAACAGCACCGAAGCACTCAATAATTAAGCATCAAAATGGCAATGTGATTCAGGTATTCATCACTGGATATCAAGAGAGAAAAGCCAATGATTTTAATCCACTGGCTTGTATTGAAGAATGGGTTGAATAGCGCTTACTTAATACTTCGCTGAGGCTAACAGAGCACCACAGCCAATAAACATTGAACCAAAAACCTTATTCATCCTACTCATTATTTTCTCCGAGCGAACGACGCCACCAATTTGAGAAGCTAAAAAGGTATAACCAAGCATGACAACCCCATCAATGATCACTGTCGTGAACCCCAAAATCAGTAATTGCGTCATCTGATTGGTATATGGGTCAATAAACTGCGGAAACAACGCAACGAGAAACACGATCGATTTTGGGTTGGTCAAATTGATTAGAATTGCTTTGTAAAATAAGGCTCGACTTGAAACTGATTTTTCTATTTGAACAGATTCTAAAGTCGAGCTTGTTCGCCATTTTTGAATGCCAAGCCACAGCAAATAAGCAGCGCCAAGCCATTTCAAGATATTAAAGAGGGTTGCAGATTGTGCCACAAGAACACCAATCCCAGCCCCAACCAAAAGAATGTGAATGGCTAAGCCAATTTGTAGTCCAACAATGGCGCTCAATGAACGACGCATCCCATAAGCTAAACCATTGCTGACCGAGTTCACCATACCAGAGCCAGGCGCTAAGCTAAAAATTATCGCTGTCGCCAGATAAGCAAGCCAAACATGTGTATCCATTGCATTTCCTTTATAATTCTTCGAATATAGTTCATTCTAATCGTGTTCATTTAGGCAACCCATCCATGACAACTCCTGCTACACCTTTGAAAAGCTCTCAAGAAAATTTGTTCAAGCAAGCCATTTCCGGCCCAATTGCAAATCTGTGGCACACTCGCCAAGAGGGCTTTATCAAAGGCGTTGAGAAGAAAAAAATTTACTGGTGCAAGCTTACGCATCCCAAGCATGACAAAGCCGTGTTTATCGTCAATGGCCGAATTGAATCCGTCTGGAAGTATCAAGAGCTCTTTTATGATTTTTATCGACAAGGCTATGATGTCTATTCCTTTGATCACCGGGGACAAGGTTTATCAGATCGGCTCTTAAAAAATACTGATGTAGGTCACGTCTACGAGTTTGATGATTATATTAAAGACATGGCATCCGTCATTGAGCATTTTGATTTGTCTGCTTACCAGCATCGGACAATGCTCTCACATTCAATGGGAGGTGCCATTGCAACACGTTATTTGCAAACTCACCCCAAACATCTCTTTAATGGATTAATTTTAAGTTCACCAATGTTTGGCATCCAACTTCCTTGGTACCTGAGCCCTATCGCTCTCCCTGTGTGCCAGATCTTGGCAGCTTGCTCACCACAGGCCAGTTATGCTCCAGGTCAGAAAGCCTACTATGCAAAGCCTTTCGATGATAATCCATTGAGTCAAAGCTATGAACGCTACCATTGGTTTCGCCAATTATACCAAGATAAACCCGAGTTACAGGTTGGTGGGCCAAGTAAGCGTTGGGTCTGGCAAGGGCTAATAGCTGCAAAACAATGTATTTTGCTCACCCGCCAACTCACTTTGCCAGTCTTATTACTCCAAGCCGGTAGCGATCGTATTGTCAGCAATACTGCCCAAAAGAAGTTTATCGACAAACTTAGCAAAACGAACGCTCGCGTCGAATTCGTTTCAATTGCGGGCTCACAACACGAGGTCCTCTTTGAACAAGATCAATATCGTAATCAGGCGCTCAACAAACTCTTTACTTTTATGCGTAATATTGAGCAAAAAGAAGATTAAAGAGGAAATATAACATCGGTAATTTATCCTCTTATTCTGGCTCATTTTGCAGTAAGCTTGGGTTTATTTACCATTACTCACGTCATACTAAGTAAAGCGATGACCTGCAGTAACTTCAGACAATTTAGCATTATTGATGAGGGCTTCATGAGCACATCGCTACCTTGCAAATCCATCACTAAGATCGTTGCTTCCGATTTAGACGGCACTTTATTAGCGCCTAACCACAAATTAAATGCCTATTCGAGAGAAACGCTCAGAGCATTACATGACAAAGGATATACCTTTATCTTTGCGACAGGCCGTCACCATGTTGATGTTGCTAGCATTCGCCACAGTGTTGGTATTCCCGCTTACATGATCACTTCTAATGGCGCACGAGTACACGACCAAAATGATCAACTCATTTACAGTCAAAATATTCCTGAAAATCTCATTCAAGGCGTGATCGACACGATCAAAATGGATCCGGAAATACTTATCCACATGTATCAAAATGATGCTTGGTTACTCAGTCAAGATGATGAGCAACTGCGTGATTTTCACGAAGCATTTACTTATACGCTATTTGATAAAAACCAAGCGCCACAAGAAGGAATTGCTAAGATTTTCTTCACTCACCCTGGCGAAGATCATGAACACCTCGTCAAATTTGAAAACAAACTTAAACAACAGTTTGGCCAACAATTAAATATCGCGTTCTCAACACCATGGTGCTTAGAAGTGATGGCTGCCGATGTATCGAAAGGCAGCGCGTTAAAAGCAATTGCAGAATCGCTCGGTCAAACATTAGAAAACTGCATCGCATTCGGTGACGGCATGAATGATGTAGAAATGTTATCGATGGCAGGAAAAGGCTTAGTCATGGCAACCGCCCATGAAAAGGTCTTTAAAGCATTACCAAATAATGAGGTGATTGGCAGCAATGCTGATGATGCCGTTGCGCACTACCTAAGTGAACATTTGCTTTAATAGGTAAGTAAGGAGCACATTGAGATAGACGCTTTGTGCTCCGAAAAATTATACCGAGCGACGCTGACTCGGGAGACATTCTTTACCGAGGATCGCTGTCCACTCTTGATCACTAACAGGCATTATCGACAATCGATTGCCTCTTTTAACCAATGGCATCCTCTCTAGTTCTGGCATCGCCTTCATCACTGACAGTGGAATAATACGCGCCGTTTTCCTGACAAACTCAATATCAACCATCACCCAACGAGGGTTATCAACGGAGGATTTAGGATCGTAATAATCGCTTTCTGGGTCAAACTGAAAATGATCTGGGTAAGCTTCCTTAATGACCTTAGCAATACCCGCAACCCCAACTTGCTTACAAGAGGAGTGGTAAATCAGTACCAGGTCTCCGCATTTGATCTCATCTCTCATCATGTTACGTGCTTGATAATTACGTACGCCTTCCCAGCAAGAGACATTTTGTACGCGAAGTGTATCAATTGAAAAAGTGTCAGGCTCTGTTTTAAATAACCAGTATGCCATAATATCATTCCTGTAGAGGTCGATTGTGAAAGCAGCAATAGCAAGATGATGTTGAACACCCAAGCTACAGTCAGCCAAAATATAACCCATAAAGTAAAGGAACACTCACCATGGCTCAAGCTTGTTCTCAGTGCGGCTTTAAATTCAATTGTTACTGCACTTTGACCCCGGTCTTGAACAGTCAATATTCACTTATTTTGCTCACTCATCCCAACGAACAAAAGCGAGCAAGCAACACGGGCAAGTTACTCATTCAATGCCAGCTAAATGCCGAGCAAGTGATTTGGGATAGACAAACACCCCCAGCTTCACTATGGAAAAAATTGACCGACCCGAGTATGTTTCCTGTGTTGCTTTTCCCCACAGAAAACAGCCTTGAACTCCCTCAAGTGATGCAGCATAGTGAAGAATCACATCGAGTACCGCTCTTTATCATCCTTGATGCAACGTGGCAAGAAGCCAGAAAAATACTTAATAAAAGCCGCTGGTTAGAGTCCATTCCGACAATGACATTAAATACTCAAGCGGACTCTCAATATTCTTTACGACGTAATCAACAAACGGGTAATTTATGTACGTTTGAAATCTCTGCTGAATTATTAAGCCAGTTAGGTGAAGAAAAAAACCATCAACTTATGCAGGATTTTTTCCAACAATATTTGTCTCGATTTCAAGCAGAGAAAAGTGGCCACCCGTTAAAGGACGTCCCGCCTGATCAACGCCTTTAATTCTATTCATTGACGGTAAAACAAACTATTTATCGAAGATAAAAAACGGTTTATCGACTGAAAACAAGTGGTTTCACGTGAAACTATTAACCTTCGACTAGCCTAGATAAAGAAGCCAGTTGACTTACTTCCATATCAGGTAATAAGCCTCCATGGCATAACGTGCGAATCTGACAGCCTGTATTATTGAACCAACAACTCGCAAAGTTAGCCGATATCGCCCCTTTGACATCGGAGATAAGATGATCACCAACATGAAGAATATTATCAGCAGGCAAAGCCAAGAGTTGTTGTGCTTTTTGAAACATATCTCTGTCTGGTTTTGCCGCCCCATCGGGACCTGCTCGCAGAATATGCTGAAAATAAGGCGTTAAGCCAATTTTTTTACAGTCAACATTCCCGTTGGTAATCGCAACCAACGGCACCTTTTCTGCTAAGGTCTGCAATAACGCAATATTATCTGGAGCGATGGTTACTCGATTTCGCCACTCTAGCGCCAGTTCAACAGCTTGTTGCGCGATCTGATTTGCCTGAAGCGATGAGTAGCCTTGAGATAAGAAGACCGCTTGAATCTGCACGAAACGAAGTAACGTCACATCATGTTTAAGAGCGGGCTTTTCTCGTAAGAGACGGCGCTTGACCACACGCCAATCTTCCGCACTCATCTGCGCGACGACCGGATGGTGCTCTTTAAACCAAGCAAGCAGTTCCTGCTCCATTTTTACAATGACGGCAACGTTGTCATACAAAGTGTCATCGAGATCAAACGTGATGGCTTTAATCGGTTTAATACTGCGATAAAACTTCACAACAGGACCTCAGCTTTCTTGTTTCTTGCGTGCTCTAGGATGAGCTTGATCGTAGACATCAGCAAGGTGTTGAAAATCCAAATGAGTATAAATCTGGGTAGTAGAGATATTCTCGTGCCCTAAAAGCTCTTGTACCGCGCGTAAATTTTGGCTCGACTCCAACATATGTGTTGCGAAGGAATGGCGTAATTTATGTGGGCTAATATGGCTGGCTACTGACTGCTTCTGACCCCATTCAGCCATACGTTTTTGTACGCTGCGAACCGAAATTCGTGTCCCTAATTTAGAGACGAACAAAGCAGCCTCATCAGCCGAAGCAAGCTCATTTCGGACCTTCAGCCACTGTCCCAGCCACTCTGTGGCCATCCCGGAAAAAGGAACTTTGCGTTCTTTATCGCCTTTACCAATAACACGCAATTCACCGCTGCGTAGTTTGACATCTCGCACATCGATACTGATCAATTCGGCAAGCCGTAATCCAGCACCATACATCAGTTCCATCATTGCGCGATCTCGTATCGCCAGAGGGTCATTCTCACTGACCTCAAGCAACTGGTGCATTTCATCTACATCCAAGTTTTTAGGCAGTGGGCGTTTTTTTCGAGGTGCAGACACACCTTTCGCGGGGTTTGCAAGTAATTCACCACGTAAAACCAAGAAGTTAAAAAAGCTACGCAAGGATGATAAGCGCGTCGCCAAACTGCTGGCTTTCATGCCATCACGCATCCCTTTACCAGCAATTTGACGAACCCATCCCGCATCCACTTGAGCCCAGTCTTTCACTCCCATATTGGCTAAATGCTGCGCCATTGTCTCAAGCTGCTGCTTGTAATTGCGCTGAGTGTGTAAGCTAAGCTCTTTTTCGCTACGTAGGTATTCGTAGAAGTGCTCCAACGGCTTTTGCAAACTACTTGGTAAAGGAATGTTCTGTACTGTTGTCGTCATCTTGATGCCATGCGAGTGTCTGAACAAGGTGTGTCACTACTAATGATAGATGACGTAAAAACAACGTGTCCATATCAGGTTGAAAATGACCACCATCTTCACTTGCAAATACAAGTAAGCCCAGTGGCGTTTTATGACCAAGCGGTAAAACAACGTATGAACCCATTTCAGGAACTAATACGTCCCCAAATAACGCCTCACGATCAACTTTTCTTAAACGCCCCAAGTACGCTTCTTTACCATTAAGATGGTTGGTAGCAAAACGTTGATAGTCCTCTTGCTTAAGTGCTGGCATGCTTTCATTGGCATTGAGTAAACGAAGGTAAGCCGTAAGACCTAATTCTTTCGCCTTACGTTCAATCGCCATAATGACCTGATTCACATGACAACACTTTAACAACTGCCCTTGTAGGTCCATGAATTCGTAGAACGTTCTATCATTTTTTGCGGCCAATGACATGAAAGCTGTAATCTCTTCTTCCAGCTCTTCAATGCGCTGGCGCTGACGATTCATTTGAACGTGCACCAATGACACTGCGCCTAAATCAGCATGAGGCAGCGACAACCGTTCTACCAGCTCAGGACGTTGGACAAAGAAATCGGGGTTATCGCGTAAGTATTCTGCAACAATTTCTGCCGTCATGGCATCGGCTTGAACTGGCTGCGGTTGATTTTCCTTACCTTCAATTAGCATGAGAGTTGCCCATCAAATACGTGAGTAGCAGGTCCAGTCATAAACAGAGGTTTACCCGGGCCTTGCCATGAGATTGAAAGCTCTCCTCCAGGTAGAGAAACTTTAACGGTCTCATCTAATAAACCTTGTAAAATACCGATCGCAACCGCCCCACAAGCACCACTACCACACGCCTGAGTTTCACCTGCTCCACGCTCATGCACTCGTAGACGAATATGCTGACGATTAACCACTTGCATAAAGCCAGCATTAACGCGTTCTGGAAAACGTTCATGAGACTCAAGTAAAGGCCCCAAGTTTTCTACATCGGTGCTATCGACATCCTCAACCACGGTGACGACATGCGGATTACCCATGCTGACTGCACCACAGAATAATGTTTTATCACCCACACGCATAATATAGGTTTTTTCTTTTTGCTTAGCTTTGAAGGGGATTTTATTCGGCTCAAACTCGGGTATCCCCATATTGACCGTCACCATGCCTTCATCCTCAATATCAAGAACCATTTTTCCTTTTTTGGTGCTCACGCTAATGCTGTATTTATTGGTTAAGCCTTTCAAGCGCACAAAGCGAGCAAAACAACGTGCACCATTGCCACATTGCTCTACCTCACTACCATCTGCATTAAAAATACGGTAGTGGAAATCAGTTTCAGGATCGTACGGTGCTTCAACCAAAAGCAATTGGTCAAAACCAACACCAGTATGACGATCCGCCAAACGGCGGATTAAATCTTGCGAAAAAAACATATTTTGGGTAATGCAGTCAACAACCATAAAGTCATTGCCCAAGCCATGCATTTTGGAAAAATGGAAGTGCATTTGTCGTGTATTACTCCGGTAAAATTTGTTCCAACTGCCACAAATGCGTCAGTTCTTCACGTTGACGGACAACATGGTGCTGATTACCATCAACCATCACCTCTGCCGCTCGAGCTCGCGTATTGTAATTCGAAGACATCACAAAACCATAGGCACCAGCAGAACGAACCGCGAGTAGATCACCTTCTTGTAGTGCCAGTTCACGATCTTTACCTAAGAAGTCACCAGTTTCACAGATAGGCCCAACCAAGTCATACAGCTGTACTTCACCTTGGCGTGGGACAACGGGAACAATATCCTGCCAAGCCTGATAAAGCGCCGGTCGCATGAGATCATTCATCGCCGCATCAATAACAGCAAAGTTTTTATGTTCTGTGTGTTTAAGAAACTCAACTCGCGTCAGCAAAATACCCGCGTTAGCAGCAATCGCTCGGCCTGGCTCAAAAATCAGTTCAAGGTCCTGATGGTTGGCCAAACGATCAAGTAAAGCCTTAGCATAATCTGCAGGCTGAGGAGGTTCTTCATCACGATAGACCACACCAAGACCGCCGCCAACATCCAGGTGACGAATATGGATACCTTGTGCCTTCAAATCATCAATCAGTGCCAAAAGACGATCGGTCGCATCAATGAAAGGCTCAATATCCGTCAGCTGGGAACCAATATGGCAATCAATGCCTTGCACGTTTAGGTTTGGTAAGCTTTGAGCAAACTTATATACCGCCGGCGCGCGATCAAAGGCGATACCAAATTTGTTATCACGCAAACCCGTCGAAATGTAAGGATGTGTTTTTGCGTCGACATCTGGATTGATTCTTAACGAAATCGGGGCAATCACGCCGAGCTCGGCTGCAACTTTGTTCAAACGCTCAAGTTCTGGTTCTGATTCCACGTTGAAGCATTTTATGCCCAGCTCTAGCGCACGTTTCATCTCTGCCAGTGTTTTTCCCACACCAGAGAACACCACCTTCTTCGCATCACCACCCGCTGCAATAACACGTTCAAGTTCACCACCCGATACAATATCAAAGCCGGATCCTAAGCGCGCGAGTGCATTCAAAACACCCAGGTTAGAGTTAGCTTTTACTGCGTAACAAACAAGATGAGGATGTTGGCCCACAGCCCTATCAAACGCACTCCAATGACGCTCTAACGTAGCGCGAGAGTAAACATAAAGAGGCGTGCCATGCTGCTCGGCAAGATCTTGAAGTGAGACGTCTTCAGCCCAAAGCTGGCCATCATCCTGATAGTTAAAATAGTCCAAAGTGTACTTCCCTTAATTAATTCGATTGCTTCCCCCATGAAACAACGTTCGGGGTGAGTTATTATTGTGCTTGTTCAGTCTGCTGAGCGTCATCTGGAATATACAACGCACCTGACTGACCACAGCCGACCAAAGTCGTAGCGGCGAGCATTCCCAACACCATGAGTAGTTTTTTCATTTTGCATATCGTGATTATTGAATCAATGCCCTCTATAATCGCACCACACTCAAGAAAAGCAATAGGGTAAAAGGATGAACGATACCGAATTTCATCAACAAGTAGACACACAACTGCAAATCATCGAAGAAGCCATCGACGAATCTGGCGCGGATATCGATTACGAAGTGTCAGGCAATGTTATGACACTAGAGTTTGAAGACCGCAGCCAAATTATCATCAATCGTCAAGAACCCATGCATGAGATCTGGTTGGCATCAAAGTCAGGAGGCTTTCATTTTAAGCAGATCGATGGTCAGTGGATCTGCTCAAAAACGGCCATGAAGCTCTTTGATATGGTTAAAGAAGAATGTGAAAAACACGCGGGTGAAAGCATAGATTGGGTATAACGCTGAACTAGTGAGTCCCAAATGTTGCCATAAATAAAAAGAGCTAATCATGCTCTTTTTATTTACACACTGGCTGTTTTAGGGACAGAGACTGAAGAGACATTCTCGCTTCGGTAAGGAATAATGTGTGTATTCCCTTCTGATGGATGAATGATTTGGTAGTATTGAGGCAAGTTAAAATTAATGCACTGTGACGCGACTTGATTATTATCTTTAACCGCCGTGTAAAAGCCGTTTACTGATGCAATCATTTCATCTTTCGTGCCACTGAACTGATGATAGACTTCAACTTGATTAGCTTCATCCAACACATAGATATTAAAGCCCGTTTCAGTATCTTCAAAGAAAAACTGTACTAGCCCTTCACTGGCGAAGCCATCAACGACCTCAGGCAACTGAAATTCTTGCCCTCGATCCAGCATCAGTAGCGGTGAACCATTCAGCTTATTGGTCGAAATACTGCGGTAAAACTCAACCGAATTCTCTAACTTCTGAACAGACACTCCTCGGCGTTCAAAGAATAAACCATGAGTTTGACACCCAAGATGCATGGCTTTAAAACGACGTCTCTTTTCCGGCTCGACGGGTTTCAAACGTAGGTCGATACACTCGGCAAGCAACTGGTAAACCGTATTACGCATCACTCCGCGCATGTTTTTAGCATAGCAGAACACATCAACAGACTCAGGAGGCAGCGCATCTTGATGCATTTTTCCCAATATGGTCTTAAGCGCGTCTAAGATCGCCGTTTCACCTTGAAAGTGCAACGTTCGAACTTCATGCCATGAATTACGATAGACAAGGTCGACACTGCCAACCAAATTAATTTGATCGGGACCAAAGCTGAATATCTCGGTACTCTTGACCTCAGATTTCAACATACGGCCAGACAAATCAGCGGTAGGGTCATGTTCAAAATTGATAAACATGGCCAGTTGGCTTATCTCACAAGGACTTGCTAACGCTTCCATAGTTGGACGACGTTTACGCAATGAAAAGGTATTACGTAAGTCCCCCACCATTTGGTAGAACTTATCGATATCCAGTTGTGCTTCACGTACCACAGCATGCAAATAGGTCGACTCTGTAATCAAACCATTAAAGAATGCCCAGGAAACCAATTTACTCAGGTACTCGTGGTGCTCTAAAAATGGTTGTCCAAGAATACGATGAGCATCCAACGGCTGTTTGTATAGATACCACCCAGGCTTATTCACGCCACTTTCTGTGACCTCGATAAAACTCAGATCAGGTTCGTGCAAGTCAGGGGATATTTGTGGGTTTAAAAGGGTCACCTTACCCGGCAACACTTCAAATGCCGCATACAGCTTGCGCGCTAAGATACTAATGTCTTGTGGACTTATCGCAGAAGTAATGTCATTACGACGGGCAAACTGAATCAAATTACGGTAGCTCTGCATTAGGGCATCTAATAATGCATGATGAACAACTTTGACTTGTTCGACTTTCCAATGACGTCGGTCATCCAGTTCCGCCACCACTTTATGGTCCCAATTCCACGTGGAAATCATCTCGCTTAACGCTTCACGACGCCAAGCAACCGACCCCGTATCTGGGTCACGCGAGAGCTTTTCGTGGGTTTTGAGGTAGAAACAACGACGCACAAGATCCAAGCGGGTTTGATCTTGAATACGTTCTAAATAACGCGTGACCTTTTCAAGCATTAAGTAGTACGCATCCATGCCATATAAATCTGGCTCATCAGCAAAGAAACGTCGTTTGGTATCGATACTCAATAGCTGCGTATTTGGGTATTCCCATGAATACGCTTCAAGCAAGATCGCTTTTAATACAGATTTATACGGTGAGTCGATGCTTTTATACAGTTGCCACAGATTGGAACCAAAATACTCTTCCGCTGGAATACGGTTAAGCTGGCCAAAGTCTATCCATTCATCACATTTTACGTTGCCATCCTCATATAACTGAGCAACGTACTCGCCATAGCACTCTTCCATTTCAGGAGGCACTATTTGCCATAATAAGCGCTGTCCAGCTAAGCGTACTGCTGAGCGATAAAATTCATCAAGTAGGAGTAAGTGCTGGGAAGAGCCACAGTTATCCCCGGTCATTTGTTCAGAATGATTATTACGAAAGCGATCTTCGTCCATAAGGAAAAAGTTCGCCTCGACTCCCTGAGCTTGTGCCCAATCTGTGATCGATAAGCACTTCTTGGTTAAGCAATCACGCTGTATAGCATTCATGGTTGGAGGAATACATACCCAAATATCCAAATCACTTGAGGTACTTTGACCAATTGAGGACGTACTCCCCATAGTATATAAGCCAAGAATATCCGCGTCGGTCACCGCTTCGATAACAGTGGGACTATGGTCAAAATAAGCATCAACCAGTTGCTGCTGCATCGCATTCAGCTCAAAGCCAAACAAGCCATGCGGAGTCTCTGCATCAAGAAAACCGGGAAGATTAGGATGGTTGAAGTGCAACAGAGCAGGAATCAGGTGAAAAACTTGCTGGTTTTGCGAACTCATAAGCGCCAACGCACGATCGATACGCTGCTGGTTGAGATTGTCTAATCGCTGAATAAGTTTTTGAGTGTAAGCCTGCAAGGGAGGTTCCTTGGTTGAACAGTCATGAAATCTGCTGATGTTTTAAGCCATACCGAGCAAAAAACGTGATCAATTTAACACTTTTGCTAAGATTGGTAAAGATTACTGCTTACAAATAGTTTGATTTAAGGTTTCCATACCAATCGCAAGTTCACTATGTCCTAGTGCCATTTGCTACAACTCTTACATAATAACCCGACTGAGTTTAAATGAGAATCCAATCACACTATTTTCATAATATAAAAGCATTCCATTTCTGAAACCAACAGAACACTAACTAACATTAAAACTTTCCTCCGTTGAGTGGTAGGATAAAACCAAATCACAGTAATATTGAGAAGATCATGACACAATCTACGCCCATTCGCATCGCGACACGTAAAAGTCCTCTTGCTTTATGGCAAGCTCACTATGTGAAAGATGCTTTGCAAGCCGCTCACCCTAACCTTGAGGTTGAACTGGTCACCATGGTCACTCAAGGTGACGTGATCCTTGACACTCCACTGGCTAAAGTGGGTGGTAAAGGGCTCTTCGTTAAAGAGCTTGAAGTAGCCATGCTAGAGGGACGTGCTGATTTGGCAGTGCATTCAATGAAGGATGTTCCCGTCGATTTTCCGCAAGGGCTAGGGTTGGTGACGATATGTGAACGTGAAGACCCTCGTGATGCATTCGTATCAAATCATTTCAAAACCATTGATGACCTCCCACAAGGGGCCATTGTTGGTACTTGCAGCCTACGCAGACAATGTCAGTTAAAAGCTTACCGCCCTGATATAGTGATTAAAGACCTTCGTGGTAACGTCGGCACCAGACTAAGTAAACTTGACGCCGGAGAATACGACGCGATTATCCTCGCTGCAGCAGGCTTAAAACGCCTCAAACTAGACGATCGTATTAGCAGCTTAATCGAACCAGAGCAATCCCTTCCAGCAGTAGGTCAAGGTGCTGTCGGGATTGAATGTCGCCTTGATGACCAACGACTTCGCCAGCTTCTAGAACCTCTCAATCACCCTGACACTGCTGATCGTGTTCGTTGCGAGCGAGCCATGAACCTCACACTGGAAGGAGGATGCCAAGTTCCTATTGGTAGTTACTCTTTACTGGATGGAGAGAACATCTGGCTAAGAGCGCTAGTGGGAGAACCTGATGGGAGCTTGATTGTGCGCGGTGAGATCCATGGACATCGTCAGGATGCCGAAGCGTTAGGCATTCAGTTGGCTAATGAGCTTCTGGAAAAAGGCGCGCGCGACATTTTAACCAAATTGTACGCAGACCACGACTAACTATGGCTGTTTTGGTCACTCGGCCTGGAGAGCAAGGTCATGAGCTTTGCTCTTTACTTAATCATCACGGGGTGAAGGCTATCCATCACCCATTAATTACGATTAACTCAATGCCAGATAAGGTTGAGTGGCTGCAACACCTCGATAAAGCCAACATTATTATCGCAATCAGCCAGCACGCCGTTCATTATGCGGAACAGATCCTAAGCAATCACAATCAATCGTGGCCTCAACAAGTAATATATCTTGCCGTTGGTCAAAAAACAGCACACTATTTAAGCATGTGTACCCAACAAAAAGTACACTACCCACATCGGTTCAGTGATAGTGAACATCTATTGCAACTTACTGAACTCAAACATGTAAAAAAACAAAACGTCCTTATTCTTCGTGGTAACGGAGGCCGTGAGTTGATCAAAGATGAACTCGTAAAACGGGGGGCAGCAGTACACTATGGTGAGACATACAAACGAGACCTTATTCCATTCGACCCCGCACGCTGCCTTGCAATGTGGAAAGTCCAGCAAGTCTCCCAAATCGTCATCACTAGTAGTGAACAATTAGCGTATTTATGTGATCCATTAACATCAGAACAATTAGCTTGGCTCAATCAGCAAGAGCTTTATCTCCCCAGTCAACGAGTAGCTGATCTTGCACGTCAAAGGGGATTTTCTCAGATAAGGTGTATAGGAAGTGCATCCAATCAAGACTTACTGACGGCTCTCACGCCATAGCTAAACAGGATATAGGCATGACAAGTAACAATAACAAACAAGAAAAACACGACTCAACTTCTTCTGATAATCAACCATCAGTGGCGCCCACTGAAAAGCAGGCCACAACAACTAAGGCAAAGTCAGGGAAAAAACCGATCAAGGCTGAAGTAAAGAAAAAGCCTGGCAATCACGGCACCAAACTTGGTGTACTCGCCGTTTTAATCTCACTCGCTTTCGGTGGAGGACTGACATACAAGTTTGCCAATCAACAAGCCGAATTCCAAAAACAACAAGCCGACTATATCGTTCAACTCACCAATCTCGAAACTCAATTACAGTTAACACAAAATAACATTCAAAAGACGCTACAAAGCAATAAAAATGAGACAGAAGAGAAAGCTAATAAGTTTAAGGAAGAGTCCAAAGAAGCGATTGAAGAGGGGCTGGACCGGCAAGAGAGAAGTATTCTTAGCTTACAACAAGAGATAGCCAGCCTGAGCGGAAAGCAGCCTAGGACCAACGGCTGGCTGCTTACTGAAGCGAACTATCTAGTCCAACTCGCAGGCAGAAAGTTGTATTTAGAGCATAATGTTGCTAGCGCCATTCAACTCATGAAAGATGCCGATCAACGCATCATAGCTTTAAATGATCCAAGCTTAATCAAGCTGCGCAAGGAAATCACTGATGACATCGTACAGCTAAAAATGCTGCCTTCTGTCGATCAAGAAAGCATGATCTTAAAACTGACAGCCCTTCAACAACAGGTCGACACGCTACCTCTGGCACAACCTATCCTAGCCCCAGAAGAGGCTAACGAGAAAAAAGTCCTGACAGAAGATGTGTCAAATTGGCAAGAGAACCTAAAAACATCACTCAAGAGCTTCGCTGACAGCTTTATCACGATAAGAACATCAGATAAGAGTACAGCGCCACTTCTGCCTCCCAAACAGCATTTTTATCTAAAAGAGAACCTCAAAGCGAAACTCGGCGTTGCCATACAAGCCATTTATCGCCAGCAAGATGAGATTTATCAACAATCCTTACAAACAGCAGACAACTGGATAGCGGATTTCTTTAACAACGACGAACAGGCTGTGACAGATTTTCGCCAAGAGCTCAATAAACTTGAGCAACAAAGCCTAACGGTACAGTACCCTTCGGAACTCAAAAGTCAGCAAACTCTAAAAAATACCATTCGTGAGCGTCTACACCGAGATATTGCTCCAATGACAAACTCGGAGGGGCAATAATGATACGTTTGATTTTCCTGTTTATTATTCTTGGTTTGGGTTTATATGCTGGCTCCCATTATGCTGATGAACAAGGTTACGTACTCATTTCTATTGCAAATAAAACGATAGAGATGAGTTTTACCACTATGGTAATCCTGATCATAGCCACTTTAGCCGCCCTCTTCTTGCTTGAGTATATAATCAAAAGCATCATTAGTATCAGCACTAACTCGCTCGATTATTTTAATGTTCGAAAAATACGCCGAGCTCGTCGTACAACGAATGAAAGCATCATCAAGTTGCTCGAGGGAGATTGGAAAAGTGCCGAAAAGCTTGCACTGAGTTGTGCAAAGCACCATGACATGCCATTACTTTGTTATCTGGTGGCCTCTGAAGCCGCTCAAGGGAATGGAGACAAAGCCAAGCGTAACGAATATTTAGCACTCGCTAGCCAACAAGAGGATGCTTACCTTGCTGTAGAGCTTACCCGAGCTAAACAGTTTATTAATGATGGTGCCTACGAATCGGCTTTTGATACGTTACAAACACTCAAAGGAAAATATTCCAATAACGCCATCGTACTCGATTTACTAAAAAATACTTATATCCAGTTGAAACTTTGGCAACCACTCATCGACCTTATCCCTGAATTGGTCAAAGTCAGAAAAATCACTAAAGAGCAGCAGACAGAACTTCTGCAAAGTGCTCAATGTGGTTTAATGCATGATATCGCCATTCAGCAAGGCAGTGAGGGACTGGTTTTACATTGGAATAGCTTGCCACGTAAAGTAAAACAGAATGTCAAATTGATCGAATGTTTTGCACGTGAGCTGATTGGTCGAAAAGCAGATAATGAAGCATTTACGCTGATCAAGAACACATTAAAAAAACAGCCGACGGAGACACTTTACCAGTTACTGACTGAGCTTAAATTGGCTGATGACCATCCTGCCATCGTTTTGCTAGAAGGCACTTTACAGCGAGAATCACACAATGCCGCCGCTCACAGTGCTCTTGCACACTTTTTGTTCCGCCAAGAAAAGTGGCAACCCGCTCAGCATCATTTAGAAGCAGCATTAAAGGTTCGTACTGACATTTCCGATTATGCTTTTTTAGCCGATACATTAGAGAAACAGAATCTAACTAAAGCTGCTCACGAAGTTTCCCGCAAAGCATTAGCACTAACCCAAGAGAAATAGCCATCTCTAACCTATCTTTCAAGCCGACAGCATTTTGTCGGCTTTTTTATTGCCTATAAGCCTAGCTCCTTAACCCCTTCAAGGCTTGTAGAGGAATAAGTATAGTCGTTAGACATCAACGCTAAGCGCCCCTTAAAGAAAGCCTCAAACACCACTTCTTATACTAATCTAGGAAATGATACCAACCTTGAAAATCAACACTTCCCGAACAGTGACCCCACTTACTGCAGAGCTTATCCACAACGTCGTTGTAGTTCGTAAAATATTGGGTCAAGATAATATTATCCTAATGACCTTATGCTTGCTCTATGAGTTCAGCACTGAGTATAGGAAGAAGAGTCCGTGGAGGATATGAAGTGTTAACAGAGAAGACTTTGGGGCAACTATCTCATGAGCTAAAAGTTTTTCATGAGATAAAAAGCAAAAAGCCGCTGTAAATACAGCGGCTTTTTTAATAGTGGCGGAGAGATAGGGATTTGAACCCTAGAACCGCTATTAACGGTTGCCGGTTTTCAAGACCGGTGCTTTCGACCACTCAGCCATCTCTCCACAAATTGTTACTAAAACATAGTCTTATCTTTGATGCTAAGTCTTAGCTTTACACCTAGATTTTAAAAAATCTAAATGTATTAATCAAGCCTGGCGATGTCCTACTCTCACATGGGGAAGCCCCACACTACCATCGGCGCTAATTCGTTTCACTTCTGAGTTCGGGATGGAAATCAGGTGGGTCCAAATCGCTATGGTCGCCAAGCAAATTCTGTTTTAAACCCTGTTATCAGGATTTAAATAATCTGGAAAGCTGTTTCAGTTCTTACACATTCAATTCGTTCTTGCTTTGAGTCCATCA
Source organism: Vibrio azureus (assembly GCF_002849855.1). Taxonomy (NCBI): domain Bacteria; kingdom Pseudomonadati; phylum Pseudomonadota; class Gammaproteobacteria; order Vibrionales; family Vibrionaceae; genus Vibrio; species Vibrio azureus. Next base: position 2,989,102 of record NZ_CP018616.1, read on the forward strand.
AAACCCTTTGGGTGTTGTATGGTTAAGCCTCACGGGCAATTAGTATCAGTTAGCTCAACGCCTCACAACGCTTACACACCTGACCTATCAACGTCGTAGTCTCCGACAACCCTTTAGGATACTTAATGTATCAGGGAGAACTCATCTCAAGGCTCGCTTCCCGCTTAGATGCTTTCAGCGGTTATCGATCCCGAACTTAGCTACCGGGCAATGCGTCTGGCGACACAACCCGAACACCAGAGGTTCGTCCACTCCGGTCCTCTCGTACTAGGAGCAGCCCCTTTCAATTCTCCAACGCCCACGGCAGATAGGGACCGAACTGTCTCACGACGTTCTAAACCCAGCTCGCGTACCACTTTAAATGGCGAACAGCCATACCCTTGGGACCGACTTCAGCCCCAGGATGTGATGAGCCGACATCGAGGTGCCAAACACCGCCGTCGATATGAACTCTTGGGCGGTATCAGCCTGTTATCCCCGGAGTACCTTTTATCCGTTGAGCGATGGCCCTTCCATACAGAACCACCGGATCACTATGACCTGCTTTCGCACCTGCTCGAATTGTCATTCTCGCAGTCAAGCGGGCTTATGCCATTGCACTAACCTCACGATGTCCAACCGTGATTAGCCCACCTTCGTGCTCCTCCGTTACGCTTTGGGAGGAGACCGCCCCAGTCAAACTACCCACCAGGCACTGTCCGCAACCCCGATAAGGGGTCGACGTTAGAACATCAACACTACAAGGGTGGTATTTCAAGGACGGCTCCACCAACACTGGCGTGCTGGTTTCAAAGCCTCCCACCTATCCTACACATGTAGGGTCAATGTTCAGTGCCAAGCTGTAGTAAAGGTTCACGGGGTCTTTCCGTCTAGCCGCGGGTACACTGCATCTTCACAGCGATTTCAATTTCACTGAGTCTCGGGTGGAGACAGCGTGGCCATCATTACGCCATTCGTGCAGGTCGGAACTTACCCGACAAGGAATTTCGCTACCTTAGGACCGTTATAGTTACGGCCGCCGTTTACCGGGGCTTCGATCAAGAGCTTCGACCGAAGTCTAACCCCATCAATTAACCTTCCGGCACCGGGCAGGCGTCACACCGTATACGTCATCTTACGATTTTGCACAGTGCTGTGTTTTTAATAAACAGTTGCAGCCACCTGGTATCTGCGACTCTCAACAGCTCCATCCGCGAGGGACTTCACCGTCGAGAGCGTACCTTCTCCCGAAGTTACGGTACCATTTTGCCTAGTTCCTTCACCCGAGTTCTCTCAAGCGCCTTGGTATTCTCTACCCGACCACCTGTGTCGGTTTGGGGTACGATTCCTTACAATCTGAAGCTTAGAGGCTTTTCCTGGAAGCATGGCATCAATGACTTCACTACCGTAGTAGCTCGACGTCGTGTCTCAGCCTTAAGAAGAGCCGGATTTACCTAACTCTTCAGCCTACGCACTTGAACCTGGACAACCGTCGCCAGGCCCACCTAGCCTTCTCCGTCCCCCCATCGCAATTGTAAGAAGTACGGGAATATTAACCCGTTTCCCATCGACTACGCCTTTCGGCCTCGCCTTAGGGGTCGACTTACCCTGCCCCGATTAACGTTGGACAGGAACCCTTGGTCTTCCGGCGAGGGGGTTTTTCACCCCCTTTATCGTTACTCATGTCAGCATTCGCACTTCTGATACCTCCAGCATGCTTTACAACACACCTTCAACGGCTTACAGAACGCTCCCCTACCCAATGCACAAAAGTGCATTGCCGCAGCTTCGGTTTACTACTTAGCCCCGTTACATCTTCCGCGCAGGCCGACTCGACCAGTGAGCTATTACGCTTTCTTTAAATGATGGCTGCTTCTAAGCCAACATCCTGGCTGTCTGAGCCTTCCCACATCGTTTCCCACTTAGTAGTAATTTGGGACCTTAGCTGGCGGTCTGGGTTGTTTCCCTCTCCACGACGGACGTTAGCACCCGCCGTGTGTCTCCCGGATAGTACTTACTGGTATTCGGAGTTTGCAAAGGGTTGGTAAGTCGGGATGACCCCCTAGCCTTAACAGTGCTCTACCCCCAGTAGTATTCGTCCGAGGCGCTACCTAAATAGCTTTCGGGGAGAACCAGCTATCTCCAGGTTTGATTGGCCTTTCACCCCTAGCCACAAGTCATCCGCTAATTTTTCAACATTAGTCGGTTCGGTCCTCCAGTTGATGTTACTCAACCTTCAACCTGCCCATGGCTAGATCACCTGGTTTCGGGTCTATATCCAGAGACTGAGCGCCCAGTTAAGACTCGGTTTCCCTACGGCTCCCCTAGATGGTTAACCTTGCCACTGAATATAAGTCGCTGACCCATTATACAAAAGGTACGCAGTCACCCAACAAAGTGGGCTCCTACTGCTTGTACGTACACGGTTTCAGGTTCTATTTCACTCCCCTCACAGGGGTTCTTTTCGCCTTTCCCTCACGGTACTGGTTCACTATCGGTCAGTCAGTAGTATTTAGCCTTGGAGGATGGTCCCCCCATATTCAGACAGGATATCACGTGTCCCGCCCTACTCGATTTCACTGAATGTGCGTTGTCAACTACGGGGCTATCACCCTGTATCGCCGGACTTTCCAGACCGTTCGTCTAACGCATAAAAAGCTTAAGGGCTAATCCAATTTCGCTCGCCGCTACTTTCGGAATCTCGGTTGATTTCTTTTCCTCGGGGTACTTAGATGTTTCAGTTCCCCCGGTTCGCCTCGTTATGCTATGTATTCACATAACGATACGTGCTTATGCACGTGGGTTTCCCCATTCAGAAATCCCAGACTCAAATGGTTGTTACTACCTAATCTGGGCTTATCGCAAGTTACTACGTCTTTCATCGCCTCTGACTGCCAAGGCATCCACCGTGTACGCTTAGTCACTTAACCATACAACCCCAAAGAGTTTCAGAAGAAATCTTGAGTTTGTTGTTTAAACAACCAAAGTTGCTATCTCATTATTTAAATGAGCGAGATAGCGTTCGATTTTGCCGGACTCAAATATGTTTTGCTTCATTCGTTAAGAACGAAGTAAAACCCAAGAACACTTGAATGTGTATTGGTACCTACATCTTTAAAAGACATAGGATTTGAGAACTTTTATTAGATAACAATTAATCAAATTGTTATCTGTCAGCTTTCCAAATTGTTAAAGAGCTAATTACTTAAGATAAAGTAACCATTTTTAAAAGCACTCGTCTTTTTCAAGAAAATGCGCTTAAAGATGGTGGAGCTAAGCAGGATCGAACTGCTGACCTCCTGCGTGCAAGGCAGGCGCTCTCCCAGCTGAGCTATAGCCCCATTAAGGTGTCGATACTCTTGCCAATTCTTTTGGGGAAGAATTGGTGGGTCTGAGTGGACTCGAACCACCGACCTCTCGCTTATCAGGCGAACGCTCTAACCACCTGAGCTACAGACCCAGTATCGTCTCTTTTACTTATAAACCGTATCAATCTGTGTGGACACTCATCGTGACTCATTTGTCTTCACTTTTAAAAAGTGAAAGCAAACTATCCGTATCGTATAAGGAGGTGATCCAGCGCCAGGTTCCCCTAGCGCTACCTTGTTACGACTTCACCCCAGTCATGAACCACAAAGTGGTAAGCGTCCTCCCGAAGGTTAAACTACCTACTTCTTTTGCAGCCCACTCCCATGGTGTGACGGGCGGTGTGTACAAGGCCCGGGAACGTATTCACCGTGGCATTCTGATCCACGATTACTAGCGATTCCGACTTCATGGAGTCGAGTTGCAGACTCCAATCCGGACTACGACGCACTTTTTGGGATTCGCTCACTTTCGCAAGTTGGCTGCCCTCTGTATGCGCCATTGTAGCACGTGTGTAGCCCTACTCGTAAGGGCCATGATGACTTGACGTCGTCCCCACCTTCCTCCGGTTTATCACCGGCAGTCTCCCTGGAGTTCCCGACATTACTCGCTGGCAAACAAGGATAAGGGTTGCGCTCGTTGCGGGACTTAACCCAACATTTCACAACACGAGCTGACGACAGCCATGCAGCACCTGTCTCAGAGTTCCCGAAGGCACCAATCCATCTCTGGAAAGTTCTCTGGATGTCAAGAGTAGGTAAGGTTCTTCGCGTTGCATCGAATTAAACCACATGCTCCACCGCTTGTGCGGGCCCCCGTCAATTCATTTGAGTTTTAATCTTGCGACCGTACTCCCCAGGCGGTCTACTTAACGCGTTAGCTCCGAAAGCCACGGCTCAAGGCCACAACCTCCAAGTAGACATCGTTTACGGCGTGGACTACCAGGGTATCTAATCCTGTTTGCTCCCCACGCTTTCGCATCTGAGTGTCAGTATCTGTCCAGGGGGCCGCCTTCGCCACCGGTATTCCTTCAGATCTCTACGCATTTCACCGCTACACCTGAAATTCTACCCCCCTCTACAGTACTCTAGTCTGCCAGTTTCAAATGCTATTCCGAGGTTGAGCCCCGGGCTTTCACATCTGACTTAACAAACCACCTGCATGCGCTTTACGCCCAGTAATTCCGATTAACGCTCGCACCCTCCGTATTACCGCGGCTGCTGGCACGGAGTTAGCCGGTGCTTCTTCTGTCGCTAACGTCAAACAATACCGCTATTAACGATACTGCCTTCCTCACGACTGAAAGTGCTTTACAACCCGAAGGCCTTCTTCACACACGCGGCATGGCTGCATCAGGCTTGCGCCCATTGTGCAATATTCCCCACTGCTGCCTCCCGTAGGAGTCTGGACCGTGTCTCAGTTCCAGTGTGGCTGATCATCCTCTCAGACCAGCTAGGGATCGTCGCCTTGGTGAGCCCTTACCTCACCAACTAGCTAATCCCACCTAGGCATATCCTGACGCGAGAGGCCTTGCGGTCCCCCTCTTTGGTCCCCTTCGTTTATAGAAAACGACATTATGCGGTATTAGCCATCGTTTCCAATGGTTATCCCCCACATCAGGGCAATTTCCTAGGCATTACTCACCCGTCCGCCGCTCGACGCCGTTATCGTTCCCCGAAGGTTCAGACAACTCGTTTCCGCTCGACTTGCATGTGTTAGGCCTGCCGCCAGCGTTCAATCTGAGCCATGATCAAACTCTTCAATTTAAAGTTTTTTCGGCTCAATGAATACTGACTTCAAAACTCATCCTTACTTAAAAGTAAGAAGTAATTTTAAAGCTATTACCATTCCAACAGAATGATAATGAATTGACTGTGCCAAGTCTTTCGACTCGTTTGGTCACTCAGTTCACTGAAACCTAATTTGAAGCTAAAGCTTCTAATTGGATTATCATCAACGAGTGCCCACACAGATTGATAGGTCTATATTGTTAAAGAGCTTGGCTTTTTGAGAAGTTTTCTCTTAAAGCGGAGGTGAATTCTAGCGAGATAATTGAAAGTGTCAAACACTTTTTTCATTTATTTTCTTTAGAACTTCTTACCCTCTCTAACTCGACTGAAGCCTTGTTGCCTCTGCCGTGTCAGTGGATGCGCATTATAGGCAGTTTGACATTAAGCGCAATAGTTTTTTGAAAAAAAATCAAAAAAAACCTATGTTCGTTGCTTATTTAAGCAAAGCAGCAAAAAAGAGAATAAAAAATCCTCTTTTTTGCTCGATATCGACTGATTAGATGAAAGCAAATGCATCAGCAAACATTCTGTCACTCTTTGCATTTTTATTTTGTGTAAACTGCTCGCGGGCTGCCCCTGCCATTTCAAATCGACCAGCAATGTAAATATCGTAATGTTCAAGGCTTTCAAAATCATCGCAAACAGCCTGCAATACATTACCAACCTTCCCTTGCCATTCTTGTTCCGCGACCTCAATAACAGGAACAAAATGCACATGTGCAAATTTATCGGCAATCTCAGCCAGCTCTTCTTTCGCGTATAATTGACAATCATCACGAGCCCCCCAGTATAGATGGATAGGATTCGTTTTATTTTGAGCCACACAATGATCTAATATTGAACGTACATAACTAAAACCAGTACCACCAGCAATCAGCAATAATGGACGCTCACTTTCTTCTTGAATCCATGCATCGCCGTGTGGTGCATCAATTTCAATGCGCTTCCCTGTTTCTAAAGCAGTTTGCATTGCTTCGACCACTTCTAGCGCATACGCATTATGCTCTGCAGCTCCAATATGTAACTCTAACTCTCCCGCATGACGGCATGGACTACTTGCAATAGAAAAAGGTCGTTTGTCTTTCTCTCCCATCACAACCATTAAATATTGGCCCGCTTTAAACTCCACTGGTGATTCCGGCTGTAAAAGAATTTTGTAGGTGTTGCAAGCTAATGGTTCTATCGACTTGACTTTACATTGGATTGTCATGATGTTCCTCTCGCTTACACTAGACAGGTAAGCACTGAATTACTTTCTACAAAGACTAAGTAGGAAAGCACCTAGCCTTGCTGATTTTTTAATAGTATGGGAGAGGTGTTCAGCTCTCTCCCTATTGCTCTGCGTACAAGTTATACTTGCACAAATGGAGAGCCGTGTGGCAAACAAAGGTTATGGTTGAGCATTGCTGCCAAGATCACGTCTCTTTGCTTTAGCATCAAATGCCAAATAAAAGGCGGCTCTATAATCTGAAAGCTTACAGAATATTTAGCTGCTCCCAAATTTTATCGACTTGAGACACTAGTGTAGGATCTTTTTTAATTGGCGTGCCCCATTCTCTTGTGACTTCAGTCTCGAACTTATTGGTTGCATCTAAACCGATCTTAGAGCTAATCTGACCTTTCTGGCTGATTTTTATGGTATCTCGGTTTGGATCCATCCGTGTCGTTATCGCCCAAATCACATCATTCCAATCATAAGCATTAACGTCGTCATCACACACAATAATAAACTTATTTTGATGTGTTTTATCAAAAAAGCGCCACAAGTATTCTAATAACTCTTGTGATTGACCTGCTTGCGTTTTTTGCATCGTTACAATTGCAAATTGACCTTGTGCTCTTTCTGGCTGATAAATTTCCACAATGTCTGGGCGCTGTTGCTTAAGCCCTGCTAACTCCGCTTCGCTGAGCATTCTACTGCTGTTGTTTTGATGCGGTTGTAAGTCTAACGCCTTTTCGGCATCCCACTTTATCGTTGCATCTAGACCCATTTTTGATCCTAGACCAACAACAGGAGAGGCAAAATCAAGTGAGTCGATTGGCGTATTGTCAATCATTAAGCAGTCCCCAACCGGATCCATATGCAGAGTCATCGCTTTAACGACATCATCCCAACTTCGAGCATTCACCGACTCATCACAGACGATCACAAATTTCGTGTACATAAATTGACGTAAAAAAGACCACACACCCATCATGACTCGCTTAGCATGACCCGGATACTGTTTTTTAATCGTGACAACCGCCATGCGATAGGAGCACCCTTCCGGTGGAAGGTAGAAATCTTCAATTTCGGGAAACTGCTTTTGTAAGATAGGCACAAAAACTTCATTCAGTGCCACCCCTAAAACCGCAGGTTCATCAGGTGGACGACCAGTATAAGTGCTATGGTAGATAGGGTCTTTACGCATGGTGATATGCGTAATAGTGAAAACATGATGCTTTTCTTTTTCGTTATAATAGCCAGTATGATCCCCATAAGGGCCTTCGTCAGCGAACTCAGTGGGGTCGATATATCCTTCCAAAACAATTTCTGCACTGGCAGGGACTTCTAAATCGTTACTGATTGATTTTACCACTTCAGTTTTACTGCCGCGTAATAAACCAGCAAAAGCGTATTCAGACAGTGTATCTGGAACAGGGGTGACAGCACCAAGAATAGTGGCCGGATCAGCACCAAAGGCTACAGAGACTGGAAATGGCTTACCTGGGTGAGTTTCAATCCAATCACGTAAATCGAGCGCACCACCACGATGGGCCAGCCAGCGCATGATAATTTTATTTTTCGCGATCTTCTGTTGGCGGTAAATACCAAGGTTCTGACGTTTCTTATTCGGTCCTTTCGTTACCGTTAAACCCCAAGTGAGTAATGGGGCGACATCATCAGCCCAACAACTCATCACCGGGATTCTATCCAGATCCACATCACTACCTTGCCAAACAACTTCTTGGCAAGGCGCCTTTCGTAGTCGTTTAGCAGGCATGTTGAGCACTTGTCGAAAAACGGGAAGTTTCTCAAGTGCGTCTTTAAACCCTTTTGGTGGCTCAGGTTCTTTCAAATAAGCTAATAGCTTACCGACTTCTCGTAGCTCTTGGACATGATTTCTCCCCATACCTATCGCAACGCGCTCTGTCGTACCAAATAAGTTGGTCAAAACAGGGACATCATAACCAATTGGATTTTCGAACAATAACGCCGGACCGCCTGCTCTTAATGTACGATCACTGATCTCTGTCATTTCATATGCAGGATCGACAGGGTGTGTGATTCTCTTAAGACGTCCTTGCTGTTCTAGATGATCAATAAATTCACGTAAATCCTTAAAACTCATAAGCTTTCACACTGGCTAGTTTAAACTGCAGCCAGTATAACAAATAGGATAGTGGTAAGGACCTTCTATTTTATGTGGGTATTACTCACCTCAAGCTTTCAGGCTCTAACTCATTTAACCATCTTCTGGTTGTCTCGAGCCTGAGACGGTTGCCTCAACCCAAGCTGGAGCTATTTGGTCACTCTCCCCTTGGGCAAATTTAGCTTTCACAGGAACGGCCACTTTACCATTTAAGAATTGCTCGACTTCTAAAGGTTTAGGCTCAATATTGGTTAACAGCTTTATCGCGTAGGGCTTCAAAGTAGGATTTACCGTAGCATTCATGATTTGCAACAAAGAGAAGTCATCACCAGACTCTGACAATCTTAGTAACTCAGTTTGTCCATGGTAGTCCGCCCGCATACGCCACAGCATATCGTACACGCTACTATCACGACTTAATTGTGCTAAACGGACCACAACCGGGGTCGAGGGCAGCCAACTGGTAACATTGCTCTCCGTCAGTTGCTTTGTCAGCTCATTTAACGCTTCTGGAGAAAAGTGCTCAAGTTCATTAATCAGTAAAGATTCACGTGATTTTTTTAGCTGGGGTTTTTCTGAAAGCCACGTTTTCAAGTTCAATTCATAACGTTCAGCCTGCAAGGCGAGTTCTTTTCTGCCCTTGTCTTGCTTCCAGCGTTTGAGTATCCGACTCGCAACCACTGGGAAATTAAAGGCAGGCACACTAAACTCGTAGCCATCACCATATTCTAAAACTTGATAACTAGGAGTGAGTCCCAATTGAGATTGAACAAAAGAACAAAGCTTTTCTGTCAGTGGCGTTGACTGCTGCTCAAGTTTCTCCAGTAATAGCAGTCGAACGACTTCTTGCTGAAGGGCCGTAAGTTGGTCTAGAGAACGCTCTACTCGTTCAATATCATCACCCGAGATATCTTCAAGTAATTTAGCGACCTTGCTGACTAAATAGGTATCCTGAAGCCACTGCTCAACTTCGAGTGATTGCATTTCCTTTGCTGAGACCACTATTGGAAGACTAATCAGTGATACACTCAGGAGTAAAGACGACAACATTCCGTGTTGCATATTAACCTCCCGATAACATTTCCATCATTCTGCGATTTATATAAAAAGAAAGCAATAAAAAAGCCACTGATATTCAGTGGCTTCTTGTAAAAGTGATTTATATTCAATTATTGACGACGCATAGCATCGAAAAACTCATCATTGGTTTTTGTCATGGCGAGCTTGTCGATTAAGAATTCCATCGCATCAGTTTCACCCATTGGGTGAACAATCTTACGCAGAATCCACATTTTTTGTAATTCGTCATTTTTGGTCAACAGCTCTTCACGACGAGTACCACTGCGGTTAAAGTCAATCGCAGGGAATACACGCTTCTCAGCAATCTTACGGTTCAAGTGCAGTTCCATGTTACCTGTACCTTTAAACTCTTCGTAGATCACCTCATCCATTTTAGAACCTGTGTCAACAAGTGCTGTTGCAATGATCGTTAAGCTACCGCCTTCTTCAACATTACGTGCAGCACCAAAGAAGCGCTTTGGACGATGTAAAGCGTTAGCATCCACACCACCGGTCAATACTTTGCCTGATGAAGGAACGACCGTGTTATAGGCACGAGCAAGACGAGTGATAGAATCAAGTAAGATAACGACGTCTTTTTTGTGCTCAACCAAGCGTTTTGCTTTTTCGATAACCATTTCGGCTACTTGGACGTGGCGAGATGCAGGCTCATCGAACGTAGACGCAATCACTTCGCCTTTTACCAAACGCTGCATCTCGGTTACTTCTTCAGGACGCTCGTCGATAAGAAGTACCATTAGCTCACATTCAGGGTGGTTGTAGGCGATGCTTTGAGCGATATTCTGGAGCAACATGGTCTTACCCGCTTTTGGCGGAGCAACAATCAAACCACGTTGGCCTTTACCAATTGGAGAAGCTAAGTCTAAAACACGGGCTGTGATATCTTCTGTCGAGCCATTACCGCGCTCCATCACCATTCGTTCGTTAGCATGCAACGGCGTCAAGTTTTCGAAAAGAATCTTGTTACGTGCATTGTCTGGCTTATCATCGTTAACAGTATTAACTTTCAGCAAAGCAAAGTAGCGCTCACCATCTTTTGGTGGACGGATTTTACCTGCAATAGAGTCACCAGTGCGGAGGTTGAAACGACGAATCTGGCTTGGAGATACGTAGATGTCATCTGGACCAGCAAGGTATGAGCTGTCGGCACTACGTAGAAAACCAAAACCGTCTTGCAGAATTTCCAGAACCCCGTCACCAAAGATGTCTTCGCCGCCTTTGGCATGTGCTTTTAAAATAGCGAAGATGATATCTTGCTTTCTTAAACGCGCTAGGTTTTCAAGCCCTAAGCTTTCGCCAAGTTTCACAAGGTCAGACACAGGTCTGTTCTTCAGTTCAGTTAGGTTCATGGTTGTGGATTCTTGTTTAGTCAAAATAGGATCTGTTTTCAAGTTAGATGGATTTGGTCTAAGGATCGACCAAGAAGAGAAACTGTTCAATTAGCGTGCAATAAGTTAGCACTATTTATTAGTCTAGTCCAGAGTTAGAAAAACAAAACCGTGTATTACGACGCTACACGGTTTTGTCTCTAATCACATGATGATTATAGGTATGCGTCTAAAAACTCTTTCAGCTGAGTCTTAGATAAAGCACCGACTTTCGTTGCCGCTACACTGCCGTCTCTGAACAATAGTAGCGTTGGAATGCCGCGAATGCCAAATTTAGGTGGTGTACCAGCATTGTGATCAATGTTTAGTTTACCGATAGTGAGCTTGCCCTCATACTCATCTGCGATTTCATCTAGGATAGGGGCAATCATTTTACAAGGACCACACCACTCCGCCCAGAAATCAACCAGAACCGGGCCTGCAGCATTGATTACGTCGTTTTCAAAACCGTCATCTGTAAGCTGCAAAATCTTATCACTCATCTTCCACTCCAATGTGTTTTTTGAAACTGGTTGGGTGATAACCAGTAAATAGATGCCCTATTGGAATGTATTTACTTTCGTATTGCAAGCTTTAGCTGATATTCTATAACAATGAAAAAGACGCATATCACAGAGCAAAAGTTCGCCGACTTGGGTTTACATCCCCAAGTTCTTGAAGGTTTGGAGCAAAAAGGGTTTGAATTTTGTACCCCGATCCAAGCTTTGGCGTTGCCGGTCCTGCTCACCGGCCAAGACATCGCAGGCCAGGCCCAAACGGGTACTGGTAAGACCCTCGCGTTCCTTACTGCTACTTTTAACCATCTTTTGACGACACCGGAACATGAAGGACGTCAGCCAAATCAGCCTCGCGCGATTATTATGGCACCGACACGTGAGCTCGCGATTCAGATCTTTAATGATGCTAAGCCTCTTATGGCAAGTACTGGCCTAACAGCAGCCTTAGCCTATGGTGGCGAAAGCTATGATAAGCAGCTTGCTAAACTGCAAAGTGGGGTCGATATTCTTATTGGCACAACAGGCCGTATCATCGACTTTAATAAACAACGTGTCTTTAACTTGAATAACATCCAAGCCGTTGTCCTCGACGAAGCCGATCGCATGTTCGACCTAGGTTTCATTAAAGATATTCGTTTCCTATTCAAACGAATGCCGGAGCCTAAAGATCGCTTGAATATGCTGTTCTCAGCAACGTTGTCTTATCGTGTTCAAGAATTGGCATTTGAACACATGCACAACCCAGAGCCAGTTGCTGCCGAACCAGAGCAAAAAACAGGTCATCGTATTAAAGAAGAACTCTTCTATCCTTCCAATGAAGACAAAATGGCGTTGTTGCAAACTCTTGTAGAAGAAGATTGGCCAGATCGTGCGATTATCTTTGCTAACACCAAACACAAATGTGAAACCGTTTGGGGCCACCTAGCCGCTGATGGTCATCGCGTAGGCCTTCTTACTGGTGATGTACCTCAAAAAAAGCGTGAAAAAATTCTTGATCAATTCACGCGCGGTGATGTCGATATTCTTGTTGCAACCGATGTCGCAGCACGTGGCTTGCACATTCCTCAAGTAACACACGTATTTAACTATGATCTTCCTGATGACTGTGAAGATTATGTTCATCGTATCGGCCGTACTGGTCGTGCCGGAGCAAGTGGACATTCGATCAGCTTTGCTTGTGAAGAGTACGCAATCAATCTGCCAGCGATTGAAGAATACATTGAGCACGCTATTCCTGTATCAGACTATGACGTTTCTGCTCTGTTACAAGAACTGCCAGCGCCGCTGCGCATGCGTTCGCCAAGAACTCAGCAACGTCGAACCAATACAGGTGGCTCTCGTTCTGGAAATCGAAAACCTCAGGGACGCCGTCCGCGCCAACCGCGCCCGTCAGCACCCAAGCAAGCTTAAATAGGATATTGAAGCCACTTATGAGTCAAGCAGGAACATCACCACTGTATGCCGCTATCGACCTCGGTTCAAACAGCTTTCATATGCTCGTTGTTCGCCATATCGACGGGAGTGTGCAAACTCTGGCTAAAATTAAGCGTAAAGTTCGCCTTGCTGCAGGCTTAAATGAGCATAATGTGCTTAGTATGGAGGCCATGCAAAGAGGATGGGACTGCCTAAGCTTGTTTGCCGAACGCCTACAGGATATCCCTAACGCCAATATCCGAATTGTTGGCACTGCCACCTTGCGAACAGCAACCAATGCCGATGAGTTTCTCGCTAAAGCAAACCAGATCTTAGGCCACCCTATCGAAGTCATCAGTGGTGAAGAAGAAGCGGCGACCATTTATAAAGGTGTTGCCCATACCTCTGGAGGCAGCGGCCGACGTTTAGTCGTCGATATTGGTGGAGCCAGCACAGAGTTGATTATCGGAGAAGGGTTTGAAGCCAAAGCCCTGACCAGCCTAAAAATGGGGTGCGTCACTTGGCTAGAGAGTTTCTTCAAGGATCGTCAACTCACTGCCTGTAACTTTAGCGCCGCAATCAATGGCGCCAAACAAGTACTGCAACCTATCTTAGAGCAATATACGACGCTTGGCTGGGATGTCTGTGTTGGCGCTTCAGGAACCGTGCAAGCCTTGCAAGAAATAATGCTAGCACAGGGTATGGACGAAGTGATTACTCACTCCAAACTAAAGCGTTTGCAGAAACAGGCCATGCTGGCGGATCATCTGGAAGAACTGGATATCGAAGGCCTCACTCTAGAACGTGCCCTCGTTTTCCCCAGCGGATTATCCATTCTGATCGCTGTTTTTGAGCTACTCGATATCGATGCGATGACCCTCGCAGGCGGCGCACTTCGTGAAGGCTTGGTATATGAAATGGTTGATGAGCTTCGCCAAGAAGATATTCGAGCTCGCACTATCAATAGCATTCAAAGCCGCTACCAGCTCGACAGTAAATATGGTGAGCAAGTCGCTAGTAAAGCCAAAGTCTTACTGGAACAAGTCGGTGAAGAGGAATGGGTTCCTGAGCCTCAGGGACAGATGCTACTTGATACAGTAGCGAAGCTACACGAAATTGGTTTGACTATCGACTTTAAACAAGGAGGCGATCACAGTGCTTACCTGCTTCAGCACCTTGATTTACCGGGTTACACTCGCGCCCAAAAACTGTTTATCGCCGAGGTCGCACGTCGTTATCGTGAGCAATTGACTTCGTTACCAGAGCAGCATGCGATCTCTGGAGTCAGTGCTAAGCGTATTCTTCGTTTGTTACGTCTAGCAGTGCTTTTAAGTCATCGCCGTAATCCTGATCTGGAACCTCACACGGTTCTCTCTGCCCAAGGAGATCAACTTACTCTTCATTTGGACAAACAGTGGTTACAAACAAACCCTCTTACCGCCGCGGAATTGGAAATTGAGGCAAACCGCCAAACTGACATTGGCTGGCCACTGATCATTTCCACCGAATAACCGCGAATGGTAAGTCCGACCATTATCTCTAGCCTCACTCGATAGAAACGCTCTAGAGTTAAATATAATGGTATAAAAAAGGCCTGACTCCGATTGAATCTCGCAGTCAGGCCTTATTACATCTTAGGTAGCAACCTTTCTTTACCGTCAAGCGCAGGTAGCACCACCAGCCATACTCATTCCTAAGCAGTAACGCCTACCTTAAAGCGAGGATTCACAGCCGTAAGTTTTTTCACTAAGTAGTTTAATAACAGCCCATACATAGGAACAAACAAGCCTAGGCTAATAATCAGTTTGAACCCATAATCCACCAGCGCAATCTCAGTCCAGTGTTCCGCCATGAATGGGTCGGAGCTTTGATAAAAGGCAATCGCAAAGAAAGCCAATGTATCTAATGCATTACCAAACAGTGTCGAACACGTTGGCGCAACCCACCATTGCTTCATCTGACGTAGGCGGTTAAAGACGTATATATCCATTATTTGGCCAAGTAAATAAGCCATAAAGCTGGCAATGGCAATACGTGCAACGAAGAGATTGAACTCTCCAAGTTGACTGAAGCCCTGAAACTGACCTTCAAAAAAGAGTACCGAAAGTAAATAAGACACAAGTAGTGCTGGCAACATCACGAAAAAGATGATCTGACGTGCTGTTTTTGCACCAAAGATACGCACCGTAAGATCCGTTGCTAGAAAGATAAATGGAAACGTGAAGGCTCCCCAGGTGGTATGGAGACCAAAAATCGTAAAGGGAATTTGAACCAGATAATTGCTTGAGGCAATAATAACGAGGTGAAATAGCACCAAGTAAGTTAGGGCTTTGCGCTGCTGCGCAGGGGTAAAGTTACTCATTTTGTACCTTTTTAGTTTGGTTTGGGGGTGAGGGAACCCAAATCGAGTGCTTGTCTATATAGATAGCCGCTCTCACCAACAATGTTAACAAAAAAATAGTGACGCGAGACACTCTCACCGTCAAGCGGCCGGTGATTATACATTAACCACTTTTTGCCGCAAGTCATCGATTATAAGCAAACGTTTAATTAAAAAAGCGTGTTTCACATGAAACACGCTTTTGTTGTTAGCTCTACTTTCTAGAAGCCGCGCTGAAATAATCCAGCTAAATAGTTAAGTTCTTCTTCGCTCTGATCAGTTGCTAAAGCTTCGAACCAAATGGCTTCACTATAATGCTCTGCTTTCATGAAAAGTCGGCAGCCTTCAAAATCAATAAGCCATGAATGGATATCTGCATCCCACTGCTTTTCGATGACACTTGCAGACAACAAGTTGATCAATCTTTGTCCTAATAATGGGAAGGTATCGAGATCAAAGCTTGGGCAAGTAATAATTAATCGCCCCTCTTCCACCAGATATTCCGCTAAACCAAATTCATGCTGCATTTACATTCCTTATTAACGCTGAGTAAGGTGTTCCTGGATGAGGTCAAGGAACGCATCAGCGTATTTTTCCAGTTTACGTTGTCCCACCCCACTCACAGCCAGCATTTCACCATAAGAAGTAGGCAAGATATCTGCCATATCAATCAAGGTTGCATCACTAAACACAACGTAAGGAGGCAATCCATCCTCATCAGCAATGGATTTGCGTAATTTGCGTAATTTAGCAAACAATTTTTTGTCGTAGTTTTTGCTGCTCAACTTATCGGATTTTGCCGCGCGTGCCGCGGTATCCAAACGAGGAACCGCTAATTCCAATGAAATATCACCTCGCAGCAAAGGGCGCGCTTCTTCGGTGAGCTGTAAAGTTGAATTGCGGGTAATGTTTTGACACAGTAACCCTTTATGAATCAGCTGACGAAAGATGCTGATCCAATAATCATGGCTATGGTCTCGCCCGATCGCGTAAGTTGAAATTTTATCGTGGCCATTTTCGCGTACACGGATATTTTGCATCCCCCTCAAAACTTCAACCACGTAACCCATACCAAAGCTTTGATTAACTCGATAAACACACGATAACGCCTTACGCGCTTGCTCTGTCGCATCGAAGCGTTTCGGTGGATCTAAACAAATGTCACAGTTACCACATGGCTTTTCACGATATTCTCCAAAATAGTTCAGTAATACTTGGCGACGACAAGTCTGAGCTTCGGCAAAAGCACTCATCGCATTCAGTTTATGACTTTCAACCTGCTTCTGTGGCCCGTCATCTTTTTCATCTAGCATACGACGTAACCAGCTAATATCTGCTGGGTCATACAGCATCATGGCCTCAGCGGGTAAGCCATCACGACCTGCTCGCCCTGTTTCTTGATAGTAAGACTCGATATTACGTGGGATATCAAAGTGGACAACAAAACGCACGTTAGGCTTGTTAATCCCCATTCCAAATGCGACAGTAGCAACCACAATCTGAATATCATCACGTTGAAACGCTTCTTGCACATAAGCTCGTTCATCAACGTCCATACCCGCGTGGTAGCCAGCCGCTCGAATATGGTTATTACAGAGTTTTTCTGTCACCATCTCCACTTTTTTACGGCTGCCACAATAAATGATCCCGCAATGTCCTCTTTGGGTATCTAAATAACGGAGAATCTGTGAGATCGGCTTATGTTTCTCTACCAAGTTATAGCGAATATTTGGTCTATCAAAGCTGCCTAGATAAACTTCTGGTTCATTGAGTTGTAAACGATCAAGAATATCTTTGCGCGTTGCATCATCAGCGGTAGCGGTTAAGGCCATAAAAGGCACATGAGAAAACTGCTGCTTGAGCTGACCCAGTGCCGCATATTCCGGCCTAAAGTCATGACCCCATTGTGAAATACAATGCGCTTCATCGACGGCAATCATACTTAGTGGCAGCGCCTCTAACCGTTCGATAAAGTCACGCATCAGAACACGCTCTGGCGAGACATAAACTAATTTTATCTGCCCGGCATGCATACGGTTATAAACATTAATCAGAGTTTCTCGCGACATCGTCGAATTAACACACTCTGCTGCTACGCCGTTGGCTTTCAATTGATCAACTTGGTCTTTCATCAAAGAGATCAGTGGTGAAATGACCAAAGTAATTCCTTCTCTAACCAAAGCAGGGATCTGATAACATAATGATTTCCCGCCCCCCGTCGGCATAATCACTAAGCTATCTCGACCTTCTACCGCTGCATCAATGACCTTTTGTTGACCATCACGGAAAACGGTATAACCAAACACCTCTTCAAGAACTCGTTGGGGCGTGATTGGCAAATCGGATTGTTCGGCTAAGACAGTCGAAGTCATGGGAAATCTCAGGTTGGGTCGTTAAAGGTAGGCGCCAAGCAGGCTACCCATTCGCAAGACAGGCGAACATTGTAAAGGGGTTTGATCGCGAATAAAACCGCAAATTGTTAGATGATTTCATAAGCAACTTTTTATAATATCGTTTGCCTTATTACATAAAAGGGAAATGTGCTTAATCATGACGACTGAGCGGCAAGACACAAAACATGGGGCGCTTCTGGCGATTAGTGCTTACACCATGTGGGGCATTGCCCCCATCTACTTTAAATCTATTCATCATGTTGCTCCGTTAGAAATATTAAGTCACCGGATAATCTGGTCATTTTTTCTTCTGGCAGCTTTACTCTATTTCGGCCGTCATGGACGTTTAGTTCGAGATATCATCAAGAACAAAACAAAAATGCTTTACCTACTCGCAACCGCCGTCTTAGTCGGAACAAACTGGCTGATCTTTATTTGGGCTATTCACGCAAATAAAATGCTTGATGCTAGTCTTGGCTATTATATTAATCCGTTGTTCAATGTATTGCTGGGAATGCTTTTCCTCGGAGAGAGGCTGCGTAAACTCCAATGGGTAGCGGTAACTTTAGCCGCCTGTGGTGTAATTGTGCAATTGTTGATCTTTGGCTCTGTTCCCTTGATTGCTATTGTTCTCGCTACGTCATTTGGCTTGTATGGACTTCTACGAAAAAAAGTCAGCGTCGATGCTAAAACAGGCTTATTTATCGAAACCGTGGTCATGCTCCCTGCCGCTCTCATTTACCTGTTGTTTATCACTGACACCCCAACATCAAATCTACTCAATAACACTTGGCAGTTAAACGCGCTTCTTGTTTCAGCGGGCATTATTACTACCTTACCCCTACTTTGCTTCACTGGTGCGGCGACACGCCTTAAGCTTTCTACTTTGGGCTTCTTCCAATACATTGGTCCCAGCTTGATGTTCTTGCTTGCAACCTTGATTTATGGTGAAACATTCACATTGGACAAAGCAATCACCTTTGCCTTTATTTGGAGCGCTTTACTGATCTTTAGTATCGATGGTTTACGAAGCAATCGTCAGCCAAGTTAAACTTCCCCATATTATGATGCCCCTTATCCCTAACTTTAATAAGGGGCAAAATTCTGCATCAACTAGGTTCCTCATTCACACCTGTAATAACAATAATAAAAACATAAGATTATGTTATAATTAGAAAATAAAGTAAAAACCCTATAATTTGTATTTTTTCTTCGCTAGCCATCCGCACGATCACACCCTGATAAAAACCCTTCTTTTAATAGTGAAATTGCCGTCATTATCCACTAATTATCCTTACAGGTATGCACAGTGATTCGTTCAATCCTGCTGCAGTCGATGTCACTTGGCTATGGAGAAAAATATGGAAAATTTAACTCAACAGCAAGCTTGTCGGTTTCTAGATTTAGCCACAATGGGAGTGAAACAGTCAGAAGTTACCTATTTATTGTCACTGGACGACAGAGGGCAATGGATAAACGAACAAATTGCCCAACCTTATATGGATCACCTTCAACAAACTCGCTACCAAGCACACTCTCGCAACTTATCTGCAAGTACGCAAGATTGTCGTGTTGGAGCATGGTTTGATATTGCGCTTAATGACAACGCTCAATTGCGTCAGCGTGTGGCTTTTGCTCTTAGTCAGATCTTTGTTGTAAGTGAGAAGGATAGCAACCTTATCCAAAATGCAGACGCACTCGCGAACTTCTATCAATTACTGACTCAGGGCGCTTTTGTATCTTTCAAAGACTTACTGCGGGATATCACGCTATCGCCAGTCATGGGGCTGTATCTAACCATGAATGGTAATAAGCCACAGAGTATTACGGGGCAAGCCCCCGATCAAAACTATGCTCGTGAAGTGATGCAACTTTTTACCATCGGATTACATCAATTAAATATGGATGGCTCGTTCGTTTTAGATGAACAAGGAAAACCACAAGAAACCTATCAAGATTCAGATATAGAAGCGCTTGCACGTGTTTTTACCGGCTGGGACGTCGATAATAGTAATACACTTGTCCCAATGGTAGCCGATGAAACACAACATGATACCAACACGAAATACATCCTGAATCAAACCTACCCTCAAGGTCAAACCGCTCGCCAAGATCTAGAACAATTCCTCGAACAGATATCCTCACACCCAAATGTCGCGCCATTTATTTCGACTCTACTCATCAAACGCCTTACCACATCAAATCCAAGTCGAGAATACGTTTATCGGGTCGCAAATATTTTTTATAACAGTGATGGTAATCTCGCTGAAGTGATTCATGCCATATATACCGATAGGGCTTTGTTTGACACTCCGAGTCATCACATGGCGAAGGTAAGAGAACCCATACTTGCTATGACCTACCTCTACAGGGCTTTACATGCCTATCCCGGAGGTGGTAACGACATCATTTATGATCCCATGAGCTACAAAGAAACCTTTAATCAATACCCATTGGGGGCCAACTCTGTCTTTAATTTCTATTCACCGAATCATATGCCACCTGGCGATCTTACCCAAAAAAGTTTAACGGCTCCTGAGCTGGCTATCATCGATTGGGGACAATTAATCAATATGGGAAACATCTTTTACCGCTGTCTTCGGGATTATGGGCAAAACCGTGGTAACAGCAGTAATAAAAAAGAATTATATGTTGCTCCCGCAGCACTTGAAGACTTAGCCCAATCTGGCCAAGGCGAACAGCTCTTAGATACCATCAACCTATGGGTGCTTAATGCTCAAGGTTCACCTGAAGTGTTAGCCCGATTACAAAACATTTATAACGGCCACAACAACAAATTTTATGCCGTGCACAAGATGCTATTCCTCGCGTTTATCTCTCCCGATTTCATGGTACAGGAGTAAGTTATGTCGATTACACGTAGAAATTTCTTGAAAGGTGCATCAAGCACCGCATTCTCCGGTCTAGTGCCATTATCACTGTCCTTACCAGTAGGCAAAACGTTGGCCAATGAAAGTAACGAGTATCGAGCCATGATCTGCCTGTTTCTCCATGGTGGAAACGACTCATTCAATATGATTGTACCTAGAGATAGCAATACTCAATACACGGCAGCAAGACCAAATATTTTTCTCACGGAAGCTGAGAAGTTAGCAATCCCAAATTCAGAGTCTGGACAAGCATTAGCAATTAATGCCCGTATGCCTAACATTGCAGAGATGCTTAATCAGGGGCAAGGGGCTGCTCTACTCAATATCGGTACCTTAGTTGAACCGACCAATAAGCAAAACCTCTATCAAGTGCGCAAACCAAACAACCTGGGAGCACACAATAAGCAACAAACAGCTTGGCAATCGAGCTGGGGAGAAAATGGTTACCACCCTTATGGTTGGGCGGGCTTAATGATGGATATACTTAGCGATTACAGCACCGTTTCTGACTCCATTTCCTTTACAGGCAACGAACTTCTGGCAGGCACAACCTCGAAAGATATTTCACTTTCTTCCGGTGAAATTAGAGCAATGGATGCCTTAGGACAATCAAGCGCGATTAATAATCAATTAACCAGCTTGGTCAACGCACCTTATGGCTCCGATTTCAAACGAACTTACAACCAACAACTTAAAGATATTTTAGATTTTCAGACAGATCTTCAATCGGTACTTGATACCTACCCAGAAGACACCAGTATTCCAAGCTCTTCACTAGGAAAACAGTTAAGAATGGTCAGAAGCATGATACAAGCCGCATCTGATTTAGGCCACCAGCGGCAAGTCTTTTTTGTCAATCTTGGTGGATTTGATAATCACCGCAACCAAAGAGGACGTCATGATGGGCTGCTTGAAACCATCGATTTAGCCGTAAGTGCCTTTCACCGTTCTTTAGAAACATTATCATTAACGGAGCAAGTCGTTACTTTTACCCTCTCAGACTTTGGCAGAACAATAGAAAACAACAGTAATCAGGGCACGGATCATGGCTGGGGCAGTAATCAACTCATGATTGGGGGAATAAATTTATTCCATCCCAATCATCAGAGCAACTTAGCGCAACTTTGTGCCGTTGGATGGGGTTAAGTGAACAGGATGTCGACTTAATATTTCCAACACTCTCACCTTATAATAGCAATCCATTCTCAAGCCGTTACCTCGGTGTATTGGGTAACTACCTCAATGAAGAGCAAGAATCAGAGTTAGCGATTTTAGCAGTAAGTGCAACTGAAACGCGCGTCGATCACACGCCAGAAATGGCCATTGATGGTAACCCAGCAACAAAGTGGACAGCAAAAGGACGAGGGATACAATATTTGATTCAATTAGAAACCACGTCTAACGTTAGTAAACTTAACTACTCCCAAGCCAAAGGAGATGTCCGCCAATACGAATTTGACATCGAAGTCAGTAATAATGGCATCGACTTCGAACTGGTTGGTCAAGTCTTGACTCCTGGCAGTACGACGGAAACAGTGACTCAAACCATAGGCAAAACAGGGGTTAACTTCATACGCCTGACCTGTAACGGTAATAATGGTGACGACCCTAAATTAGTCTTGTGGAATAATTTTCAAACTTTAGCGGTTCTAGGCTACACCACCTAGTAAAACACTATTTGGTTTTGACGCGTTTATTTTTTACAAGACAATTTACAAACAACACGATAAGCTTGGTTAATAAATAACCAAGCTTTTTTACTTTGACTGCGCTGCATGGAAAAAATTAGACATTACTCAACTGAGCATACTGACTTAAGCTTAATCGAAGCAAAATACCAAAAGTTTGCTTTTCGAAGCCATTATCATCTTGATTTTCATCTCGGTTTAATCACACAAGGTGAACAAAAGTTTGTCTGCAAAGGCCAGCAGCATCAAGTCGGTTCTGGTCAGATCGTCATCATGCCACCCGATGAGTTGCATGACGGTGAATCCAAACTAGACTGCGGTTATGAAGTTAATGTCTTTGCTATCGAGCCCAGCCTTTTAGGGGATCTAACCGATCTTAAGCACCATGGTCAAATCATCAGCTTTAATCAATTGATCATCTCCGATCCTCTTGTATTTTCACAATTAATTAACTTACATCAATACCTTCGACGAGAAGACTTAAGCCAACTTGCTCAAGATTGCTTACCCTTCGAAGGATTCCAGCCGCTACTTTCCAGATACGCCTGCGTTGATCAACAAAAAGTCACCGCACTTGGTAAACAGTCTTTAGCGACACTCAAGGACTACCTTATGGCCAACCTTGATCAAGCGGTACGCTTAGAGACCTTATCTCAACTCTGCCAGCTGAGCCCAACTCAATTTCAACGTCATTTTAAAGCACAAACAGGCATGACTGCCTACGCTTGGTTTGCCCATTTACGGCTAGAGCAAGGATTAAAACTGCTCAAAGCGGGTCATTGCGGTACTGATGTTGCCCATCAAGTCGGTTTTTATGATCAAGCCCATTTTAGTAAAGCATTCAAACAAACCTATGGCCTGTCTCCTTCACAGATCATTCGCTGAACTTCGACACCTAATTTGTAAATCTGCCATTTTTTTACAAGCCGTCTAACCCAAGCCTATTCATAATCATCGTCTTAGTTCTACAGAAGTTGATATTGTTATGAATGAATCTACCGTTTTACTGACTCTCGCCACCATACATTTTATTGCACTAATGAGTCCAGGGCCTGATTTCGCTCTAGTAGTCCAAAATGCGACTCGATATGGCCGTCAAACAGGTTTTTATATCGCACTTGGCTTATCGGTGGGTATTGCCCTGCACTCTTTTTTAAGCTTAACAGGCGTCAGTTTTGTGATTCACCAGCACCCTCTTGTTTACACTGCGATTCAATTTATGGGTGGCAGTTATCTACTTTATCTAGGAATCATAGCCTTACGAGGTGTGATCAGCTTGATCAAAAAACCCAATTCTGATCAACAAAGCAAGCCGACTAGCTTAGTGATCAGCAACAAGCGTCATGCATTTACTAAAGGCTTTATGACCAATATTTTAAACCCGAAGGCACTGGTATTTTTTGTCAGTTTAATGTCCAGCATTGTACCTGTAGGTATGTCGACCGTTGGCAAAGCAACCGCATTAGTCATCTTATTTGTCCTATCACTGGTTTGGTTTTCCAGTTTGGCATGGATGCTATCAACACCACGCTTACAGCAACGCTTACATCAAGCAGCAATCTATATTGATGGTATTTGCGGTGCAGTATTTACTCTGGTTGGTGCCAGCATATTTTTTACAACCATAAGTCAGCTGATTCATTAAATGTTTGCTGGGCTGAACAATAAAAAATTAACTCTCCTTCAAAGGAGAAGACACTTTTTACTCTCAACTTTGTGCGAGATCGCTTACATCTGCTTAGGTGAAGCACTCTTTGTTTAGGGTAAAAAGCACCAAAATAAAAAATAAGTTATTGAAAATTAATTGATTTGTCCTTTTTACCTATCGCTCATATTAAAAAATGTGAGCTGAAGCCGTTGTCTGAATTCATGAAACACGTAATATTAACCCTGTCGGAAGGATTCTGACACGGAACAGGAAACACCATGGATAGGTGAACTTCAGGATGAAGAAACGATGACTCAGGATGAGTGGTCGGGTATGGATTGCAAAACGGACATTGAATGGACTCAATAGTAACTAGGACGGTTACTACTAAGGAAAGACAAGGACTCCTCTGGAAGAGGCAAGGATGTTACATCAGGATGATGTAAAGGACACCGCTCACGGAACAAGTGATGAGAACTAACTAGGACAGTTAGTAGACCAGGATAAGGTCATGGACACCGCTAGGATGGCGACGTAAGGATTATGCTGAAGGAATACAGCACACTATCAAGGATTTGATGCAAGGAGCACCTTTAGTAGCTGGATTGCTGCGGGTAAAACTCTAACCCCGATGGGTGCAAACCCTCGGGGTTTTTCTTTGTCTAAAATCTGACTTACTAAAGCCGGAAAGAACCCCACAAGGGCGTTAAGCACACCCCTTAATTGGTCGACTTTGCTCATTTAGCCGCGAAACTGATGTTTATAATTGTTCAAGCTTGGCATAAGCAGTAACCAGCCATTTTATCCCTTCTCCATTAAAAGCAATTTGCACTCGACTTTGTGGTCCACTCCCTTCGAAGTTAATGATGGTTCCTTCACCGAATTTTGGATGTTTCACCCTTGAACCAAGAGTAAAACCCGTCTCATTAAAGCTTTCTTTCACGGCAGTTTGGCTAAATCGACCACTGCTCACAGTACGGCTTACCTTGGCTTTCATGCGTACTTCATCAAGGCACGTTTCAGGTAACTCACGAATAAAACGAGAAGGCTTATGGTATTTATCTTGTCCGTATAGACGGCGCATTTCCGCATAAGTGATATAAAGCTTTTGCATCGCACGGGTCATACCGACGTAACACAAGCGGCGTTCTTCTTCCAAGCGCCCAGCTTCTTCGGCAGACATCTGACTTGGAAACATCCCTTCTTCTACGCCAACCATAAAGACCATTGGAAACTCCAAACCTTTCGCACTGTGAAGTGTCATAAGCTGAACCGCATCTTCAAATTCATCCGCTTGCCCTTCACCCGCTTCCAATGCAGCATGCGTTAAGAATGCTGTCAACAATGACATATCTTCTGCTTCTTCAGG
This sequence comes from Vibrio azureus, assembly GCF_002849855.1. NCBI lineage: Bacteria > Pseudomonadati > Pseudomonadota > Gammaproteobacteria > Vibrionales > Vibrionaceae > Vibrio > Vibrio azureus. The sequence continues at coordinate 3,014,337 of NZ_CP018616.1, forward strand.
CTTTTCAAACTGACGAGTTGCCGTCACTAGCTCTTCCAAGTTTTCAATGCGTGCCTTTGATTTCTCACCTTTCTCCTGCTCATACATCGCAAACAAACCTGAATATTTGATCACATGGTCCGTTTGATGATGTAACGGCATATCAATGGTGTCATCTTCCAATGCCGTAATCAGCTCGATAAAGCGGCTTAATGCACCTGCTGCACGACCAGCAAGTACCTTTTCATCTAGCAGCGCTACGCTGGATTCCCACATTGTGCAACCTCGATCACGGGCAGCAAAGCGGATTGTTTCTAGCGTTTTATCACCTAACCCTCGAGTGGGCGTATTCACTACACGTTCAAATGCAGCATCATCATTACGGTTAGCCATTAAGCGCAGGTAACTCAATGCATCCTTAATTTCTTGACGCTCGAAGAAGCGCATACCGCCATAAATACGATATGGTAGGCCTGCCTGAATGAGGGCTTCTTCTAAAACACGTGACTGAGCGTTATTTCGGTAAAGCATGGCTGTCTCGTTAAGAGCGCCCCCCTTATCTTGCCACTCTTTGATCTTGGTAACCGCAAAACGCGCTTCATCAAGCTCATTGTAAGCGCTATAAACCGAGATAGGCTCTCCGACAGCCCCATCAGTCCAAAGCTCTTTGCCCATGCGTTCGGTATTATTCACAATCAGGGCATTGGATGCTTCTAAGATGGTTTTAGTTGAACGGTAGTTCTGCTCAAGGCGAATGGTATTAACGCTTGGAAATTCCAAAGTGAATTTTTCTATATTTTCAACTTTTGCCCCACGCCAACCGTAAATAGACTGGTCGTCATCACCAACGATCATAACGTGACATTCAGGCCCAGCCATCATCCGTAGCCAAGCGTATTGAATATTATTGGTATCTTGAAACTCATCGACCAAAATATGTTTGAATCGAGCCTGATAATGTTCACGGACAAATTTGTTATCGCGCAGTAGCTCATGGGCACGCAGCAAAATTTCAGCAAAGTCGACCAAACCTGCACGATCACACGCTTCCTGATAGGCTGAATAAAGCTGTAAATACGTTTTTGTCAAAGGATCATGGTAAGCATCGATATGCGCCGGACGAAGGCCTTCATCCTTTTTTGCGTTTATCCACCACGCGACTTGTCGTGCTGGCCACTGTTTATCATCAAGGTTCTGGGCCTTAATCAAACGCTTAAGTAAACGCTGCTGATCGTCGCTGTCGATAATTTGAAAGTCTTCCGGCAATTTGGCATCAAGATAGTGCGCACGCAAAATACGATGACAAATACCGTGGAAAGTGCCGTTCCACATCCCACCAGTACTCCCCATCATTAGCTCTTCAATGCGCCCACGCATCTCTGCCGCCGCTTTATTGGTAAAAGTTACCGACATAATTGAAAACGGCGAAGCTTGCTCGACCGACATAAGCCAGGCAATGCGATGGACAAGAACACGTGTCTTACCACTCCCTGCACCAGCAAGGACAAGCAGGTTTTCTAGGGGCGCAGCAACGGCTTGACGCTGCTTATCGTTTAAACCGTCAATTAATAGGGAAGGATCTATCATGATGTGAGCTACTGGTTATTTATCCATAAAAAGTGATTATAACCTAAACAGCTCGGTCAGAAGAGATAAAATATATAAAAAGCTTCCCGATACATGACCGGGAAGGTTTTATTATTTATTCAAATAAGCAAGCAGCTCTTCAGGTGAGATTCCTTGTTGAGCTAATTTTTTGGCCATTAGCTCAACTTGCTCACCTTTACGTGACTCTATTACTTGCTGAAACTGATAAACAATATCGCGTAAAACCGGCACAGGAACTTGTTTTGCTGCGCTACGAATACGCTCAGAGCTTTGATTACCTAATTCATTAAGCAATTTACCAAACATCACCTTTTCTGGTGATTCTTCCATTTGCTCTAAAATACGAGCCATTTCATACGTGGTGAACGACATTACTTTACGAGTTCCGTTGTGGTGTCGAAAAAAATTCTGAATGACAAATATACACGCGTTAACTGGATTGGAAAATACTAAATTGCATTGTTTTACGCATTCGCCGCTTTTATATGCCAGCTTTTGCCAACTTTACTGAATAAAATCAATAACGCAGGTAATAAAAGCCACATATGTAGAGCAATTAAATTTTGCGGCTCCAATGATAAACGCTGCAATATACCTACCAGTAAACCCGAACCACTCATCTGAAACAGACCTAACAAAGCCGCAGCCGTTCCAGCTTTATCGCCAAATGGTTCAAGTGCTTTACCTGCAGCCGTGCCTAGGATCCAAGCAAATCCGACAGAAGATAAGAAGATTGGTAGCATGAAACATAAAGCAGTTTCATATCCGCTTAGGGCAAACATCAATATACCTGTTAACGCCAATAGTACAATGCCCACAACGAGCGTGTTATGAGTACCCCAGCGATCCATAAACTTGGGTGCTAGCATGCATGCAGATATATTAAATATAGCATTAAGACCAAACCAAAATGTAAATTCATTCATCGATAAGCCCATATCAACCATAAGAACATTAGGCACTGAAGTAACGTAAGCGAGAATCACAGCCATAGCCAGCAAACACAGAGAAGCATGGAAAATAAACGATGGTGTACTTAAAACCTGCCAGTAACGCTGCCAGCTAAATACTGACTGCTTAGTCGTGACTGGATTCGTTTCTTGCATACTGAAAAACATCACCCCACCAACGATTAAGGCATAAAAAGCCATAAAGCTGAAGTTTGCACGCCAATCAAACTGTTGAGTCAACCAACTACCTAAAATAGGGGCTAAAGCAGGAATAAAACAAATTGCGCCATTAAGGTAGCTGATCATTCGGCCGCTTTTTTCCGGTCCAAACAGATCACGAACCGTGGCAAATGCAGCAACAGAAGTGGCGCACGCACCAATACCTTGGAGCAAGCGCGCCGTCAACATCCACTCGATGCTGTGAGCCCACCAAGCTAATAAAGCGCTCAGCGCATAAATAGAAATGCCTGCAAGAGCAACGACTCGACGTCCATATTTATCGGCTAAAGGTCCAGCGAATAATTGTCCAACCCCCATCGAGAATAAAAACCAAGTGATGGTATCTTGAGCTAGCGTGCCATCAACATCAAATGTTGATGCAATCAACGGTAAGGCAGGAAGATAGATATCAATGGCAAGTGGACTAAACAAAACCAACAGCGTCAAAAGCACCATTTGTTTGTGACTATTTGTTAACGGCAGGGACACAACAAACTCCAAGATAGGTAAAAATCAGCCAGAGCATACCGATCTGCTGATATGAATGGAAATGATGTATACTCATTAACATTATTCCAAATAAGAAATACACTGTGAATATTGTCAAGTTAGCGCGTTTAGACCTCAATTTATTAGTTTGCTTTAAAGTCTTACTAGAAGAGTTAAATGTGACCAGAGCAGCGCATCGGCTTTGTCTCAGCCAGTCTGCCGTCAGTAAATCATTGGCTAAACTGCGTCAACAGTTCGACGATCCACTCTTTGTTCGCCACTCACACGGTTTAACTCCTACACCGCGCGCATTGTTCCTTAAACCGAAACTGGATCTGTTGATAAACCAACTTGAGGTGCTGACTCAACCCGAAGAGTTCTCGCCACAGAGCAGTGAGTACCGTTTTCAAATAGCAGCGGTAGAGAGTGTCTACCCGCTCATTCTGCCTCACTTCTTGCCAGCGATTTTCCAACAAGCGCCAGGCGTGACCATAAGCACCCACTCTTGGTCGGAACAAACGTTCAAGATGATTCAACGCGGTGAAATCGATTTAGGCATGACAGGTCGAGATATCGACATCAACGATGCCAAGCTGACTATGCTGCCGCCAGATGACATTTGTGAGCAGGAAATCTATCGTGACCACCAAATGTGTATCGTACGTAAAGACCACCCGGCTTTGCGTGGAAATTGGAATTTGGAAGCTTATCTAGCCCTGCGCCATGTTCAGGTACGTTGTGATGGCAACGACCGTTGGCTGCTCGACTATCGATTGGCCGATATGGGTAGAGAACGGGATATCGCAGTCACCGTACCTGACTTTAACAGTGCCGCAAGCTTGTGCACCTATACCGATTTCATTTTTACCGCACCAAGCCACTTTGTAAAACTTGCCGCAGCGCAACTTGATATGGCCTTTATCCCTTTACCATTAGAGTTTCCCCCGATGGCTTATTCCTTGTTTTGGCACAAAGACAGAAAAAATGATTCTGCTTTAACCTGGTTACGTAATATGATCACCCAAAAAACACATCACCTCAGATAAAAACCACCAACGGAGTTTGCGCTCTACCGATAAAATGGGTAGCTTACTGTCAAAGGTGATGATTTACCCACTAACATCTACTTCGTTGAGCACATGATGACGCTCAACATATTCGTGTCCCGCATACAATCAATGCAATGACCTCTAGCATGATAAAACGGTAATTTGAAGGAATAGCACAGATGCACAATGATACTCAGAGCCGAGTGAATGCAATTCGCCAATGGCTAGCACAACACAATATTGATGCCCTACTTGTCCCACACGAAGATGAGTTTTTGGGCGAGTACGTTCCGGCACACAACGAACGTTTACACTGGCTAACAGGCTTTACTGGTTCTGCTGGTGCTGCAGTGATTACTCAAGACAAAGCAGCCATTTTTGTCGATGGACGTTACACAGTACAAGTCACCAAACAGGTGCCTGCTGAACTTTTTGAGTACCGTCATCTTATTGAAGAACCAGCGCTAGATTGGGTCAAAGAGCAACTTGCAAACGGTTCATCTGTGGCCATCGACCCTCGCATGCACAGCTCAGCTTGGTTAGACATGGCACAAGAAAAATTGGCGGGGACACTTGAACTCAAGATCCTCGACAGCAACCCAATTGATGAACTTTGGCAAGACCGCCCCGCTCCTATGGTTTCTGATGTTCGCCTCATGGCAACCGAAGCCGTCGGCCAATCTAGCGAAAGCAAACGCCAAGAGATCGCAGAGTTAGTAAAAAAAGCAGGTGCAGACAGCGCAGTGATCACCGCACTCGATTCCATCTGCTGGCTTCTCAACGTTCGTGGTCTTGATGTATCACGCCTACCCGTTCTGCTTTCTCACGCGATTCTGCATTCAGATTCAAGCGTAGAATACTTCCTCGACCCCGCGCGTCTTCCGACTGAATTTAACACTCATGTCGGGACAGGTGTCTCTGTTCACCACCCAGAAGCCTTACAGGCCAGATTGGAAGCACTGACAGGCAAAAAGGTTCTCGTTGACCCTGCGCTCAGCAATGCATGGTTTAAGCTGGTTCTACAAAATGCAGGCGCATCTGTGGTGCGTAAAGCAGATCCATGTCTGATGCCAAAAGCAGCGAAGAATGCAGTTGAAGTCGCAGGTATGAAAGCATGTCATATCCGCGATGGCGTTGCGATGAGTAAATTCCTATCTTGGTTAGATGCAGAAGTCGTTGCAGGTAACCTGCACGATGAAGCAACACTGGCTGACAAACTGGAAGCATTCCGTAGCGAAGACCCGACACTTATGGATCTTAGCTTCGATACCATTTCGGCAGCAGGTGGCAACGCGGCGATGTGTCACTACAACCACGAGAACCAACCTGAGCCAGGTAAGCTAGAACTGAACACGCTTTATCTTGTGGACTCGGGCGGTCAGTACCTAGATGGCACAACAGACATCACGCGTACCATCGCGATCGGTCAGCCTTCACAAGAAATGATTAAGCAATTCACTCTTGCTTTAAAAGGCCATATTGGCGTCGCTCGGGCACGCTTCCCGAAAGGCACTCGAGGTTACCAGATCGATACGCTAGCTCGCCAACACTTATGGGCAGAAGGCTATGACTACGACCACGGTACAGGGCATGGTGTTGGCCATTTCTTAAATGTTCACGAAGGCCCAGCAAGCATTTCCAAGCGCCAAATTGATGTGCCACTTACAGAAGGCATGGTGCTGTCCAACGAGCCAGGTTACTACCGTGCAGATGCATTTGGTATCCGTATTGAAAACCTAGAGCTTGTTGTGGAAACACCAACTCACGGTGACTTCCCTGTTCTGTCGTTTGAGTCGCTAACACGCTGCCCAATCGACAAACGCAATATCAACGTTGATATGCTAACTCCTCCAGAACTTGCTTGGCTGAATGATTACCATCAGAAAGTCTGGGATGAGATCAGCCCACTTGTTGAAGGTGATGTGAAAGAGTGGCTTCGTCAAGCGACGCTACCTGTAGCACACAGTTAGAAACTAGAAAAAATAGAGGGTTGGCGTTTTTCGTCAACCCTTTTCTTATTTCAACACTTCTGTTTCACGTGAAACATAATTATGACCTGTGACTTTATTCGTAGCTTAACCAGAATACGCCGAGTGCCAATCTCGCCATACTGGGTCAAAGCCTTTGGCTCGAATCATATCTTCCACAGAGCAAGCACTTCGTTCATCACTGATCTCAAATTGCTCGAGTTCAATATCATCCATCGCATAGCCACCCGGCTGAGTTTTCGATGCCGCAGACATACTGGTGATGCCTAACGGCAATGCGTTATCTCTAAACTTAGGCGACTCACGAGTCGATAACGACAACTCCACTTCTGGATTCAACAAACGATAAGCACAAATTAACTGAACAAGCTGCTTATCTGTCATGACTGATTTTGGCTGCTTTCCGTTTAAAGAACTGGCTCCCTCACAAGGACGCAAACGCGGGAAAGAAATCGAGTAACGAGTCTGCCAATATGTGCGCTCAAGATAGTCCAAGTGCGCTGCCACATAGAAGCAATCTGTACGCCACTCTTCCAATCCTATCAATGCGCCAATACCGATCTTATCGATGCCCGCTTTTGCGAGGCGATCGGGTGTATCCAATCGGTATTCAAAATCCCTCTTATTACCACGCAAATGGTGCTCGGCATACGTCGAAGGATGATACGTTTCTTGATAAACCATCACCGCATCCAAACCCAATGTCTTGAGCTCAGCGTATTCGTCTTGATCTAGCGGCTGTACTTCCATAGACAAATAGTTAAAGTGTTGCTTAATCATCGGCACCATTTCGCGGAAGTATTTCATTCCAACTTTTGTCTCATGTTCGCCAGTCACCAGCAATACGCTATCGAACTTCATGCGTTTAATGGCTTCAACTTCTGCAGTTACTTCGTCCCGATTCAAGGTACGACGCTTGATTCGGTTCTCCATTGAGAAGCCACAATAAGTACAGGCATTGGCGCACAAGTTAGAAAGGTACAATGGAATGTAAAGCGACATGGTATTACCAAAACGCTTGCGAGTTGCCGAGTATGATAACTGCGCCATTTGCTCTAAGTACCCTTCAGCTGCGGGTGAAATTAGCGCTTTAAAGTCTTCCAAATCACGCTTGGGTTTATTCAATGCCCACTCAACATCTTGTGCTGTTTTCGCGTAGATCGACATCGAAATGTCATCCCAATTAAGCTGCTTAAATTGTTCAACGAAGCTCATGTTTTCCTCGCTTAATAGCTAGACTAATCTAGGACTAAAGCTCGTCTAAGAATGACGTCAGTGGACTCGACGCAACCGCCTGAGAAACCTTACCAGCCAGACCGGCTTCATAAGCCATACGCCCCGACTCTACCGCCAACTTAAATGCCTTAGCCATCGCAACGGGGCTGCTTGAAGTTGCGATCGCGGTATTGACGAGCACAGCATCCGCGCCCATTTCCATCGCACGCGCGGCATGTGAAGGAGCGCCAATACCCGCATCGACAACCACTGGAACATTAGCTTGGTCGATAATGATCTCTAGGAAATCGTGAGATACTATCCCTTTGTTGGAACCAATCGGCGCACCTAATGGCATGACTGCAGCGCAGCCTATTTCTTCCAATCGTTTACACAGAACCGGATCGGCATGACAGTAAGGAAGTACAATAAATCCTTCACGAACCAACTGCTCAGCGGCTGCAAGTGTCTCAATGGGATCGGGCATCAAGTACTTCGGGTCTGGATGAATTTCCAGCTTTAGCCAGTTAGTACCCAACGCTTCTCGAGCCAAATGCGCAGCGAATATTGCATCTTTAGCATTCTTTGCACCTGAGGTGTTCGGCAACAAGTTCACCCCCGCCTTAACTAACGGCAGTAAGATATCGTCTTGTGGGTCGTTCACATCCACGCGCTTCAACGCCATAGTCGCAAGTTGAGAACCCGATACTTGAATCGTTTCCGCCATCAATCGGCTGTTGGCAAACTTCCCTGTTCCAGTGAACAGGCGTGACTCGAATTGTTTATCCCCAATGTTAAGCATCGATGTTACCCCCCTGCGATCGCTTGAAACAAAGAGATGCTATCTCCCTGTGAAAGAGCTGTGCTTGCCCACTCACTGCGCGGCACAACATTATTATTTATTGCAAAAACACAGCCCATTTCAGGCAACGCAAATTGACTAATGATTTGCTGTAGATTCGACTCACTGGCAACTTGATGCGACTGGTCATTGATGACAATAGTGATCACATCCAAGTCAGCAGCGGTCATTTGTGTTGTTTGTTGTTCTGATAAGATCATTACTTCCAACTCTCTGAGTTCTACCCATTACTCGTAAACTAAATTTGAGCGCAAACTTGGCACTGTTTATCTTGGCTTATCGCCATGGTTTGCCATTGCAGCTTCAATCCATCAAACAGATGCAACTTGGCAGTTTCGACATGAAACTTTCCCGTCGCCAGTTTTTGAATTGCCGCGATCGCTTGGTAGTTGCCAAGTGTACCCACCACCGGACCGACGACACCGCTCTCACTGCACTTTTGCGTTTGCGGTAATTCGTCGAACGGATACAAACAGCGGTAACAGGCTTTACTCTGCGCTTCTTGTTCACTTGGTGTTTGGTAATCAAAGACAGCGAATTGCCCTTGCCAACCAATTGCTGCCGCCGAGATGAGCGGCGTATTTTGCTCGAAACAAACTTGGTTAATTAGCTGGCGCGTTGGCATGTTATCGGTGCAGTCGAGCACCACATCCGCTAGCATCACCTCAAGCTGTAACTGTGCTTTGTCTAATCGCTTATTGAGAGCACGGATTTGAACCATAGAATTAAGTTCAGTGAGTTGCTTTACAGTCGCTTTTGTTTTCGCAACTTGGAGGTCTTGTTCACGATAAATGATCTGACGCTGTAGGTTACTGCTATCAACTTCATCATCATCAACCACAACCAATTTACCAACGCCCGCGGATGCCAAGTACAAACTCGCTGCGCTCCCTAATCCACCACAACCGATGATCAGAACATGCGATTTGCTCAAACGCTCTTGCCCAATTTCGGCAATTTCAGGCAGAGCGACTTGGCGCTGATAGCGAAGAAACTGCTTATCCGTGAGCATGCTCGCCTCTCTTGTTATGCACCAATTCACTATTCTGATCAGTAAACGTTAGCTGTCTTTCCTTCATCAGTTGTGCGAAGAACTCGATGACGGACTGAGGTGATTCTGCCAACGTAATAGCTCGCACAACTGCCAAACTAGAAACACCTGTTTGCCAAACTTGGGCTGCATTAGATTGGTCAATACCACCAATTGCGACCGTGGGAAAACCGAGTAAATCGCTACTCACTGTTTTGCCTTTTGAAGGACGAAAAACCGACTCTGTGTTTTCATAAGGAATGCTTTCAATCAGCTTTTGATACAGTGCCAAACGCACCAAACCTTGTGGTTTCGATGGCATCTGTTTGGTGGTGGTTGGAAAGATATGCCCTAGCGCGATGTAACTAGGATGAATTTGTACGATGCGCAGTAGCTCATAATAACCATGAGTAGAAAGGCCTAGACGAATGCCGGCTTTAGTTAGCTGAGCCAAATTCGATTCTTCTATGTCTTCTTGTCCTAGGTGAACGCCATAGGCACCATGCTTGATTGCCAACTGCCAATAGTCATTGATGAATACTTGTGCTTGATACTGTCGACCTAGCTCAATTGCTCGAATGATCTGTTGTTCCAAATCGGCTTGTTGTGGGTTCTCGATTCGTAGCTGAATCGTGTTAATGCCTAAAGGCAGTAAACGTTCAATCCAAGCAACATCATCAACGACTGGGTAGAGCCCTAAACTTTGCTTAGTTAACGTTGGAAAGCTGACGCTATCTCCTTGTGCTGACCAACCAATTTGGATACCGAGTCGGTTACTCTCCAGTACAGGTGTAGGGAAATCATCAAATTGATCAGCCCACTGAGTAGATCGTCCCTCGTCAAGGTTGTCATTCAACAGTGTTTCACGTGAAACATTCGCTTGTTGAGTTAGCATTCCTCGCGCAAGTGTTAACGCGTCTTCGATAGGAAAATCGAGTACTGTCAGCGTTACTGTCCAAGCAAGGTGATGTTCAGGGTCGAACATTGCTTTAAGTTTGGACTTAACGGAAAGCGCTCTCACTTCGTTGTTAATTGGGTGACGCCAGATATCAAGCTGAAGCACTTGCTCCTTTTCATCAGATACCTGCGTATCAGCAATACCAATATAAATCGCTTTCGACGGTTGCTTAGCACACGCTTCTACCGATAAAGCAGAGCGGTAATAGAGCACAAATGAACTCTCATGCTCAGCATCATAACCATTAATAAGATCGGTCGTTATATGTGTGGTCTGTTGGTCGCGAACAAGCTGAATAGATTGAGTTGGGCTCACACCCAACTCAATGTCTTCAATGCTAAAACCCTGTTCTTTCGCCAACAATAAACATTGCTGAACTAAACCTGTCAGTTCAATCAATGATGACGGAATAAGGATTTTGCTCATTAGTCACTTACCTCAGCATGTGCAGCTGGGTGGTATAACTCAGAACCTGTCTCTCTAAACTCTTGCGATTTCTGACGCATCCCTTCAAGAGGATCATCAAGCATTTTGACTGAGATAGCTTGGTCCGCAGCAACTTGCTCAGTGTCTTTTGCGTACTCTCGTACCTCTTGCGAAATCTTCATCGAGCAAAACTTAGGGCCGCACATCGAACAGAAGTGAGCAACTTTTCCAGATTCTTGAGGCAAGGTTTCATCATGGAAAGCGCGCGCGGTATCTGGGTCGAGTGACAAGTTGAATTGGTCTTCCCAGCGGAACTCGAAGCGAGCTTTAGAAAGCGCGTTATCACGAACTTGTGCACCAGGGTGTCCCTTGGCTAAATCAGCGGCGTGCGCAGCAAGCTTGTAAGTGATCATGCCTACCTTCACGTCTTCTTTGTTTGGTAAGCCGAGATGCTCTTTAGGAGTGACGTAGCAAAGCATCGCGCAGCCATACCAGCCAATCATGGCAGCGCCAATACCTGAAGTAATATGGTCGTAACCAGGAGCGACGTCTGTCGTCAGTGGACCAAGGGTGTAGAACGGAGCTTCATGACAGTGCTCTAACTGCTCTTGCATATTCTCTTTGATCATATGCATTGGAACATGACCAGGACCTTCGATAATCACCTGTACGTCATATTCCCATGCAATCTTGGTTAACTCACCAAGGGTACGAAGCTCAGCAAACTGCGCCTCATCGTTAGCATCGGCAACCGAACCTGGGCGCAAACCATCTCCGAGCGAAAGTGCCACATCATACTTGGCGCAAATTTCACAGATCTCTCGGAAATGAGTGTATAAGAAGCTTTCTTGGTGATGCGCTAAACACCATTTAGCGATGATAGAGCCGCCACGAGAAACGATGCCAGTAACACGTTTCGCTGTCATTGGTACATAGCGAAGTAATAGGCCAGCATGGATAGTGAAGTAATCTACCCCTTGCTCAGCTTGCTCAATCAGAGTATCGCGCATCACTTCCCAATTAAGGTTTTCCGCAACCCCATTTACTTTTTCCAGCGCTTGGTACATAGGTACGGTGCCGATCGGAACCGGACTGTTCCGTAGAATCCATTCACGAGTTTCATGAATATTACGTCCAGTAGAGAGATCCATAACGGTATCACCACCCCAACGTGTCGCCCACACGAGCTTCTCTACTTCCTCCTCAATCGAAGATGTGACCGATGAGTTACCGATGTTGGCGTTCACTTTGACCAAAAAGTTACGCCCAATGATCATTGGTTCGGATTCTGGGTGGTTGATATTAGAAGGGATAATCGCGCGACCTTCGGCGACTTCTTTACGCACAAACTCTGCGGTAATGTCTTTGGGAAGATTCGCTCCGAAGCTTTGACCCGGATGCTGTTGATTTAGCACTTCATCACGATATTGAGCACGCCCCATATTTTCACGCAGGGCGATGTATTCCATTTCTGGGGTGACAATGCCTTTGCGAGCATAGTGCAATTGAGTCACGCACTGCCCACTTTTGGCACGTCGAATACGGGGTAAGTTACCGTAGCGGAGATCATCTAGCGTTTCATCTTCTAGGCGCTCTTTGGTGTATACCGAGCTTACTTCATCAAGTAGCTCAGTATCGGCACGCTCTGCAATCCATCCTTCTCTCAGCTTAGGTAAGCCGTTGTAAAGGTTTATAGTATGATTTGGGTCTGTGTATAAACCCGAGGTATCGTAAACGCGTACTGGCTCATTAGGGGCGAAAATAGGCGCTTCCTTTGTGCCTCCAATAAGGCTGTCAACGAGTGATATTTCACGCATTGGCACACGTATATCGGGACGTGAACCCTCTATGTAAACTTTGCTTGAATTTGGGTAGGGTTGTACCGAGAGTGTATCAATGAACTGTTTTGCTTCCAGTCTGGCTTGCTTGCGATTCGACATAGCATTTTTCCTTGCTTTGTAATTAGTTTGGATAAAAATGCTTGGCGGATAGATGCGACAAGAGGTCCCAAGACAACCAAAAAATGTGTTGCTTGAATATAGATAGATCACTGGCTGGGAAATATAGCGATCTCTTCTCCTGTTCCCTTCGCAGATTCTAATCTGATCAGGTTCAACGGATCCCGAATTAACGGTCTCAGCCTTATGGCACTCCGACAAGTAGAATCAGTATATAAAAACGGCTTGGTTAAACCAAGCCGATCTGATTAGGATTTGAGTATTTTTGCTAGCTACGCATCAATAATTGGAAGCCAAGCCATGCTGCAGAAATGCTTAATACGACATTCAGCACAACGTTTAGTCCCATCTTTAAGAAAGCGCCCTGCTGCATAAGCAACACGTTATCCATCGAAAAGGTAGAAAAGGTCGTGAGTGCCCCCAAAAAGCCCAAACCAATGATTTGACGCCATGGGTCAGTAGTCAGCAGTTCTGTCTCAAATGCAGCGATCAGTAGGCCCATAATAAACGAACCAACAACGTTTACCGTAAGCGTACCGTACGGAAAGCCTCGACCAAGTAGCATGACACAAAGTTCAGAAACTAAGTAACGGGAACAGGCACCAAATGCACCACCCAATGCAATAAAACCTAAAATAGCAG